>JAFQNW010000069.1 GCA_017420875.1 Bacteroidaceae bacterium
AGTTCGTGGTATCTGCTGAAGAAACGCAACGTACGCTTTGCCCTCGCCAGCATCCGTGTAGCGGCGGTGGTGGGCATCCTCGGCACGGGCATCCTGATGTTCAGTGGCGACCACTCGGGTGTTCTCGTGGCGAAATACCAGCCCATGAAGATGGCTGCTGCCGAAGGACTTGAAAAGGGTGGCGAATGTGCACCGTTCTCCATTGTGCCGGGTGTGGAAATACCGGGTATGCTCTCCATCCTGGCTACTCACGACATCGACGGATGTGTGCCGGGCATCGAGGACTTACTGAACGGTTATACCGACCACAACGGAATCTCTTACCCCTCGGCTCAGGAAAAAATTGCTAAGGGAAAACTGGCACTCCAGGCATTCAAGGAATATCGAATGCTAAAGGATACGAACCCTGCCAAAGCAGCTGAAGCCCGACGGGTATTGGACGAGAACGTGGATTATTTCGGCTATGGCTATATCGATTCGCCCGAAGAACTGATACCGAATGTACCTTTGATTTATTGGTCATTCCGCGTGATGGTGGGTTTCGGCGGATTCCTGCTGGTACTGATGTTTGTGGTGCTCTGGGCCGAATGGAAGGGCAAGCTCGAGAAGATGACCTGGTTGCAATGGGTGGCTTTGTGGAGCATCCCATTGGTATATCTGGCCGGTCAGGCAGGTTGGATTGTAGCCGAAGTGGGTCGCCAGCCATGGGTCATCCAAGGATTGCTTCCAACGAAGGCAGCAGTGTCCAGCGTCAGTGTAGGAGCGGTGCAGACCACCTTCTTCCTGTTCGTGGCCATCTTCACGCTGTTCCTCGCCATCGAGATTCGCATCATGCTGAAGGCTATCAAGAAAGGGCCAGAGGGGGTGTGATGAACTTTTTAGTTCACCACAGAGTACACAGAGTTCCACAGAGTATTCAATTTACCTGCGGATGAAATAATTAAAAAATTCCGTGATACTCCGTGTACTCCGTGGTGAAAAGAAAATATATAAAACAAAACATTTTATCATTATGATTACTTACGAATTTCTACAACAATATTGGTGGTTCCTCATCTCGTTATTGGGTGGACTGCTCGTGTTCCTGCTCTTCGTACAGGGCGGTAATGCATTGATTTTCTTGGCCGGAAAGACCGAGGACGAACGTCAGTTGCTCGTCAACTCCACCGGACGCAAGTGGGAGCTTACATTCACCACGCTCGTCACCTTTGGAGGAGCTTTCTTCGCCTCGTTCCCGTTGTTTTATAGCACCAGCTTCGGCGGAGCCTACTGGGTGTGGATTGCCATCCTCATCACCTTTGTGTTTCAGGCCGTGAGCTACGAGTTCCAGAGCAAGACAGGCAACTTGCTGGGCAAGAATGCCTTCCGGGTGTTCCTTACCCTCAACGGATGCCTGGCTCCGTTACTCATCGGTACGGCGGTAGGTACGTTCTTTACCGGATCGGGATTCATCGTTAACAAGAATGCAGTGGCCGACCTCGCAGCTCCCGTCATCAGCCGTTGGGTAGGCGAGTGGGGTGGACTGGAAGCTGTAGCCGTGCCATTCAACGTTGGCTTCGGACTGTTGGTGATGACGCTCGCCATCGTGCTCGGTGCCTTGTATGCCATCAACAATATCAATCACGAAACGCTTAGAGAACAGCTCCGTCGTTGCTTGAAAAAGGCCTTTATTAGCTTCCTTACCATACTAGTTCTGGTGTTACTGCTACTCCTTACCATGGACGGTTTTGCGGTAGATGCCGATGGCGTAGTGGCTATGGAGCCGTACAAATACCTGCATAACCTGCTCGAAATTCCGGTAGTGCTCATCCTCTTCCTCGTGGGAGCCGTGTTGCTCGTGGCAGGTGTGGTGCTGACCCTCCTCCGCAAGACATTTACTCGCGGTATCTGGTTGGCCGGTCCCGGCACGGTGCTGGTAGTAATGGCCCTGTTCATGATAGCCGGCTACAACGGCACGTCCTATTACCCGTCTACGGCCGACCTGCAAAGTTCGCTCACGTTGAGCAATAGCTGCTCCAGCGAGTTCACCCTGACCTGCATGAGCATCGTTTCGCTCATCCTGCCATTTGTGGTAGCCTACATCGCTTACTTCTGGCGGAAGATGAACAACCGTCCGCTCACCAACGACGAGCTGAACTCAGGCGAAACTTATTGATTGTCATACTTTCCCCATGGAGGATTCAGAAATATGAAAAAACTATTGCTACTTATCGTCATCCTAGCCATTGCACTGGTAGGCGTAATCACTTGTCCGCAGAAGGAGGATCATAAGGATGCGTTGATGAAACTGGTCAACGTGGCTCTGGACACGGAATTGTCGAAACATGCCGAAACGGAGGAGGAGATGGGATTTGCCATGCTAGGCTCTGTGATTGGCTCGGGAATCATCGAAATAGTGGTCGACAAAAAACTGCTGGTAGACAACTACTTTGTGTGCAGTATCGGTCGGGTGGTCTTTGAAGGAGAAGAAAAAATTGTCTCGGTAGGGGTATTCAACCATGTGTTTACCATGTCGGAAGAGAAGTTGAAGGAAAACTTGAAAAATAGTCTCTAATTTTAATCAGAATAGAATGATGAAAATTTACTTTATGACTGCTTTGGTAGCAGCACTGGCATGGGTAGGAACAGCATGCAGTCCGAAGGAAACCAGCACCAACCAATTGGTACTTTATTACTCGCAAACGGGTTCGACAAAGGTGGTGGCTCAAGAAATACAGAAAGCTTTGGGAGCGGATATCGAAGCCATCGAACTACAGAAACCATATACGGGGACGTATGCCGAAACGCTTGAGCGGGTGAAACAGGAACGCGAGAGTAGAAATCTGCCCCAACTGAAACCTCTGAAGGCAGACTTGTCGAAGTACGAGGTGATTTATCTGGGTTACCCGATTTGGTTCGGAACCTACGCCCTGCCCATCGCATCATTACTGAAGGAGCACGACTTCGAAGGGAGGAAAATCGTGACTTTCTGCACGTTCGGAAGCGGAGATATGGAATCGGCTCTGGAGGACTTGAAGAAGGCTTTGCCAAAGGCGGAAGTTGCTGAGCATGGGTTTGGTATACGCGATGTACGTGTAGCGGAAACGGCCAAAGAACTGAACCGGTTCTTGATAGACTATGGGTATCTGGAGGGACAAGTCGTGGCTCTTCCGGGGTACTCGGAGTTGCAACCTGTAACGGAGGAAGAAAAGCAGATTTTTGAAACCGCTTGCGGAGACTATCAGTATCCGTTGGGGAAACCGGTTTTGGTAGGCAAACGTGGCACACCGGATGGAGTGGACTACATTTACGAAGTAGAGAACTATGGCAAGACCAACACCGTTTTCATCACGATTGCACACGGCGATGGCGAAAAACCTGTCTTTACACGAGTAATCCGATAGTCAGCCGAGCACCCCCTCTGATTGTAAAAAGAAATAACCACCGTCTTGTGTCTCAGGGCGGTGGTTATGTTTTGTTTCCCGACCGATATCGTTTCAGTATCCTTTCATAAAGAGCAACCATCTCGCGGCGGAAACTCTCCGGCTCCAGGATTTCAATTTCCTCGCCTTGCGAAAGCAGCTCCTGCCTGAAGTCGAAGGTAGGGCGGAGGTAGTATTCAAAGTCAGCATACCGGTCTGTGCTTTGCAACTCCTTCTGCGAATGATGCAGCGGCAACGTGCGGAGGTAGTTGGGCAGAGGCGTATAGGCACGCACCACCATGCGTTGCGGAGCATCGTCCGTGTAAAGCACCCCGTAGCAGTCGTTGAAGAATTGTTCGGTATCAAAGTCAGCCGGCAGGAGGAAGCTTTCGTCCGTCTTCTCCAGCGACACGATGCGGTCCAGTGCATAAATGGTGGGCACGCTACGCTTCTGGTTCTTGGCCACCAGGTACCACCGTTGCTTGAACACCTTGATGGCATAAGGACAGACGGTAAGGGTGGAAGCCTCCTGCTGATCGAACTTGCGGTACGTCAGTATCAGCTTGTGGCTCAGCTTCATGGCTCCGATGATGGGTTGCAGGAATTGTTTTCCGGAGGGAATGTTCTCTAGCAAGATGCGACTCTTCAGCGAAGTGCTTTCCATGAGCAGATTCCCCACCGAGAGCAAGTCCAGCATCCAGTGCTGCAGGTCGTTGTTCTCGAGCACCTCCTTGTTTTCGATGTAGTAGAAGTATTCGCTGCCCCTCCGTTCGCATTCGATGCAGAGTTCGAACATCTCCTCGATGGCCTTTCGATGGCGGCTGAACAGGCTCCGGTGCATGGGCACTCCTCCGCTCATCTCGGTCTTCACCCACCGTTCGTTGATTTCGTTCAGCGTGATTCGTCGGGCCCGATGAATCGTTTCCACCAACCAAATGTATTGCCTGAAGATTCCTGCTGCTTTCATC
>JAFQNW010000070.1 GCA_017420875.1 Bacteroidaceae bacterium
GAAAAATATTAGCCTCAGCATCCGTCAAACCCAAATCAGCTTTCACATAATTAGAAGCGATACCTACCAAATCAACAAATCCCATTGCAAAAAAGCATAGCATCACAGGGATTAGTTTCAAATACAAATTACCATTTTTAGCCATAATTCCTTATTTATTGAGTTTATACACATTCATTGACTCTACTTTAAAAGAGCCTCCCTCGACATCAAACCTCAGATGGTTATAAGGTTCATCGGGGAACACCAAATTGGTCATCACAAACCGGCCATCCCCTTCGAAGATTTCAATACTCGATTTATCTATCAACAGACGAAGAACGTATTTATCCTGTATCTTGATAGGAGCAGAAGTTACGGATGCAAATCGGTCGCTGAACGAAGTTTCGCCACTTTGATTGCGATCCATCGAAAATAGTTTCTTTTCCAAATCGAACAAACATGACACTTGCTCACCTTTCGAGTTATATAGTTGGAAACCAAATTTCTTGCCCTGTACATCTTCTACTTTCAGTTCGATTTCGTAAATTCCTTCGTTATTCTTCAACAAGTTTTTCATTTCGCGAGATTTGTTAACCTTGAAGCCCCCCTTCTTTACCGGCTTATTTCTTAAAGTCAACAATTCATCTGAAGGTACGCTCGCCAAATAAGTCTCACCATCCTGCTCATACAAGAACAAATCCCTAGGTACTGAATTCGCACTTCGATATTGCATAGTAGGCACTTGATTCGCGTAATCCCAATTACTCATCCAAGCCAAGGCAATGGTTCTTCCTGACGGAGCATTACTCCAAGTCACCGTAGCATAATGATCTCTACCAAAATCCATCCATTTGGTTTTACCCGGAGATTCGTTTACAAAACGATGCCCATCAAACTTCCCAACAAAATATTGAGTAGCCGAGCCCCCAAACGGGCCTCCCGGATTAAGATTACAAATGAGCACCCATTTCTTTCTATCCGTTCCCTTTATCGGCAACTGAATCAAATCTGGACATTCCCACACACCACCATGAGCACCTTGTCCTTCGCCAAAGCTACTTTCGTACGTCCATTCTTTCAAGTTAGGTGACGAATAAAGTTGCATTTCTTGACCAACAGCCAAAATCATGACCCACTTCTTTGTATCCTCATGCCAAAATACCTTCGGATCGCGAAAATCCCGAACATTGGATGTTACAACCGGATTGCCCGAATATTTATGGAAAGTCCTCCCATTATCCAAGCTATAAGCCATACTTTGTGTTTGACTTCTTCCAGCCGAAGTATAAAAAGCAACAATAGCTCCCTTGCCAAATCCACTTGTATTGTTTTCATCCACCACACAACTACCACTGAAGATGGTGCCCAATCCATCAGGCACGATAGCTATCGGCAAATGTTCCCAATGTATCAAATCCTTACTGGTCGCATGTCCCCAATGCATATTCCCCCACATGGAGCCATACGGATTATATTGGTAAAACAAATGATACTCACCATCCTTATACACCATACCATTCGGGTCGTTCATCCATCCATACTCCGGAGTAAAATGATAAACCGGACGATACTTCTCCCTATTCTGCTTATCGAAAGAGTCAGAAAGTTTCATTTCTTTCCAGCAAACAGCATCCTCTTTTACTCCTTGAATATCCAACAATGTACTTGCGACATCCAGCCCCGCGATATCATAAGGAACCCAATAATCTACCTTATCCACCGCTAAACGAACATTCATGACACTTACCATCTGATTTTTGACAAGTAAAGTCACTTTTGCTTCATTCGCTTTTTCCTCGATTGGAAGTAGTATATAGTTTTTTTCTTGCAACGAACGGACGATAGCCTGTCCATTCCCCAAATAAGTTACACGCAAGCCAACACCTTCCGCAAGCGATGTCAAGCACATGAAACATAAAAGAAGAACAATTCCTCCAATTTTTCCTATTTGTGTTTTCATAGTTCTATTCCTTGGTTTATTATATGCCATCCATCTTATTTCCCTTTATGACGATTAGCTCGTTTCTTTCTGATATCGGCTTTCATCTTAGCCGCACCCGAACCATGTAAGCCTGTAATATAAGTCTTCTTCTTGGCTTTAGTCTTTACCTTATCCTCTTTTTGAGGAGCACTGCTACTTTTCTTAAAGACCACTCCTTCTGTTAATAATTTTTCAATATCCATCTTAATTCTCTGTTATATCTTGTTTCACACTGATTCCCTTATCCGTCCGATTCACTAAAAGCTTGCATTTCTTCAAACAATGCTTCTTAAAGTCAAGCACCATATTGGGATTAAAATGCTGTCCATTTACTCGAAATTCCAAATGCAAATGCTCGGTAGTAGCCCGCCCCGTTCGTCCTGTCAGTCCAATAGCTTGTCCTGCATAAACAGTATCTCCGCACTGCACCAAATTTTTGGATTGATGACTGTACACACTCTCCAACCCATCCGCATGGCGTATCACAATGATATTTCCGTACGCTGCATAAGGTTTAGACATCCGGACAATGCCTGCAAATACGCTTCGTATGGTATCGTTCGCCTTGGTTTTAAGGTCATAGCCAGTATGTCGCCCGCCACGAGAGCCATAAGCAGAAATAACTTTACTACCAAGCAACGGAAAACAAAAATCCTTACCGCCCAAACTATCCAAACGAATCGTAACTTGTTTACGTCCTTTAAAAAGGCCTGGTGTTTGTACTCGCAAATGAGCTAATTCTGCACGCGTAAATGGAGTTTTAGCGGTCTGAGCCTTCAACCCAGCCAATCCCAAACACATTCCGAGAACAAAAAGCCACCTCATCTTATTCAAATTCGATTATTTGCACATCTTTAGCTGAAGCAAACTCCACTAATAAACTAACCATGTATTCAGCAGCTTCCACCAAACCTTCCTTACCACTATATCCATTGATGATTGTAAACAAATGTACGGTGTCAAGATTTAGCTTCGTACGTTCATGATCACTGGTCGGTGTTCCTACCCCACCAACTGCATCCCTATACACAGGCATCCCTTCGATATTTAAAGTCCCTCTTCCAATACCTTCATAAGGCTCACCTGCTTTACCAATCCCTAAAGTCAAAACATCTCCTTCGAACTTGTCTGCATCAAATCCACCGATTGAATATCCATAACGAATGGAAACCAAATTAATCAAATCCACCAAGGTATCAATCTGATAAAGAGGAATACCTCGGAGAATCCGACGACAAAGAGCCTCCCCAGAAGGACGATAACGACTGGGATCCTTACCACATTTCTTATACATCTCGCGAGTGGCATGAATCGTCGGCACATCCTTAATGGAGTCGACAGAATATTTCTCACGATAATATTTTGTAAACTCATCTATCTTCTGCCACAATGCTTCACAATACGGAGTATTCTTTACCGTGGCAGCAATTGCGATGCCTGCAAATTGCGGACATGCACGTTTGATTTCTTCTGATACTATAATTTTCATTTCAATTGCGAATATAAAGGTATTTTTTGAATTATGGAAAGTTTCAGCTAACTTTGCATTTATCAATATATAAATACATATCATGAAGAAAATACGTTTTGGAGTAATCGGAACAAACAACATATCCGATTGGGTTATAGCTGGAGGTAGACAGGACGAACGTTTTGAACTAGTAGCCGTATGTTCACGCACTCAAGAGAAAGCCAGCGAGTTTGCTACCAAGCACAACATACCTCACACTTTCACTTCGTTAGAAGAGATGGCACAAAGTCCATTGATTGACGCAGTTTACATTGCCACCCCCAATTATGTCCATGCCCAACAAAGTATTCTTTGTATGAGCCATGGCAAACATGTACTTTGCGAAAAGCCATTTGCATCCAACGCTCGCGAAGTACGCCAAATGATTGAGGCTGCAAAAAAATACAATGTCGTACTAATGGAAGCCATGATATCGACCTTGAACCCAAACTTTGCAATTGTCAAAGATCGATTAAAAGATTTAGGTACTATCCGACGTTATTTTGCCAGCTATTGCCAGTACTCATCACGCTACGACAAATTCAAAGAAGGCATCGTATTGAATGCATTCAAACCCGAGTTATCCAATGGTGCAGTCATGGACATTGGTGTTTATACCATCTACCCAATGGTAGCTCTTTTCGGGAAGCCACAGAAAATAGAAGCTCAAGGTATTCTATTACACACAGGAGTAGACGGACAAGGAGCCGTCAATTTCCAATATGATGGAATGAACGCAACGGTGCTCTACTCCAAGATTGCGAATTCCGCTCTACCAACCGAAATCGAAGGAGAAGCTGGCAATCTTATTTTGGACAAGATTCATATTACCAGACAAGTAGATTTCATTCCTCGCCAAAAGACAGCCCAAGGCAAAGAGCAAGAAAATATAAATTGTGCTATCGGAGTACCCGTCGATAAAAGCGAATATTATTATGAAATGGCAGAATTCATGAACTTAATAGAACGAGGGGAAAAAGAATCGAAATTCAATAGCCATGAGAATTCTTTGATTACCCTCGAAATCATGGATGAAATCCGTCGGCAGTTAGGCGTACATTACCCAGCAGATGACCTAACTGATTAGTCCAACAACATAATACCCGAAAGTATTCGTCCTGAACGTATACCCAGCCGACGTGCCGAGAAGAAATCATCGCATTGATAGTAGGTACAAACGCCTGCCACTTCAATGCGATTTTCATCTACACCATGAGCCAATAATTGCAGGCGATTAGCTTCCCAAAGATCCAGATGCCATTTGGTATAGCGTCGGGATATACGAGACATTTCAAATCCAGCCTCTTCAAATACCCTATATACTTCATCCCCAACTTCAAACGCCTCTAAAGAAATCCCTGGTCCAATACACGCAACTACATCTTTTCCCTTAGTCCCAAAACACGCTTCCATGGTATCTAACGTTTTTTCAACGATTCTTCCAACCGTTCCTCTCCAACCCGCATGAACAGCAGCCACTACTTGCCGGTTAGTATCATAGAGCAAAATAGGAATACAGTCTGCAGTTGAAATGCACATACAATATCCTGGAAGATTGGTAACAACCGCATCCACTTCATCTAGTTCACAGAGAGACGAGGGAGAAGATATCACCCGGACACATGTACTATGGGTTTGACGAGGAATTACCAATTCTTTAGGCTTTTGCGGTAATAGTCCTACCAGTATATCCCGATTGGTTTTAACAAACTCCGGCCGATCTCCACAATAATGCGTACAATTAAATGAAGCATAAGCACCTTTACCACATCCTCCGTGCCGAGTAGTAGAAAAGCCTACAACCTGTGAATACGGCTTCAACGAGTCATATCCTAAAAGTTGTTTACCTGAAAATGTGAGAGCACTTATTTCCATTTACCTATAAATACAGGACAATAACGACGAGAGAGCCAAACCAAACCACTCAAAACGACTATAGCCATCAATGCTATACCTAAAGTCCAAAGATTTCCTTTAGGCATAAATTCCCGTAATGGCCAGAAGATACTCTGATGTAATGCAAATATCAGCAAAGTGCCCTCGGAAATCAACTGAACATAGTTGTTCGAATGATTAAGTATCTTATAAATTAATTGTATCAAACCTATAGAAACCAAAGTAGCAGCCAGATAAAATAAAGGCACACAATCGCCTGGTCTACAACGGAAAATATTAACAAACCCATTCAAATGAGCAATATACAACCCGAGAACTATTTGGACAAGAATCACCGCATAGCACAAAAAAGCATTTTTAAAAGGCAATTGATAACCTTTATACTCCTTCAGAGATGCACCAATGACAAAGAAAGGAAAACAAATAACGGAAGCAAACACCTGAAAAAAATTATGCGTAGGTGTCATGAATTCTCCTCCGGAGAAGCACCAAGTAAATAAGCCACAACCCAAAGCCAACACATAGTTACCCCAACGAGGCAGAGCAACATAAGCGATACGCATCCAGAACAAAGCTAACAAAAACCATAAGGGCCGACAAGCCATGCTCAGATTCCATTGCAACCCTACAGCCATAGACCACGGATAATCCGGAGTATATTCACCTGTAAAAATGCTATAGACCAACAGATAAAGATTGTAGATTACGTAAGGAGCCAACAAGGACTTTGCTGATTTGACCAATTCTTCACGCAAAGGGCGTCTTTTCTGCAAGAAGCCGGAAAGCATTAAGAAAAACGGCATATGGAAACTGAAAATATACGACATGAAATCGCTACGCAGATGTCCAAACACCACCAAAGTTATAGCAATCGTTTTTGCCCAATCCACCCAATCCATACGATTGGCAATCATTCCCTTTGCTCCTTTCATCCTTAATCGTTCTATTTACTTATTCATTATCTTCTTCCCAATCTTCCTCCTCATATTCGTATTCAAAATCATCATCGATGTCGTCTTCGTATTCAAACTCAAAGTCTTCATCTTCACCCATATCTTTAAGTTCTTGTTGAAGTTTCAACACATCCTTGGCACGATGTACAATTGTCTCTACGCTTGCACCACCCAATTTATTGCTTTCACTATTCAATTCAGTCCACAAGATGTCTTTCAGTTGTTGAATACCCATACCGGTAACCGAAGATATAAAAATATGTGGGATACCTTCCGGGAGATTAGGCTCTAACATTTCGATGAGTTCCTCATCGAGCATGTCACTTTTTGTAATGGCCAATACGCGTTGTTTATCCAACATTTCGGGATTGAAGGTAGCCAATTCATTCAATAAAATTTCATACTCTTTCCGAATATCATCTGTATCACCCGGTACCATAAACAACAATAACGAGTTACGTTCAATGTGTCGCAAGAAACGCAATCCCAAGCCTTTACCTGCACTAGCCCCTTCAATAATACCTGGTATATCTGCCATCACAAAGGACTTACCGTCGCGATAAGACACAATACCTAAATTAGGTTCCAACGTAGTAAATGGATAATTGGCAATCTTGGGGCGAGCCGCAGAAACGGACGAAAGTAATGTAGACTTCCCAGCATTCGGGAAACCAACTAAGCCAACGTCCGCCAACATTTTCAGTTCTAGGATTACAGTCAATTCTTGCATAGGCTCACCAGGTTGTGCAAAACGTGGAGCTTGACGGGTAGCTGTACGGAAATGCCAATTTCCCAAACCGCCTCGGCCACCTTTCAACAAAACAACTTCTTGACCATGTTCGGTAATATCACATAGATATTCTCCTGTTTCAGCATTATAAGCCACAGTTCCACAAGGAACTTCTATGATTTTATCTTCGCCATCTTTCCCAAAACTCTTGTTTTTTGAGCCATTGCCACCATGTGTAGCAAATGCATGACGGTCATATTTCAAATGAAGTAATGTCCAATAATTACGATTTCCACGCAATATCACATGGCCTCCTCTACCACCATCACCACCATCAGGGCCACCATTGGGAGTATATTTAGCACGGTGCATGTGCACAGAGCCTCTTCCGCCCTTTCCCGAGCGGCAATAAATCTTCACATAATCAACAAAATTCGATTCAGCCATTTTCTTTTTTATTTATTGTTTCTATTTAGGCACGGATTACACGGATTTCACGGAATAAGTGGAGTTCCACACTAAAACCGCGTAATCTGTGTAATCCGTGCCTAATTAATTTTACTCTTAAATCTTATCAATTGCTTCTGCAATTTCAGCAAAGATGCCTTCCATTGTACCCAAGCCATTAATATGTTGGTACTGGCCTTCGTTCTTATACCAGTCAATCAATGGAGAAGTCTGAGAATGATAAACCACCAAACGTTTCTTGATTGTTTCTTCATTATCATCTGCACGACCAGACTCCTGTCCTCTCTTGATCAAGCGAGTCATCAATTCATCTTCTGGAACATCCAAATCCAACATGATAGAAACTTGCTGTCCTCTTTCGGCCAACATAGCTTTCAATGCTTCTGCCTGTGCAATCGTTCTTGGGAATCCGTCAAAGATTACACCTTTACTATCCTTAAAGCTATCCAATGTGCTAGCTAAAATATTGATAATCAATTCATCCGGCAACAACTGACCTTGATCGATATAACTTTTAGCAATCTGGCCTAGTTCTGTTCCTTTTTTAATTTCAGCACGAAGGACATCCCCTGTCGAAATGTGATTAATGCCATACTTTTCTACGATGCGTGCACTCTGAGTTCCTTTACCAGAGCCCGGAGCACCAAAAATTACGATATTCAACATGATATATTCTTTTTATAACGATTAATCTATAATTGTTGCAAAAATAAAACTTTTATTCCAAGTTTCAAGTTTTCGTCCCCTCTCTTTTTAGATTCAAACCGACATTTCACCTCACTCTATCAGTATTCGATGAAACTCTCCTTTAAAATCAGGGTCATTGATTCCTTTACATTCGTCCGAATGAATCTTTACATGAGCCGTTGTAGAGTGATATTTATGAGCCTCTTCATTTTTCCATATTTCGTATATAAAGAAAACAGTAGGGTCAGCAGCCGACTGGAATATTTCATATTTTATACAGCCTGGTTCTTTCAAGGTCTCCACCCGACATTTCAGAAAAGAATCACGCAAAGTGTTTACGTGTTCTGGTTTTACTTTACGGACAATATTCAACAAAAGTTTCTTATCTGCAGGTTCCTGGGCTTCAGCCATTGTTGAAAATGCAAATAATGCAACAACAGCGACCAAAAGTTTTAAAAGATTTTTCATAGTCTAATGATTTTAAGGTTATTCGACTTCAAAAATAAGGTTTTTATACGAAATAAAGATACTTTAAATTTACTTATTTTCTCAATATCCAAACAGAACCATTCAAAATCGCTATCTTTGCAAAGACATTAATAGAAGAAACATGAAAATTATCTCTAGCCCACAATTAAAAGAGCTGGATAAATATACGATTATCCATGAGCCTATCGCTTCCATCGATTTAATGGAACGGGCTGCTCATGCATTAACAACAGCCATTACCCAGCGATGGGACACTTCTTTTCAAATAGTAGTCTTTGCCGGTCCCGGAAACAATGGGGGAGACGCATTAGCCGTTGCACGTATGCTCGCTCAGAAAAGCTATGCGGTCGAAGTTTTTCTCTTCAACACAAAAGGTAAACTTTCAGACGAATGTCAAACGAACCTAGACCGTCTTAAGACTTGTGGCTCTATCTATTTTACGGAAATAAGTACTCAATTTGACCCGCCACTCCTTACTGAAAAGCATCTCGTCATAGATGGTTTATTCGGAACGGGATTAAACAAGCCTTTGAATGGCGGTTTCGCTGCTGTAGTAAAATACATCAATGCATCTAAGGCTCAGGTTGTTTCCATCGACATTCCATCAGGATTAATGGGGGAAGACAACACTTATAACATACGTACCAACATTATCCATGCGGATGTTACTCTTAGCATCCAACTCCCGAAGCTATCTTTCTTTTTCCCCGAAAATGAATCCATTGTGGGCGAATGGGAATTATTGGACATCGGTTTGAAACAAAGTTTTATCGATGCAGCAGAAACGCCCTATTCTATCATTGAGGAAGAAGAAATCCGTCAGTTCATCAAGCCACGCAAACGTTTTGCACACAAAGGATGCTTCGGACATGGATTATTAATTGCAGGCTCATACGGGATGGCCGGTGCATCCATTTTAGCAGCCCGAGCCTGCTTAAGATCCGGAGTTGGATTATTGACTGTACACGTTCCTGTCGGCAATCACGACTTGTTACAAAATGCTGTTCCCGAAGCCATCGTACAAACAGATATTCACGAACACTACTTTGCCCAGCCAACCGAACTCAATCGATATAAAGCACTCGCTATAGGTCCGGGTATCGGTCAGGAAGAAGACACAGCTTTGGCCATGATGGAGCAAATACAAGGAAGCATGCTACCTATCGTTTTGGATGCAGACGCCATCAATATATTAAGTAGCCACCGAAACTGGCTAAACCGTATTCCCAAACGATGCATCCTAACCCCTCATTTAGGCGAGTTGGAACGCTTGATAGGAAAGTGCATGGATACTTACGAACGCCTGACAAAAGTAAAGGAATTAGCAACCTACCTGCAAAGTTATATCATCATCAAAGGAGCCTGGAGTACCATTGTTACTCCCGAAGGTAAATTTTATTTAAATCCTACGGGCAATCCCGGCATGGCAACTGCTGGAAGCGGAGATGTGCTGACCGGCATATTATTAGGATTATTATCCCAAGGAATACCACAAGAGGACGCTTGCAAATTAGGAGTATATATTCATGGATTAGCAGGAGATATAGCTGCTTCAGAACTCACTGAAATAGCCATCACAGCTTCTGATATCATTCAGGCTTTACCGGCTGCATGGAAGAAAATCTCCTAGTCTACAAAGATTATTAAAAAAGAATACTTATATTTGTCATTAACTAGCCGAATTATTAGCATATGATAAAAAAAGGAATACTATCAATCGGACTTCTTACAGCATTAACTATTCAGGCTCAAGACGTCAATACCTACACACCGGGAACTACCGAAGAAGGAGTAATCTATTATTTACCAAAAACTCAGTTGGAAATCAAAGTTACTGCAATCAAAAAGACTTATACACCAGGTGAACTCTGCCAATATGCCAACCGATATTTACGTCTACCCAATGTATCATCACAACCTAGTGAATATTGGGAACTCAAATCCGTAACACTCCAAACAATTGGCGTACCCGACCCACAGAAAGCATACGCTATCAAGTTGAAGGACAAAAGCGTTGCATCCCAAGTTGAGTTGACAGAGAATGGCATTATCAAGGCTATCAATACGACTGCACCCCAAGAAAAGATTGCCCCCCAAACGGGTTTGTCTGAAAAGTCCAAACGCGTAGACCCACGTACTTTCATGACGGAAGAAATTCTGTTGGCTGGTTCCACGAACAAAATGGCTGAGCTCATCGCCCGAGAAATATACAACATCCGCGAAAGCAAAAACAGTTTAACGCGTGGGCAGGCCGACTACATGCCTCAAGATGGAGCAGCACTCAAACTCATGCTTAACAACTTGGAAACACAAGAAAAGGCCATGACAGAAATGTTTACCGGTTTCACCGAACAGACAGAACAAACCTTTACCTTTAATATTGAACCTGAAAAAGAAATAAAGGATCAAGTTGTATTCCGGTTCTCCAATAAATTAGGAGTTTTGAAAGAGAACGACCTTGCCGGTGAACCTGTCTACTTATCCGTTACAAACGAAAACACCTTACCACCAGCAAACGAGGAAGAAAAAGCCAAGAAGAAAATGGAAGGCGTTATTTATAATATTCCCGGTAAGGCCCTCGTAACCATCAGCAAGAACGGTAAACAGGTGATAAGCGAAGAAGTGTCCCTTACACAATTCGGGGAAACAGAAGTGCTAGTCGACAATCTGTTTAATAAAAAGGTTAATACTCGAGTCATCTTTAATCCTACCACAGGAGCTATCGTAAAAATAGATAAAGATTAAAAAAAAAGGCTGGATTGATATCCAGCCTTTTTTTTATTTCTTAATGTTGGCTTCTTCCAAACCATAACCTTTCTTCTTGTCTTCGGCCTTCAACCAAAGTCCTAATAAGAAGGCAAAGACACCCAAGCTGGCAAATATCAGCATCGGTACTGTATAGTCGTAATCACCACCGGCTTCCACGCCCGGATTGGCCCATACCAAAGCTTTACCAATGATGATAGGGAATGCCCAGAGACCGATGTTCTGAATCCAGAAGATAACGGAATAAGCAGAACCCAAATAGCGGTTTTCCACCAACTTAGGCACTGACGGCCAAAGAGCAGCAGGAACCAACGAGAAGGAAATACCCAACACGATGATAGCTGCATAGGCTACAATATAGCTCGATGAATCACCACTCAACGGATAAAGGGCGAAAATCAAATGACAAGCACTCATCAGCAAAGCACCGGCTACCAACATCGATGCACCCTTACCCTTATTGTCAAGGAACCAGCCCAACACCGGTGTCAAGAACATCGCACCGATAGGGAACCAAGAGAACAATGCCGAAGCATCTTCGGTAGCCATATCGAGACGATTTTCCAACATGCTGGTAGCAAACTTCTGGAACGGGAAGATGGCCGAATAGTAGAGCACACACAAGGAAGCCACAATCAGGAAGGTCTTGCTAGTGAACAAGATACCCAAGTCGCTGATTTTGAACGGGTCTTCCGGCTCTCCATTGGCAGCTTCACCCAACTGCTTGTCCAATGCCTTATCCATGAACGAATAGACGATAAACGAAATCAGGCCGATGCACAACAAGCCACATACCACGGCTACCGGACGAACCACATCGGGAGTACCCAATCCTGCCAACCAAGGCGACAAGCGGAATACGGCAAACACACCCAAACGGGCTATCGCCATTTCCAGCCCCATGGCCAACGCCATTTCCTTACCGGTAAACCACTTCACGATAGCTTTGGAAACAGTGATGCCAGCCATTTCAACCCCACAACCAAAGATAGCAAAACCGGCAGAAGCCAACTTAGCATTAGCAGAGAAAGAAGTCCAGAAGGAGTTCAAGAAGTCATACAACACATTGCCTTCGGCAAACAACGGGCTGATAGCATAGAGCTTAATAGCACCGCCAACCACCATTACGGAACCTGAGAGGATAGCTGTAAAACGTACCCCCATCTTATCGAGGATGATACCCGCAAAAATAAGGAAGAATACGAACACATTGAGGAAATACTCCGAACTGGCAAATGTACCGTATGTATCGGCACTCCAGCCCACTTGAGTTTCCAACATAGTCTGCAACGGTGAAAGTACATCAACGAACATGTACGCAAAGAACATGGCTGAGGCTACCAACACCAGTGCCGTCCATCTCATGAACGGCGAGTCATTGAGTTTCTTTTTCATTGTAGTAGTTATTATTTAAATTAATTGTTCTTCGCTAATTTGTGCAAATATACTTCTTTTTAGTACATATTCAATGATTCCAAACGCCTTTATAATGGTAGATATCGAAAGTTTAGAATATGAAGGCAAACCCTATACCATACCAATCAATCGTCCAAATCGAGCCATATATTCAGAAAAACAACCATAGAAGAATAACAAGCATCCACTTAGTCCTTTCACTTTTTTGTCTATCTTTGTACCCATATAATTCATAAAAATTCAATTATGGCTGAAAAATATTCTCAGGACTATACCATTTCGTGTTACGAGGCAGATGCCAACCAATTGCTCAAGCCTACGGCAATGCTTGACTGGATGCAGGAGATAGCAGGACGCGATGCAACCAGATTGGGTTTCGGATACGATGAATTGAAGCATACCCAAACCGCTTGGGTGCTTTCGCGTACGCACGTTCGTTTTCACCAATACCCCAAGTGGCGTGATTTAGTCAACCTCAAGACTTGGCACAAGGGGGCATTCAAAGTACTTTACCTACGCGACTTCTTGCTATCCGACCACACAGGAAATCCGCTCGTCTCAGCCACCACTTCCTGGCTCATCATCGACATGAACACCCGTCGCATGGTACGTAATCCCGAGCTAGCCAGCAGTCCCGAGACTTGCATTTTCGAACATGCCATCGAACAACCTGCCGACAAAATTGTGTTGCCAACCGATACAGAGCCTACCCTCATCGCCAGCCACAAAGTAGTTTGGTCGGACATCGATACCATGGCCCATGTGAATAATGTGAAATACGTTTGTTGGGCTCTCGATGCCATCGAAGAAACCATCCTTCAAGAAAAACCGCTGAAAGAAATCCTTGTCAATTACGATTCGGAAGTGTTACTGGGAGAAGAGGTCGAACTTTATCGCAGCATACAATCCACCGAAGATAGTACCATCTGCTACATCCAGGGAAAAGTGGCAGACAAGGTCAAATTCATCGTAAAGATGATTTTCTAATCCCAACTGTATAAATCGGTACTCTAACGATTATTTCGTGAAAATCTGCCTTCATCCTTCAGACTCCTTGTCTATCAGAGAGCTCCGCTGAAGGCAGGTCTTTTTTGCCTTCATTTTGCCTTCAGCCACATCCTTTCCCGACATCTCTCCGCACTTCGTTCCTTAATCTCCATTGCATGCAAGATACTAGCGAATCATCGTATACGCTCCTGCATGAATTCAATGATTCGCCTTCGCATCTTCATCGACTCACTGGAGTGAATCGGTCGTTTCACTGGAGTGAGTCAATCGTTTCACTAGAGTGAATCGACTGCTTCACTGGAGTGAATCGCTTCACTCTTCAGCACGTTTCAGTCTAATCATGTAGGTGCATCCATTGTAAAATGCAGGTTTTTACACTAGTTTAGATTTTACACAAAACACTTGACAAGCGGGTGCAGATATGCTATCTTTGCCATAGACAAATCACCAAACCAACCTGTAACATGATTCAAGAAATGATGAAATTCTTTAAGAAGTGGTGGGATAAAAAACGTCCCCAATGTACACAAACAGCAAACGTACAAACACACGAGACATTTGTGAGAAACCACACGAAGTTACCAAGAAAAACCAAAGCCAACCAACTTTCCACCCTACTGGAAACGTTCTTGACGGAACATTACACTTTTCGCTACAACGTGCTGACCGAGCAAGCGGAAGTGCGTGCCTTGGGCGAGAAGAAATTCCGTCCCGTCACCCAACGTGTGGCAAACACCCTTTGTCTGGAAGCCCAAGAACAAGGCATCCCTTGTTGGGACAAGGACGTGCTCCGTCTGCTCAATTCCGAACGCCTCACCGACTATCATCCGCTCCTTACTTATATGGCGGAACTTCCGGTATGGGACGGCATCGACCGCATCACTCCCCTAGCCGAACGTATCTCTACAGAAGAGATTTGGGTAAATGGATTCCACCGATGGATGCTGGGCGTAGCTGCCCAATGGTCAGGACAGATGGACCGTTGTGCCAATGCCTTGGCTCCGATGCTTATCAGTACCCGTCAAGGGATGGGGAAATCGACTTTCTGTCGTCAGCTCGTGCCAGAATCATTGACGAATTATTATACGGACAGCTTCGACCTGACCGCCCAGACGAGTTGCGAGCAGAAGCTTTCGCTCTTCGGCC
>JAFQNW010000071.1 GCA_017420875.1 Bacteroidaceae bacterium
CAAACGTAATATCGGGAAAGGCATATTGATGATTTTCTTCAAATTCAATTTGTAGTCATATACAAACAAGGACTTAGGAAGCGTAGAAAGGTCTCTACCGGCTTTTTCACGAGGGACAGATTCTTCAACTGTATCGTCACGCTGCAACAAAACAATATAATCTTCCGTCAAAGCCAATTCCGATGCACCTCTAGGTGAAGATGAAGCAAATTTCAGTTTTCCTTCGCTCATGGAATGATCCCATGCTCCTTTCAGTTCAGACACTAGTTTCCAGTCTTTTAATCCAGATTGTTTATAAACAGCCACATATGGGAACACCATACAGGAATATACCAACAAATCACGGTCTGAGTTGTACTCTACATTACCTTGGAAGGTATTATAAGCATTATTCATTTCCTCCACGATGGGGCGTTCACCAAAAGTTGTTTCAACATTCCCTGATTTACTGACTTCAAACAGTTTATCTTCAGCTGGACATAAACTTAAAAGAGTCTCCGAATCCAAATGGAGCAAACGGGTTACGTTTGCGTCATTCTGATATTTTTTGGATGTAGCGGAGTATAAGCCTGAACTTTTATCAAACTGCCAATGTTGCTCCAAAGGTTTATTGGTATCATTCAGATACAAACCTTTTTCCGACAAAGAAAAAATAGGAAGGGTCATTTCTTCCGGTCCCTCTCCGATACTTCCGAAACATGCAGTTTCTCTACCGGAAGTTACCTCTACTACATGCATAAAATTATCAGCCGAAATGGCGTCCTGCCAATATACTTTCCCGTCTTGATAAAGAATAGTTCCTGGCAACCGAGCATAAATACTATCCGTAATTACATGATAAGGTTGGTCTACTACACGAACGACCTCTTTCTTTTCCGCTTCGCAAGAGACCAATAACAGCAACAATAAAAGGCCAAATACTTTATTTTTATTCATAATTAATGATTAGATTGTTTTATTTTAATTTAGTACAAAAATCATGCCAAAACAATAAAGTCCTACAGTTCAGTTTTTTACCTAAAAAATAACATTGTTACAATTGTGCGAATTCGCACTTTTTACGTGCGGTATCGCACAGAATTCATTTTCTTTATCATCAAGTAGAGAATCATCTCCTCGATATTTAGATATAAAGGTAAGAAATAGCCATGCAATGCCCTAAAATATAGTCTGACCATTACTGACCAAGCTTGTTGGTCAGTAATGGTCAGACTACACTGATTCAAAATATTCGATGGATTGGGCTATTTTAGCTCATAATTTCCGTTTTGTTTTTTTATTTCCAACTCTGATGTGATTTTCTTTAATTCAGTCCTTAACCGCTGAATGGCTTTATACAATTGGTCGGTTGTCCCCTTCCCGTTCCATAATCCTTGGTCTATATCAGCAGATGAGAGACAATGGTTTTCTTTACGCAAAAAGAGTTTCAATAAAGCCGCAGATTGAGGAGTCAATGTATAAATCGAACCTTCTTTTTTCAAAGTACCGGCAAAAAAGTCGAACACACTTCCATCGGGTAACAGAAAGGTTTGAGCCTTTTCTATTTTTACATCCGCCACATGCACTTCACGCTCTACGACCTTTTCTTTTACAAACTTACGTTTAATAAATTGTTCCATCGGTCCATAAAAGACAACCACCAGAGCAAACACGATCCAAGGGAGTAATAACCAACACCAATTTGTAAAAGAAAGGCCAAACAACCAATAAGGATAAGAAATATATGCCGTCAATTCATGTTCGCATCGGAAACCCAGATATTTCACCGTTAAGCTATCCTTATTACGATGCGAATAGTCTTTTTTAGAATAGGTTGTATCATTTTGCAATTCCAAATCTGTATAGACATAACAAATTTGATTATTCAAATAAATTCCTTTCACAGCCATAAGGCTATCCCAATGCATCGCCAATGTATCTACAGATAAAGGATAATAATAAAACAACGTGCTTAAATTGGTTCTAGCCGTAGTTTCTTTCACTAAACTTTGGTCATATTTCTTTCTGTCTATTTTATATTTCTTAAAACCATTCACCGTCATTACAGAAACCGAATCCGGTATTTGCCTTTTCAAAGAAGTAACACCTTTTTCTTCGCTTACGTAATGATAAAACGGAATCTCCGCCCGTTTATCCACTTCCATCCACAACGCTTCTTCGAAAGAAGCCTTTGCTTCTTCCTTCCATGCTAAAACTTGCTCGTCATACTCCTTTTGCAGTATCCAAGCATAACTGCCTGTACCGAGTAAACACAATACAGCAAGCAATCCTAATATGATGGTTTTTCTTTTCACTTCAAAACATGATGTTCATGAATACAAAGCTACAAAAAAATATCAAGACGTTTTCCAAAAAGGTGAAGACGTTTTTTAAAAACGTGAAGGCGTTTAAAAAAAATGCCTTGGTGTTTTGGGTGAAACGCCAAGGGGTTTTGATGCAAATGACTTGGTGTCTCACCTTGTTCTTGGAATTCGTTGAAAATCTGCCAAATCTGCAACGAGTGTATAAGTGTTTGGCGATTAGGACGTTGATGTGGCAGATGTGGCAGATGTGGTTGCAAAATCATGCTAGAAGACGAAGCGTGGTCTTCTATAATGAAGAAGCCCCGTCATGCTGGATGACGAGACTCAATGACATTACCATCACCGGGGTTTGTAATCCATCCGGAACGAGGGGGCACGGTCGGTGGGGAAGTCGGACGGGACGGGTTGCTTCACCTTCCCCGTAGCTGCCCACTCGGCTCCACGCAACAACAGGGTCTGGAACCCTACACACTGCATGGCGGGATTGTCTTCCAGCGTTGGGCCGCAATGCCCCAACATGAGGTGGAAAATACGGGCCTTGCCATAATCGACGGTGAACACCAACGGCTCTTCACGTCCAGAACCTCCGGTTGCGGCATCAGCCCATCCGGTATAAAGCAGGTCTTTGATGTTGGCAGGGCCACGCATGCGGTCGTACATCTCGTCGCGGCCATGTATCCAATTGTCGGGCAAGCCTTTCACAATGGGGTGCTTGGAGTGACGAACGTGCATGGGGTATTCGCGTTGCTGACCATGCGAGCCTCCCGGGCCAGAGGTATTATCGAGCACAGGCTTACCGTCTTTCAGATAATAGTAGGGACCGGACTTTTCGGTGCGGCCTTCCCAGCCTCCCAAAGCGATGATGCGGTTGAACTCTTCCCAACCGGCAAAGGCATTATCGGCCGCATGGTAGATAACCACACCGCCTCCACCTTGCACATACTTCAGAAAGGCGGCATCGGTCTCGGCCGGCCAACGGTCGCCGTTATAGTCGAGCACCACCACATCGTAGCGGTGGAATTCGGGACGGAAACCGCTCATGTCACCTCCGGCAGGGGCTGTCAGCACAATGTCGGTTTCGAACAGGCCCGAATGGTCGAGGATGAGTTTCAGCACTTGGTGGCTCACCTGCCAGTTGTGGTTGTTCTGACCGGAAACCACGAGGGCTTTCAGTTTCCTAGGAGCCTTGGCTTGTACGCCGCTACCCATCAGAAGAGCAACGACCATCATCAGATAAAGAAAGATGCGTTTCATAGGGGTTCACGTTTTAGGTTTATTTAAACACCGGCTTGTCAGAAACCAAGGACGGGGTATTACCTTCTACATAAGGCCAACCGTCCTTCCACTGCACCTTGTCGAGCAGAAGGACACGACCGCGAGGATTGGAAGCCTTCACGGCATGATAGAACATCCAGTCTTGGCCGGCATCGTCGGTGATAATCTCCGAGTTGTGCCCGGTGCCGATGAAGTGCTCGTTTTTCTGAATCACCAACTCGTTATGATTGTCCAGCATCGGACGACCCTGCTTGTCTACATACGGGCCGAAAAGTTTTTTGGAACGGCCTACCACGGTGGTGTAGGTACTCTTCAAGCCTTCGCAACAACTGCCTACCGAAGCAAACAGGTAGTAGTAACCGCCCCGCTTATGAATATAGGTGCCTTCGTAAGCGGTGCCGGCCACCTGAACAGGTTTGGCTCCGGGCTTCAAATCCAGACCGTCGGCAGTCAGCTCGATGCCATAAATGCCATGGAAACTTCCCCAGAACAGGTATTTCTTACCGCCTTCTTCGATGTAGAAGGGGTCGATGGAGTTCTGCACCTGGATTTCGTTGCTACGGAAGAGTTTGCCCTGATCGGTAAAAGGGCCTTGCGGCTTATCGGATACTGCACGGCCGATACCACAGGTCCATTCGCCTCCCCATACGGACATGGAATAGAAAAGAACGTACTTATCGCCGATGAGGTTGATGTCGGGTGCCCACAAACCGCCTTTCGGTTCGAATGTGGGGCGGGTTTCTTTGGCAAAGGCTGTGCCCAGGAATACCCAGTCAACCAGGTTTTCCGAACGGTAGATGGGGGTGTGACGGATGTCTTCTGTGGCATACAGATAGAAATAGCCGTCGGCGGCCTTCACTACGGTAGGGTCGGGCAAACTGCGGTCGATGACCGGATTGCGATATTCATTCTTGCCCTGTTGAGGGTGATTCTCCCCTCCACCGTTGGCCAACAAGGACGAACCCACCAACCAACTACATAACAGAGATAAACAAAGGATTCTTTTCATGGTTAGGACATTTAAAATTCTGACGTGAAGTGGAACTTGATGTGCTTGAAGTCCATCTGAGCCATCTGAAGCACGTAATTGCTATCGGCCAGGAAGACATCGCGGCCTTCGCGGTCCTTCGCCATGTACTGATATTTACGCTTCTTGAAGGCTTCCAACTCGGCAGCATCATCGCTCTCTATCCAGCAAGCCTTGTAGAGGCTGACGGGTTCCCAACGGCACTTGGCATTGTATTCGTTTTCCAAGCGATACTGGATGACTTCGAACTGCAACTGGCCTACCGTACCGATAATCTTGCGACCGTTGAACTGGTTGACAAACAACTGGGCTACCCCTTCGTCCATCAACTGGTCGATACCCTTGGCGAGTTGCTTCTGCTTCATCGGATCAGCATTCTCGATGTACTTGAACATTTCCGGCGAGAAGCTTGGCAATCCCTTGAAGTGGAGCTTTTCACCTTCGGTCAGGGTGTCGCCAATCTTGAAGGTGCCGTTGTCCGGCAGACCGATGATATCGCCTGCCCAAGCTTCGTCCACCGTGGTCTTGCGTTGTGCCATGAACTGGGTGGGCGACGAGAAACGCATGGTCTTGTCGTGACGCACATGGTAGTAAGGGGTGTTGCGGGAGAACTTGCCCGAGCAGACCTTACAGAAAGCGATACACGAACGGTGGTTGGGGTCGATGTTGGCGGTAATCTTGAAGATGAAGCCGGTGAACTTCGCTTCGTCGGGCTGCACATCGCGTTCTTCGGCCTTGACAGGACGAGGGCTGGGGGCGATTTCGACAAAGGTGTTCAGCAACTCTTCTACCCCGAAGTTGTTCAGGGCCGAGCCGAAGAATACGGGTGCCAATTCACCCTTCAGGTAATCTTCCACCTGGAATTCGGGATAAACGCCTTCGATAAGTTCCAACTCGCTACGGAGCTTGTCGGCCAAAGCCGAACCTATCTGGTTATCCAGTTCTTCGGTATGGATGTCGACTTCCACCTTTTCGGCCACTACTTGCTTGGAAGGTTGGAAGAGGTTGAGGTTCTGTTCGTAGATGTTGTATACTCCCTTGAAACGCGGGCCGCTTTCAATCGGCCAGGTCAACGGACGAACGCCAATCACGAGTTCTTCTTCCAGCTCGTCGAGCAAGTCGAACGGGTCCTTGGCTTCGCGGTCCATCTTGTTCACGAAGATGATGACCGGTGTGTTTCGCATGCGGCACACTTC
>JAFQNW010000006.1 GCA_017420875.1 Bacteroidaceae bacterium
CTCGGCATCGACCAACCGGCTTGGAAGGAATTGACCAGCATCGAAGACATGGAAGAATTCGTGGCTAAGGTAGGTTATCCGGTATTGGTTCGTCCGTCATACGTACTCTCGGGTGCAGCGATGAATGTTTGCTACAATGAAGAAGAATTGAAGGAGTTCTTGCAGATGGCGAAGGAAGTATCGAAGGAATTCCCTGTTGTCGTATCTCAGTTTATGCTCGATACCAAGGAAATCGAATTTGATGCCGTTGCCAAGAATGGTGAAGTGGTAGAATATGCGATCTCTGAACACATCGAATTTGCCGGTGTTCACTCTGGTGACGCTACATTGGTATTCCCGGCTCAGAAGATTTACTTCGAAACCGCTCGTCGTATCAAGCGTATCAGCCGTCAGATTGCGAAGGAATTGAACATCTCTGGTCCGTTCAATATTCAATATTTGGCTAAGAATAATGAAATTAAGGTTATCGAATGTAACCTCCGTGCTTCTCGTTCGTTCCCGTTCGTATCGAAGATCTTGAAGCGTAACTTCATTGAAACAGCTACCCGCATCATGCTCGATGCTCCATATAGCAAACCGGACAAGAGTGCGTTCGATATCGATTGGATTGGTATCAAGGCCTCTCAATTCTCATTCTCTCGTCTGCATAAGGCAGACCCTGTATTGGGTGTAGATATGTCATCAACCGGTGAAGTTGGTTGTATGGGTGATGATTTCAACGAAGCATTGTTGAACGCGATGATTGCTGTTGGTTTCAGTATTCCTAAGAAGGCCGTGATGTTCTCTACTGGTGCCGCTAAGTCGAAGGTTGACTTGCTTGAGTCAAGCCGTATGTTACAGAAGAAAGGCTATCAGATTTATGCAACAGCTGGTACAGCTACCTTCTTGAATGCTCATGGAGTAAGTACTACCCCTGTGTTCTGGCCGGATGAACGTCCTGATGCAGAAAACAACGTGATGAAGATGATTGCCGATCATAAGTTTGATCTTATTGTAAACATCCCGAAGAACCATACGAAGCGTGAATTGACTAATGGTTACAAGATTCGTCGTGGTGCTATTGACCACAATATCCCATTGATTACTAACGCTCGATTGGCAAGTGCATTTGTCAATGCTTTCTGCGAAATGGATGAAAAGGATATCCAAATCAAACCATGGCAAGAATATTAATACTGAATAAAACCTAAAATAAAACGGGGGAGTCAATGACTCCTCCGTTTTATTTTAGGATGATGATTCTGGGATAAATGTTTGAAGTGGTAAGGTATTATATCTTACCACTTCAAGTTGTTTAGTTAAGTCGAGTCTTTATCAATCATTTATGTTCGCAATTTCGGGTACTGAAAGCAATGAGCATCCATACCATCTTTTCTTGTTCTTTCAAATAACCGGTTAACATGTCAGCTGTTACCGTATCATTAGCTTCATTGGCCAAGTCAATGAGTTTACGTTCTTCAGCGATGAAGTGTTTGTAAGTATTCAGAATGTGCTCTACAGTTTCGCTACTTCTTGAAACACCTGACAATTCAGGGATACGAGCAATCTTCAAATACTGGCTGAATTTGTTCTCTGGCGTACTACCCAACATGAGGATTCTTTCAGCAATTTCATCTACTTTAGCGGCTGTGTCATCGTACATGCTTTCAAACTTTTCGTGTAAAACGAAAAAGCCGCGTCCTTTGATTTCCCAATGAAATCCACGAAGGTTGGTATAGTGTATTTGGAAGTCAGCCAATAATTGTTGTAAAGCCGATACGACATTGGCTACTCTGGTTTCGTTTAAGTTTAAAAAGTCTAATGTTTTCATAAAGTCAAATATTAAAGGGTTATTTTATCTTTTTCTTTTCTAACGCAAATATAAGGAGGTTTGTTGTGCGTGTCAAACAGATAATTTCTATCTTTGTATAGATGTTTTTTATATAATTCCCTTAAATGTTTGAATGTTATGACTTTGCAACAACTTGAATATATTATCGCCGTAGACGAGTGCCGGCATTTTGCACGTGCAGCCGAACAATGTCGAGTGACCCAACCTACACTTAGTGCCATGATTCAGAAGCTGGAGGATGAACTAGGGGCACGTATTTTTGACCGAAATCGTCAACCCATTGCCCCTACTGCAGTGGGAGAGTTGGTTATAAAGCAAGCACGAGAAACATTGCGCCAATCCAAGACGATTCAAGAAGTTGTCTTCGAAGAAAAAGCCTCTTTGGGCGGAGTATTTCGTTTGGGTATCTTGCCTACTATTGCTCCCTATCTGTTGCCACGCTTTTTTCCACAGTTAATGAGTAAGTATAAAGGATTGGATATTCAAGTTGCAGAAATGAAGACAAAAGATATCAAACAGGCATTGATAGACGGGAAAATCGATGCAGGTATTCTTGCTCAGATAGATGGATTGGATGATTACTATCAAACTCCACTCCTCTATGAGCAGTATTTTGCATATGTGTCTCAAGGAAGTGGCTTGTTTGATAATAAACTTGTTCGTACTTCTGATTTGGCAGGAGAACAACTCTGGCTTTTGGATGAAGGGCATTGTTTTCGTGATCAATTATTGCGTTTCTGTCAACTGAAGTCTGCACAAGTTAGTCAATTGGCTTACCGCTTGGGAAGCATGGAAACATTTATGCGGATGGTTGAGAGTGGAAAGGGTGTAACCTTTATTCCGGAATTGGCTGTTGAACAGCTAGGGGAATCTCAGAAGCAATTGGTACGCCCGTTTGCTATTCCGGTACCAACTCGTCAGTTGGTGATGATTACCAATAAGACTTTCATTCGTGAAACCTTACTCAAAGCATTGGTCAATGATATTCAAAAGTGTGTCCCCAAAGGTATGCTCTCTTTGAAGGGAACTCAGAAGTTGGTGTAACTATTTTGGACGAACTTGTTGGCGGAAACGTAAGTAAAACATGATGCCCGCACTGGTTAACCCTAATGGAAAAGAAAACCAGATTCCGGGTAGTCCCCAATCGAATACAAAACCAAATAAATAACCAGCAGGAAGTGAAATGAGGAAATAGGCAACAAAAGCAATGTACATTACAGGTTTTACATCGGCAATGCCTCGCAAGGCGTTGGAATAATTGCATTGCATTCCATCGCCGAATTGGTAAATAATAAATGGGAGTATGAGTTGTGATACTGCTAATGTTACGGTATCGTTATCTGTAAACCAACTGCCAATTTCATCTTTTAAGAAAAAGAGTGGGAGTGACACACAGGCCGCCATGAACAAAATGAGGTGAAAGCCTGCACTGGCCGAACGATGAATGTTTTGTATATCCTTTTGACCGTGAAAATAACTTACACGTATAGCTACTGCTGCTGCCATGCCATAATACATCATGTAACCTAGTTGTCCAATGGTGAGCATAACTTGATGGGCTGCCAAAGCGATAGCTCCAAGCCAACCTACCATGATGGTAGCTAGGCTGAAAGATGCAGTTTCCATTCCCATTTGAAGAGCTACGGGCCATCCTAGTTTGTTTAATTGGCTGAAATCATCTTTATTTATTCGTGTAGCCTGGAATCCATCCCGATAAGGAGCATAACGTTTTTGCTGCATGAATAGATAAACAAAGGTCAAAAGCATCATTATTCGTGAGAATAATGTTGCGATGCCTGCTCCAACCAATCCCATTTCGGGAAATCCCATGTGCCCATAAACCAGAATCCAATTGCCAATAATGTTCAAGGTATTTCCTCCTATGAGTAACCACATAGGGGTACTGGTATCCGTTATGCCATCGGCAAATTGTTTGAATGCGTTAAAAAGCAGTACAAATGGGAGAGAAGTCAGTAGAATCAGGTAATAAGGACACATTAGCGGAAGCAATTCTTCATGTTGTCCTAGCCTATGGATGTTAAGGTACAAAATGGTCATGACGATACAGACTATTAATGCCATAAGTCCGTTGGCAACCAGACTGTTTTTTAAAGCTCCGCCCACACGTTTATGCTCGCCTTGTCCGAACAGAGCTCCTACAATTGGTGTCAATCCATATGAAAATCCGGTGGAAAAGATAATTACTAGATTGAACATGTTGTTTACGAAACTTGCTGCGGCAAGATCATTGGTGCTGTGATGACCAATCATCAGTGTATCGGCAAATCCCAATACAATCATCCCCATTTGCCCGATAACGATGGGCATACCTAGTTTGAATAGAGCCTTGTAGTGTGAAAGGTGAATCATCTCAGGACTTTATTGCTTGATAATATAGCACAGAACAGTTTTCATGCACGAAAGCTTCTCTCGCTACTCGTTTAATTTGTTCTGCATTGACTGAACGATATTTCTCAACTTCATGATTGATGTCTTCTGCTCCTCCCAATAATTCGAAGAATGCTAGATTTGTTGCTACGTTCAGATAATTCAGGTTACTGAATATTTGTTCGCTTTCATAACGATTCTTCACTTTTTCCAGTTCTATGGGATTAATATCTTCAGTTTTAAGTGCTTCCAATTCATGCCATACGGCTGCTTCTGCTTCTTCGAGTGATATACCAGGAGCAGGCTTACCGGCAATGTGAAACATTCCATCATCAATACTTCCCGATATGTATGCATCGATACTGCTGAAAATTTGTTTTTTGACCACTAGATGTTGAATGAAACGACTTGAACGTCCACTGCTTAGTAGGTCACTTAACATGTCGAAAGTATGATAATCAGCATGTAGGCGATTGCACTTGTGAAACACCATATATAAGGCATCGACAGGTACTTTCCGTGAAACGGTCAGACGTCTTTCGGCTGTTTGACGGGGTTCCTTGGGTAGGTTTCGTGGTGTGACGTTCCTACGGGGGATGGGGCCGAACCATTTTTCTGCCAAAGATAAAGTCTCTTCGAAAGTAATATTCCCCGTTACGGCTAGGATGGCATTGTCGGGAGCATAAAAACGGAAGAAGAAATCCTTAACTTCGTCTAAGGTTGCATGAGCTATGTGTTCCGTTTGTTTCCCGATGGTAGGCCATTGGTAAGGGTGAACCTGATAGGCTAATCCCCTGACCAAATGCCCTACGTCTCCGTAGGGTTGGTTCAGGTTGCGTTGCTTGAATTCTTCAATCACGACATGTCGTTGGATATCCAACGATTTTTCGTTGAAGTCGAGTGATAGCATACGGTCACTTTCTAACCAAAATCCGGTTTCTATATTTTGGCGAGGTAGTGTGATGTAATAGTTCGTAATGTCATTGTTTGTCCAAGCATTATTTTCGCCCCCGGCCATTTGTACGTGTGTGTCGTAGTCAGGGATGTTTGCTGATCCTCCAAACATTAAATGTTCGAATAAATGTGCGAATCCAGTGTGCTCGGGATGCTCATCGCGTGCTCCCACATTATAGAGAATGTTTAGTGCCACCATTTGGGTAGAATGCATCTCTGAGTGCACTATGCGGAGGCCGTTGGGCAGGGTATGTCGGTTGATGGTAATCATTCCAACACAGTTGCTTTTAGAATACGGATGTCTTGAATAGGGCGGTCGGCACGTCCGGTCTTGGTTGATTCAATCTTTTCAACAGTTTCCATACCCGTCACTACTTCACCAAAGATGGTGTATGCCCCGTTCAAATGAGGTGCCCCGCCAATGGTACTGTATGCCGTTAGTTGTTCTGGAGTAAACATGAACGGTTCTTCTTCCTTAGCCATGGCATATGCTTGTGCCTCAAGTGAATCTTGCAGCTCAAATAATGCTTCATCATCTTTTGCCTTACGCAACTTGTAGATTTCTTTCATGTGTTTGCGTGCCAGCTCATTGAAGATGGCTTCTACTCGCTGATTATTTTTTTGTGCAGCCATATCGAGTAATTGGGCTTCGCGAAATTTACGACCGGTCACAATGTAGAATTGACAACCTGATGAAGCACGTTCCGGATTTACATCGTCCCCCATGCGTGCTGCAGCCAATACACCTTTACGGTGGAAGAATTTAGGTACGAATTCTGCTGGGATAGTATAGCCTACATCACCACTTCCCAGAGTGGCAGTGTCGCTGGCATTCTTACTTTCTGGGTCACCTGCTTGAATCATGAATTGCTTGATGACACGGTGGAAAAGGGTGCTGTCGTACACTCCTTCCTTGGCAAGTTTGATGAAGTTGTCTCGATGCTTGGGAGTCTCATTATACAATTCAACAACGATTTCACCTTGAGTGGTTTCCAGTTTTACTTGAGTACGTTTTTCCATGTTGTTCTGATTGGAGCCGGCTCCACAAGAAGCGAGGAAGCTGATGAGGAGCATGGCTATGGTTAACAATTTGCTTATTTTCATAGATTTGTATTTAATGATTGGGATTATACGGCAAAGATACCACATTTGTATTTTGCGTGCCAAGTTTTTATGAGAATATTTTGTGAGAGATGATAAGCGTCAAAGTGTTTTTATTAAAAATAACCGATGTTTGAGGCATCGTGTGAAGCAGTTTTTCTCTTATTGGTGTTGTTAAACAAATTGAAAACAACATTTATCCCGATAAATTTGTTTAAGTTTGCATAAATGTATGGAATGAAATGAATCAGCAATTGCAAAATATGCGTCCTGTTAATCGGAAAAAACGTTGGGTGTGGGTTTTGGCATCACCTTTCTTGCTGTTCTTGCTTCTCGCTTTTCTTCTTTATCTACCTCCTATACAGAAATTTGCGGTAGATAAGGCTGCGGAGTATGCTTCAGAAGCAACAGGACTTGATATTTCAGTGGGACGTATCGCATTGTCTTTCCCACTCGATTTGGTTGTAAAAGATGTGAAAGCTGTTTGTCAAGAAAGTAATGATACGTTGCTTGACTTGACTCGCTTGGAAGTGCATGTTCAACTTTGGCCACTTTTGAAGCAGAAGGTGGAAATTGATGGTATTACTTTAGAGGGAGGGCAAATAGATACGCGGGATTTTCTGGATGGTATGGCGATAAAAGGTCATTTAGGAGAATTGTTTTTGGAAAGCCATGGAGTTGTTTTTGATCCCGAATTGGCTGTAGTAAATGACTTTATAATTAAGAATACCGATCTTCAGTTGACTTTGAGTGAACCATCAGAACCAGATACGACTGTTACTGATACGTTATACTGGAAGTTCGATTTGCGGAACATCGAATTTGAAAATGTGAAATTTGCCTTGAACATGCCTCTTGATACATTATCATTGGAGGCCTCAATATCACAGGCAGCTCTGAAAAATGGTTTTATTGATTTGCATCGCTCGGCTTATTCGTTAGAATCTTTCAATCTTGATGATGTAGCTTTCAGTTATGATTTGGGTAAGACACAGCACGACAGCTTACTTATAGGATTGAATCCTTTACATCTGGCTTTTCATGAAGTGGGCTTACAAATCGATTCCGTATATTATTGTGGACGCGATATCCGTGCTAATCTTGACCGATTTGAGTGGAAAGAACGTTCGGGGTTACAATTAATAGAAACTCAAGGACGAATTACGGCAGATAGTACCCATATCCACATACCTTTATTTCGGATGAGAACAACAGATTCGTATGTTGATTTTCGTTCTCAAATTGCATGGGATGTTTTGGAACTTAAACGTGCCGGATTGCTTTCGGCCCATCTCTCGGCAGATTTCGGAAAGGCAGACATGGTTAAGGCTATAGGGGGGATGGATTCTACATTTGTGGAATATTATCCATCCGAACCACTGCGTGTCCGTACAGATGCTGAGGGAAATCTGAATCGTTTGAATTTATCAAATCTTTCAGTTTCATTGCCTGGTGCTTTTGAATTCAAGGCTGAAGGTGACTTGATACATTTGACTGACAGCCTTAAGCGTGGTGGCTCGTTGAATTTGAAGGCTGAATCTTACGATATGCGATTCCTGAATTCGCTTACAGATGGTTCGTTTGCACTTCCTACCGGCACGACACTTGAAGGAGTTTTCTCAATGAGTGGGACGAAAATGGCAACGGATCTCATGTTGAAGCAGCCTCATGCTGATGCTCGTACGGCTATGGACACCATACCTATGACGGTCTACAATGATAGTCTTTCGTTGACTGAATCCTTTAAGATGAAACGGGCTGCACGACTTTATGCTCAATATAATCTTTTAAAAGATTCTTATTCATGCGAACTGATTGTCAATGACTTGGATATGCATCGCTTCTTGCCGAAAGATTCCCTGTTCGATGTAGCTGCTTCGTTGAAAGCACGCGGAGAAGGGTTGGATATATTTGGAGAAGGTACATGGTTCAATGTGGAAGGAGTAGTGGATAAATTGCATTATACCACTTATCGATTGGCTGGTTATGATATTAAAGCTAATCTTGAAAAGCACCAGTTGGATGTTTCCATGTCTGCTCGTAATTCAGCAATGGATGTACAAGCTCGTTTGGATGGAAAATTGAAGCCGAATGATGTGACTGCTCGTTTGCAGATGGATGTCCGCAAACTAGATTGGCAGGCTATGAAATTGGTAGATGTCGGGCTTCAGACCTCGCATCATTTAGAAGTAGCTTTGGTTAGTGATTTATTACAAAGGTATGTCGTAGATGCTTCGATGACCCAAACTTCCGTGAAAGCTCCCAAAAGGAATTTTAAGACGAAAGACCTGTATTTAGGTTTTGCTACTTCGAATGATTCGACTACGGCATATATGCGTGCCGGTGATCTTGATGTGGATTTTCAAGCAAAAGGGTATGTAGAATCGCTTTTGAATCAGGTTAATTTGTTGACTGGCCGAATGGAGCAGCAATGGAGAGCGAAAACTGTAGTACAAGAAGAATTGAAAGCTCTTTTGCCAAATGTTTGTCTTAAAGCACAAGCAGGTAAAGATAATCCAATTGTGAATTATTTGAATTTGCTTCAAGGAATTTCGTTCGACCGATTATATATGGATCTTGATACTTCACCAGAGGACGGTTTGAATGGTGAAGCTTATCTCCATCGGTTGGCTACGGATAGTTTGACCATTGATACTTTAAATTTAGACTTGACGCATCATGCAGATGGATTGGACTTTCTGACTGAAATCATTAGTCTGCCTAAGCTTAAACAAGAAGCTTTCGAAATCGATTTGGATGGTACTATAGGTAATGGTAAGGCCCAACTCTTGTTACAATATCTCAATGCTAAGAAAGAAAAAGGTCTTTATCTGGGTGTCAATGCCGAACTTCGTCGTCGGGGTATTCGGATGCATCTTTTCCCTGATAACCCGATTCTAATGTATAGGCCATTCAATTTGAATAAAAACAACCGTATTTTCTTGTCCGATCGTGGCCGAATTATGGCTGATGTAAGTTTGTACGACCAAAACGGAACAGGTTTAAGTTTCTACACCAATCGAGTTGATACATTGATAAATCAGGATATGACACTTGAATTGTCACGTATTAATTTGCGTGAGTTCCGACGTATAATACCTTATATGCCTGATATGGAAGGATGGTTGGGTGGAGAAGCACATTACATTGACTCAGAAGGAAATCTGATGCTAAGTGCGGATCTTCGTGTGGAGGATTTTAAGTATGAAAAATCGCCTTTGGGAAATTGGGAAATGGGTGGAGTATATTTGCCTGGAGATGAAAACCAACATCATGTGGATGCTTATGTGCGTCATGAGGGAAAAGATATAACTCATTTGGGAGGTATTTATCAAACTGATGCTCAGGGAAACGATAACTTAACAGGTGATATGGAATTGATTCACTTCCCTTTGCATGTCATAAATCCTTTTATCCCCGAAAAGATGGTTGAATTTGAGGGTGATGTGGATGGAACTCTTTCTGTGAATGGTAATCCTATGCGACCCATTTTGAATGGTGGGCTTGCCATGGATTCAGTTTCAATGGCTTTGCCAGATCTTTCTGTACAATTTAATTTTGACAACAAACTTGTACAGATGGTAGATAGTAAACTGACCTTTAATCAATATAATATTTATACCAAGGGCAAGAATCCGTTTACGATTAATGGCTCTGTTGATTTCTCCGACTTGGAAAAGATGATGGTTGACCTTCGTATGAAGGCCTCTGATTATGAGTTGATGAATGCTCCGAAAAACCGAAAGGCCACGACCTTTGGTAAAATATATGTAGATGTCGATGCTACGTTGAAAGGTGCAGTCGATGAGTTGAAGATGCGTGGTAATATGAATGTATTAGGGAAGACGGATTTTACATACGTGCTGAAAGATTCGCCTTTGGCCGTAACCGACCGATTAGGAGACATGGTAACCTTTGTTAATTTCAATGATACTGTAACAGTTGAGGAAGAAAAACAGGCCGTAGTACTTACTGGTATGGATATTGCTATGACCATTCATATTGACCAAGCAGTACAGGCTCGTGTGGATTTAACTCCCGATGCTTCGAATTATATGTTATTGGAGGGCGGAGGAGATTTAGCTTTCCAATATACTCCACAAGGAGAAATGTTACTAAATGGACGTTATTCGTTAATGAGTGGAGAACTGAAATATGAAATACCGGTTATTCCATTGAAAACCTTTAATATCCGTCAAGGAAGTTACATGGATTGGACTGGGAATATCATGAATCCGACTCTCAGTATTATTGCTACAGAACGGGTGAGGGCAACGGTTGGAAATGAAGGAGAAACACCTCGTATGGTGAGCTTCGATGTGGGTATTGCACTCTCTCAACGTCTGGAAAATTTGGGGTTGGCATTTACTCTCGAAGCACCTGAAGATGCTTCTGTACAAGAGCAACTCAATGCAATGAGTGCTGAGGAGCGTGGAAAACTAGCCATTACCATGTTGGTTACAGGCATGTATATGGCCGAAGGAAATTCTACAGGAGGGTTTAACATGAATAATGCCTTAAACTCATTCTTGCAGAGTCAGATTTCGGATATTGCAGGAAAAACCATTGATGTTAATTTGGGTATGGAAACAGTCGACAATGCCGATGGTGGAAGACGAACCGATTACAACTTCCAGTTTGCTAAACGTTTCTGGAATAATCGTTTCCGCATTGTTATCGGAGGTACGGTCTCTACAGGTAATACAGCTCGACAAGATGAAACCTTCATTGATAATGTCTCTATCGAATACCGTTTGGATAATAGCGGAACTCGTTATGTCAAACTCTTCCATGACAAGAATTATGAAAGTATATTGGAAGGCGAAGTGATAGAGACAGGCATTGGTGTTGTGCTTCGAAAGAAGGTAACAAAGCTTGGTGAATTGTTTATCTTTAAAAAGAAGAAAGATGATGATAACTAAAAAGAGTATAATTTCTAAATGTCTGCTTAGACGAGGTCGAATTCCTGAATATGTAAAGATATGCTTTTGCAGAAGCTTTTCATCGTTTGGGATAATTCTGCTGGCATGTTTGATATTTATTTCCTGTTCAACTACCCGTAATTTACCTGAAGGAGAGAAATTATATACAGGGATTGACCATATAGATATTCTTGACGAGGATAAGACGGTAGCTGGTATTACAGCTTTGGAAGAGGTGGAAGCTGCCTTGGCGTATCCACCCAATAACTCCATCTTTGGCAGCAGTTCGATGCGTTGGCCCATTCCATTTGGCTTGTGGGTATACAACAATTTTGAGAAATATAAAGATAAGAAGGGAATTGGGCGATGGATTTATGATCACATGGCTAAAGATCCGGTGTTAATGTCTAATGTCAATGCGGACACACGTGCAAAAGTAGCGAGTAATTTATTACGCGATTATGGCTTCTTCAATGGAATAGTTACACATGAAATTGTTCCTCAAAAAGATCCAAAGAAAGAAAAGGTGAGTTACACAATTAATATGGGGACACCATATTACCTTGACTCCGTAGCATGGATGAAATATCCTACTCGGGCGGATAGTATTATTCAAGCGACCCGTAAACAAAGTGTATTGAAGAAAGGGGATAATTTTTGTGTTATCAAACTGGAAGAAGAACGTCAACGATTGAGTAGCTTGCTTCGCAATAACGGATATTATTATTTCCGTTCTGACTTAACAACTTTCCGTGCAGATACATTACAGAAGCCGGGTTATGTTTCTCTTCAGGTGGTCCCCCAAGCAGGATTACCTTCGGAAGCTAAAAAACAATATTACATGGGTAATACCTCGGTTTATCTGACGGGATATAATGGTGAGCAACCAACAGATAGTTTGAAATTGCCTAGTATGACGATTTATTATCACGGTGACAAACCAGGAATTCGACCAGGTACATTGGCACGTAACTTTTTTTATCGGAAAGGGGAACTTTTCTCACAGGACCGTCAAACATTTACGCAAGAGGCCTTGGCACGCATGAATGTATTTACATACACCGAATTTCGCTATTTACCCAAGGATACAACTAGCCGTTGTGATACCTTGGATGTAGTGGTAAACGCTACATTCGATAAGCCATACGATGCAGAATTGGAATTAAATATGACGACCAAAAGTACAGATCAGACAGGTCCGGGCGCAGTATTTAATCTAACTCGTAAGAATTTTAAACGGATGGGAGCCGATCTTTCTTTCCAGTTGAAGGGCTCATACGAATGGCAGACTAATTCAAATGTGGAAGGTAATAGCTCGACACTTAATTCTTATGAAGTCGGTACATCTCTATCGTTGGACTTTCCAAGAATCATTGTTCCTTGGAAGGATAATGTGTTGCGTCGTTCGCGATTCCCCCAGCATACCTCCTTTAAACTCTATATCGACTTACTAAATCGGGCTAGATTCTTTAATATGCTTTCATTTGGTGGAAATGTCTCATATAGTTTTCAGCGTTCACGTACATGGAAACATAGTATAACTCCTTTCCAATTGACATTCAATACACTGCAGAGTACAACAGCACGTTTCGATTCTATTACAGCTGCAAATCCTACGTTGGCCTTGAGCTTGGGTAACCAGTTTATTCCTGCTATGAGCTATACTTTTACTTACGACAATGCACGTATGAAGCGACGTCATCAACTTTGGTGGGAAACCTCTTTTATGTCGTCAGGAAACGTCACGTCTTTGATTTATGCTGCTTTGGGAGAGGGATTTAATAAACGCGATAAGAAATTGTTGAACAGCCCATTTGCACAGTTCTTGAAAATGACTTCGGAAGTGAGAGCTACCTTAAAAGTGAAAAATAAGCAATATATTGCTACTCGTTTAATGGGTGGCTTGATATGGGCGTATGGTAATCAACGAGTGGCTCCGTATAGCGAACAGTTCTATATTGGTGGTGCTAATAGCCTTCGTGCTTTTACTGTACGTTCGTTAGGACCTGGTACCTATAATCCGGGGACAAATGTCAAATATGGCTATTTGGATCAAACTGGAGACATCAAGTTGGAAGCAAATGTGGAATACCGTTTTCCTATATTTGGTGACCTTTATGGGGCTACTTTTTTGGATGCCGGTAATGTATGGTTGCTTCGTAAGGATGAGAATCGTCCAGGTGGTCAGTTGACATTGAAGGATTTTGCGAAAAGTATTGCTTTAGGAACGGGAGTCGGATTGCGATATGATTTAACATTCCTGGTTATTCGTTTGGATCTGGGAGTTGCCCTTCATGCTCCATACGATACGGGTAAGAAGGGATATTACAATATCCCGAAATTCAAGGATGGTTTGGGACTTCATTTTGCAATTGGGTATCCTTTCTAAGGAGAAAAGGATGTTTTCCTGAAAAAAACAGGAATATCTCCAACTTATTTTATATTTTTGCATTAGTTGAAATTTTTTAAATAAAGAATCATGAAACCTACTTTATTTTTGTTGGCTGCCGGAATGGGTAGCCGTTATGGTGGCTTGAAGCAGTTGGATGGTTTAGGACCTAATGGAGAAACAATCATGGATTATTCTATCTATGATGCAATTCATGCAGGATTTGGAAAATTAGTGTTTGTCATCCGCAAGGATTTTGAACAAGAATTCCGTGATAAGATAATTTCTAAATATGAAGGACATATTCCTTGCGAATTGGTCTTCCAAGGGTTGGATTGTTTGCCTGAGGGTTTTACTTGCCCAGAAGGCCGTACTAAACCTTGGGGTACTAATCATGCTGTAATGATGGGTGCTAATGTTATTAAGGAACCATTTGCTGTTATCAATTGTGACGACTTCTATGGTCGTGACTCGTATCAAGTGATGGGTAAGCTCTTATCAGAACTGCCGGAAGGTTCCAAAAATAAATATGCGATGGTTGGCTTCCGTGTGGGAAATACGTTGAGTGAAAGCGGAACAGTTTCACGTGGCCTTTGTGCAACCGACGACAAACAACAGCTTACATCGGTTGTTGAACGCACAAAGATTCAACGTATGGATGGTGAAGTGAAGTATTTGGATGAAAAGGAAGAATGGATCTCTACCCCTGATACGACTCCAGCCAGTATGAATTTTTGGGGCTTTACTCCAGACTATTTTGAATATAGTGAAGAGTTCTTCAAAACTTTCTTGAGTGATCCGAAGAACATGGAAAACCTGAAAAGTGAATTCTTTATTCCATTGATGGTGGATAAATTGATTAATGGTGGTATTGCTACTGTTGATGTGTTGGATACAACCAGTAAATGGTTTGGCGTGACTTATCCGGAAGATCGTCAAGGAGTAGTTGAAAAGATTAAGGCATTGGTGGATGCCGGTGAATATCCGGAAAAATTATTCTAAAATAGAAAAGGGACTTCAAAAGTCCCTTTTTTTATACCTGTGTCTTGTATTCGCTGGGTGACATACCTGTATGATGCTTGAAGTATTTCCCGAAAAAAGATGGATTGGAGAAGTTCATGTAATAAGCCACTTCTTGTATTGACATGGTCGAATATTTCAATAAAGTCTTTATTTCCAATATCACATATTCATCAATCCATTGTCCGGCTGTCTTTCCGCTAACTTTCTTGATTACCGTCGAGAAGTGCTTAGGACTTAGGTAAAGTTGGTCTGCATAAAAATCAACTCGACGTTCTTTGCGATGGTGCTCACTAACTAATCGAATGAATTCTTTGAATAGAATTTCTTCGCGTTTTAAGGGTTTGGTAGCTTCAGTCTGTAATTCCGGACGATGATGATAGAGGATAGAGCCTAATTTATAAAGGTAGGCTGCCAACAATCGTTTAGTGATATCGACCCGGAAAAAATCATCGCTTTCCACATTCTGCTTAATTAGCATGAAATAACTGGTCAGCTCTTTGACTTCATCATCCGTCAAGTGGAATACGGGGTGCTCCTTCTGCGAGGCGAAGAAAGGCATGAAGCTGTTGAGGCTGATGTACATCTCCTTTAGGAAATGCGAGGAAACCATCATGATTTGTGATAAATGTGCACCGTCTTGTAAGGTGGAAGATTGCATCAAGTCACCGGGTGAGCAGATGACTAGATCGTTGGGATTGACTTCGAATTCCTTCAGGTTAATGTTGAAACGCACTTTCCCTTTTTCGCGAAGTCCGATGAACAAACCGTCCATTCGGATAGGATATTTATGGATAGGATTCCTTTTCTCTGGCACGAGGAATTCACTATGGTCGATTATCAACTCGTTTTCAATGCCTTTGACATGAGGTATGGCTTCTTGAATTCGTCTTATCGATATGTCTTGTATCTCTTGTTCCATAATTCTTAAATTTCTAGCGAAGATAAGAAAAAGATAGAACTTTTTGTTCTAAAATTCCTTTGTATAGGATAATTTAATAAAGTGCTTATTTTATTAACACTTAGGATGATGAAACTGACATTCTTTCTTAATTCTTTCTAAAACATATGCTTTGGCATATTATTTGTAGAGGAATACTTGTATATTTAACGAAAAATTAGGAAATCAAATTTTATTATTATGTATTGGATATTGTTAATAGGGATTGCACTGGTCAGTTTTATTGTTCAACAGAATCTGCAAAGTAAGTTTAAAAAATATTCCCAAATGCCGTTGAGTAATGGTATGACAGGTAGAGACGTTGCCGAAAAAATGCTTCATGACAATGGAATCTATGATGTGAGAGTAACTAGTACTCCTGGTAGTTTGACCGATCATTACAATCCGGTGAACAAAACAGTTAATCTGAGCGAGGGTGTATATGGAAGTTGTAGTGTCGCAGCTGCTGCTGTAGCCGCACATGAGTGTGGACATGCTGTTCAGCATGCTCAAGCTTACGCCCCTTTGAAAATGCGTTCGGCTTTGGTGCCTGTTGTACAATTTTCTTCTACTATTGTAAGTTGGGTGTTGATGGCAGGTATCATAATGATTGAAACGATGCCAAGTATTTTACTTTTTGGTATTATCTTGTTTGCAGCTTCTACCTTATTCAGTTTCATTACGTTACCGGTAGAAATTAATGCCAGTCAGCGTGCCTTGGCGTGGATGAGTCGTGCGGGAATTACGAACGCTTTTAACCATAAAGCTGCCGAGGATGCTTTGAAGTCGGCTGCCTATACTTATGTTGTAGCTGCACTCAGTTCTCTGGCTACTCTCGTTTATTATGTGATGGTTTACATGAATCGCCGGGATTAATACTGTAAATAGTTATGAAGAAGTTCTTTTCAAATACTATTGTATTGTTGTTGCTGGCCGTTGTTGTTGGCATTGTTGTAGGTTTTTTTATCCCGGAATCGGGGATGGAAGGAGTGTTGGTCGTTAAACAGGTTTGCGGACAAATCATTTTCTTTATGGTGCCGCTCATCATTATTGGCTTTGTGGCTCCCTCTATTGCTTCTTTGCGAGGTAATGTGTCACGCTTGATACTGCTAGCATTCGCCTTGGCTTACTTTTCTTCGGTAGGTGCAGCTGTATTTGCTGCTTTTGCCGGAACTCAAATCATCCCTTATTTGGATATACAATCGGGTGGAGATACTTTGCGTGAATTACCTCAAATTCTTTTTTCATTGGAGATACCTCCTGTAATGAATGTCATGTCGGCATTGTTGCTTTCGGTATTCTTGGGTTTGGGAACCATCTGGAACAAGTCAAAAGAAATTACTGATTTGCTGATGCAATTCCAACAATTGGTTCTTCAATTAGTAAAGCGGATTCTAATACCGATACTTCCAGTTTATGTGGCTGCTAATTTTTGTGCATTGGCTTACGAAGGAAGTATTTCACGCTTGAAAGTATTTCTGCCGGTAATTTTCATTGTAATCGTAGGACATTTTCTTTGGTTACTGCTTTTGTATGTCTTAGCAAGCTTGTATTCAAAGAAAAATGGTTGGCAGGTGTTGAGACATTATGCTCCGGCCTATTTTACGGCCTTAGGAACCATGTCTTCTGCTGCAACATTGGGAGTAGCCCTGCAATGTGCCCATAAAAGTTCGGTACTGGATAAAGAAGTGGCTGATTTTGGTGTGCCTTTGTTTGCAAACATTCATTTGTGTGGATCGGTGCTGACTGAAACGTTCTTTATCTGTGTGGTTTCCCAGTTGCTTTATGGTCATTTACCCGAATTCTCTACGTTGGTACTTTTTATCTTGTTATTGGGGGTATTTGCCGTAGGAGCACCAGGAGTTCCGGGAGGTACCGTTTTGGCTTCTTTGGGTATAGTTGTCTCTGTGCTAGGTTTTGACGATGCAGGTACAGCTCTGTTGATTGCAATTTTTGCATTGCAAGATAGTTTTGGTACGGCTTGTAATGTAACGGGCGATGGTGCACTGACATTGATGCTTGATGCTTATTCGCGTCGTAACCTGAAGAGCGAATAAGAGTAATCTTTTTGTTAGTCGAAGATTACAGCTAAGAATCTATCGTGTTTTTATTCTACAATTCCTTTTAAATTCGTAATTTTGCGGCTCGGTAATTATTAAAGAAATATATTATGGCTCAAAAACCAAGTATTCCAAAGGGAACACGTGACTTTTCGCCGGTAGAAATGGCGAAGCGTAACTATATATTCAATACTATCCGTGAGGTATTCCACCTTTTCGGTTATCAGCAGATTGAAACTCCGTCGATGGAAAACCTTTCGACTTTGATGGGTAAGTATGGCGATGAAGGTGACAAGCTTCTGTTCAAGATTCAGAACTCGGGCGATTACTTCTCTGGTTTGACCGATGAAGAAC
>JAFQNW010000007.1 GCA_017420875.1 Bacteroidaceae bacterium
ATTTGCAGTGAAGTAATGATAACAATAATAACGGGCAGACACTTGAATGCCAATGAAAGACATAGATGGACAAAACACCGTTACTAAATCGTTACTGAAAGCGAATTTGATATAAGCAAGAACTTGATTTATACGAGGTTACGAGAGTTAGGTTCATAATCCTCTCTCTCCGCAAAGTTCTGTAAAACAATCGTTTTACAGAACTTTTTTATGTATTATATTATTCTTTATTAAACCACATCAGGTTCCCGAGGTAAAAATAGAGAGTCCCGTATGAATATCTGCCGGTTTGTGCACCTCGATCGAAAGTAATCCACAAATAACGTTCATAATTGCCATAAGGGATAGGGATGATGGTAGGCCATCCTCTAAAACCTCCATTTGCATATTGTTGTTGGAAAGTCCCGAGATATTTTAAAGATGGATAATCGTAGATATAGAAAGTGGTATCTGTACCTCCGCTTAATACATAACGTTTTCCTCCAACAGTGGTTATACGAATTCCTGTATTGTTGTTTTGTGCAGATTCTGCTATTTGAGTATATGGGCCATTCCAACTGTCGCTCTCACAAAGATAGGTAACGTATGATTTGTCTTTTAAGGCACAATACGCTAAACGCCATTTCTTAGCTTCTGAATCATAAAAGAAGTCTGGATCTTCTGTGTTATATGCATGATAACGAGTGTAATTATGGGGAAAATCCAGTTCTGTACATTCAAGGAAATGCATGCCATGCAAGATATCTGCTTGGGTTGAACAAAAGGCTAGTGTATGAGTGTCTTCGTGCGTGGTAGTCATGATGTAATATTCTTTTGTGTCCGGATTGTATACTACCTTTGTTGCGTGAAATCCATACATGATGCCGTCTCCTTTTCCAAAGAACAAAGCTCCTTCCAGTCTTAATTCATAGGAGTCCAAGTCGATGGAATACATTCCTTGGTAGGAATCGAAGATACGCTCAAATCCTCTTGTCGTAAAGCAAATATAAAGTCGGCCATCGCGGATTAATGGTTTGCCATCGGTCGTTTGAACAATTTGTGGGTCGGCTTGTCCGGTGCCACAGGTCAGCAAACTTTGGGCTTTCCAGAGGATGATTTTATTATCTTTGGAAGGAGAAGCATAAATACCGAACGAATGGGTGGTACAGCTCTCAATCGAACGCATGTCGTGTTTTACACTATACAATAATTCTGTATTTCCATTTTTGTAGATACGAAAGACATGAAAACGTACTCCAGTATATTGTATTCGCAAATCTATTTCTTCCGAAGGAGGCGTTTCCTTTTCTGCTAATAATTGTGGAGTCTTGTCTGTTATAATATACGAGGCTATTTTCCCGTTTTGTACGGTTGTTCGGACAATAGCACCGGTATTGTTGTTGGGATAAAATTCAATCCCAGCAATGGAGTTTCCTTTTAAGTTCCCAAATTTTGCTTCATAACATAGATACGGATGAAAGGCACCCACTCTCAGGGTTGAAGCCTGATTGTGTTCTTTTGATAGGATGTGTAAGCTTCTTCCTTCTTGCTTTATTAGGGGTAAAGAGGTCGAACCACGCTTCTCTAAAATTAGATTTGCAGAATTAGGCAAGAATAAGTCAGTCCCTTCCATGTTTATTTGACTCATGATTTTAGAAGTCGTGTAGAAATTACGGACAAACGATTGTCTAACGAATGTAATGTCGTTTAACGCTACTTCTTTTTGTGGCTTTTGTGCAAACAAAAAAGTAAAGCAACATAGCGTTGCAATGATTGATGTAATTCTTTTCATGAAAAAGGAACGTATATATTAAAATAGAACCTGAATTCGGGTTTGAAGTGCATTGACTGAAAAATCGTACTCGTTGCTCTTAACCTTTGTATATGAATATCTTAATCGCCAAGTGATGTACTTATTAAAGTAGTGGTTGAGCGTTAGGGATACATCCTGCATCTTGCCTCCTTGTATCTCACTTTTATCATGATTCAAATCAATGTTATTATAACCTAATACACATTCCCAGACTCCCTTTCCTGCCGGTCCCATCCAACTGTTTGCCTCGTTGTATTCGTAATGCGAGCCTTTCAGTAAACCGCGTAGTTGTACATATCCACCACTGGTTTGATAAGCCGGGAGATTATTGTCTCGTGCTACATACATATAATAGTATTGACTCTCTATTCCGAGACGTCCGTATGCCGCACAAAGTTCGGGTGTAAAACGCCAACGATGGTCAGCTTGTGTAATTACAGCCTCAGTTGTTTTCAGACTGGATAATTGAGTGGGAAAATAGGCACTAAGAATGTAACTACGGTGATTTAGCTCGGCATCTTCATGGTATTTAGGAGTGTCGTATGCCCACGAGAAACCAACGTGGAAAATACGGCCGGGCTCCCGAATAGGTCGATATACTGTACGTGATAGTATTCCATACCCCGGATTCCCTAGTTCTGCTGTTGTTTTGCTCATGGCTTCCTCTTCAATGGTCATGCTGAGTGCGTTCCAAAAGGCATGACAATCATGTACCCACATAATCCCTATTTGTCGGCCACCAACAAATAATCCATCGATTCCCGGTTCCAACATTGTGATTTTTCGGGAAGAACTGAATGACCCTTGTAATCCGAATTGTTGATAGAAATATCCTAGTGTAACGGTATTTTTCGAATCCAACTTTCCTTCAAGTGTAACATCTTTCATCCGTACTTTATCCCGGGCATAGCATACATCTATATATGCAGTGAATTTACCGAAAGTAGCCATGGCCCCGATTCGAAAATCGGGGATACCTATTCCGTTGTTCAATCCTTCCTGATTTGATTCGAAAAAGCCTCCGTCAAGTAAGATTCTACCAACAGGTCGTACGGTCAGTTTATCTTGTGCAAAAAGGCTCGATTGCAGAAGGAATAAAAATAATAGGATGTATGCTTTTTTGATCATTCCTTTTATTTGTGTAGGGGCTTATTGCTATCGATAAGTGCTTGGGTCAATGCTTTGGCATCTTTGTCGCCTGCAAAGTCGATTAACACCATACCGCAATTCTTCTGTACATTTTGCATCTTTTGTACCAATGCAGCATTAACCACATCCGAAAAGTCTTTTGGACCATTTTTCGGAAGGGCAGTTGCACTGGCAAAACTGATAAACCATTTATGAGGAATGACGGTTTCGTTCATGGCTGCTTGCATATTCTCGAATGTACGGTCTGTCTTATAAGGAGCCATTATTGCACTTTCGTGGAAATATTCGTCTTCAACCGATGCTACCCCTTTTATTCCGCTAGAGGCTTCTAGCTGCATGTCGAAAGTGGCATTGTCGGACCATTCCAGGCACATGAATCCAGGAAATTCTTTGGAAATTAATCTGCTACGATGTAGGAAAACGATTTTCCCGCGGCATTCTTCCAAGGTTATGTTAGGTCTCCAGTTTTGTACAAAATAAGCAGCGTTTTCCGGTATCTCAAGACTTGCAGTCATTAACTGGGCATATCCATAGTCGTCATTGTTTTCACATTTTAGTGATACAACCAGCGTTTCGCTCGGGTTTTCTTTTAAGAAAGAAATGAAATCGGGTAACACATTGTCCTCCCAAGTGATATTCTGGTATTGTACACTATGATATACACCCAACTTCTTGTTTGGCTCTGCTTGTAAACGGATATCAAACCCTCTGATACCATTTTCCAATTGTTCACGGATGGTAATGTCTTGGCATTGCAGTGCTGCTCCTCCTAGCAGTGCTCCGCTATCGTGAGTAGCAGGGATAGATATTTTGCAGATAGGAGTTTGGCCTTCGATTTGTTGCATCCAGTTAGCCAAAGTGACGGCTTTTTCTTTTGGAGAGCAACTGGTAAGAATTCCTATGAATAGGGTAATGGCTGTTAAAATAAATGTGTTTCTTTTCATAATGACGAATTTTTAGTTTTCAAAGCGATTACAAATTTAACTAACTTTCTCGAAGCAAAGTGGTTTTTTTATAAAAATAGTGATAATTTTGTGGAGAGATGATTAAAACGAATGAAAAACAGTACTATGAAGAAACTATTAATCGCCCTGTGCTCCGTGTTGTTTTTATGTTCTTGTGCGGAGCAGCCTACAAAACCTAAACATGAATTCCGTTTCAATGAGGACGGAAAATTTAAAATCGCTCAGTTGACAGATATTCACATACATCCGGGAGACCCTAAAAGCAATCCGGTTCCTGATACCATCTTAGCCGTGTTGGCAAAGGAAAAGCCCGATTTGGTTATTATGACCGGCGATATTGTCACTCGAAAACCGGCCGTGGATGGTTGGCGAACGATTATGGATATGATGAAGAAGGCAAATATTCCTTATGTGGTAACTATGGGCAATCATGACCCGGAAGCGATGAGTCGTGATTCCATCTATGATTTGTTGTTGACCGATCCTTTATATGCGGGAGAGAAGGGCCCTGAAGAATTAAGTGGTGTGGGTAATTGCATTCTCCCCATATTGGCATCGGATGGTTCTGCACAAGTAAAATCCGTGATTTATTGCATGGATTCCGGTGATTATCCCAGCATTGCGGGAAATGGATCGTATGATTGGTTGAAGTGGAATCAGATAAACTGGTATCGTGAACATAGTCAGGCATATACCGAATTGAATGGCCGACAACCGATTCCTTCGTTGGCCTATTTCCATATTGCCGTGCCAGAATATCGTAATGTCAATCATGCAAACAAGAATGCGTATGGTTGCGATAAGGAAGGGGCAGGAGTTGGTGCTCCCGAAGTGAATAGTGGTTTCCTTTTGGCTTGTCTGGAAATGGGCGATATCATGGGGCTGTTTGTCGGACATGACCATGACAATGATTACATCGGTTTGCAAAACGGGATAGCTTTGGCTTACGGACGGGTGTCGGGCTTCAATGCATACGGTGACTTGCCACGTGGTGCCCGTATAGTTGAGTTGACTGAAGGCAAACGACAATTTGATACCTGGGTTTCCACTCCGAAGGGTACGGATTTGTTGTATCTCTATCCATGGGGAATTACAGGTGAGGATTTGAAACGCGAATACCTACCGGCCAAGGATGTGAAACCTACCCAACAAGGGGTGGCATACACCTATTATGAAGGTAATTACAAGAAGATGTCCGATGTCCCCTCGGCCGGAAAGAAGGTGGATGAAGGAGTAAAGGAAAACTTCCTGGTGAAAGATGCTCCGACTAAAGACCATTTTGCTTACGAATTCAATACCTATCTTCAAATTCCTGAAAAAGAAATCTATTTTTTTAAAATGGCTAGCGATGATGGAGCTCAATTATATATCGATGGACAATTGTTGGTCGATAATGCTAATAACCACTCCATGAGTGTATGGAATAAGGGACAGGTATCGCTGGAAAAAGGCTATCATGAGATGCGTGTCGTGTATTATGAAAATTATATGGGTGAAGACTTGCAGATAACCATCGGAAGTAGAACGATGGAAGAACAGCGAATCCCTAATCAAATGTTGTTTGTACCTTAAATCATTCATCATGAAAAACATCAGCCGATATTTAAATGTCGCTTTCCTACTCTTGGTAGGAGTGTTGAGTATCAACGCACAAAAACCGGTGTTGAAGTTCAATGCCGACAAGAAATTCAAGATTGTTCAATTCACCGATGTTCACTGGATTTATAACGATGCCCGTTCGGAGGTGGCCGGTGAACGGATGAACGAAATTCTGGATGCCGAGAAACCCGATTTGGTCATTTATACTGGAGATATCATCTTTGCCAAGCCTGCTAAAGAAGCCATGGACAAGGCTTTGGAGCCGGTGGTATCGCGTAACATCCCTTTTGCCCTTACCTGGGGAAATCACGATGATGAACAAGGCATGACCCGTCAAGAACTTTACGAGTATGTGAAAGATTTGCCAACCAACCTGACCAGTACGGTAGAAGGCATTACCGGAGTAACCAATTATATCCTTCCCGTCAAGTCGAATGATGGCAAGAAAGATGCTACCGTATTATATGTTTTTGATAGCAACAGCTATTCTACCCTGAAGCATGTAACCGATGGTTATGGATGGATTGCCTTGGATCAAATCAATTGGTATGTAAAGTCCAGTCAGGCTTATGCAGCCCAAAATGGTGGAAAGCCCCTCCCGAGTTTGGCCTTCTTCCATATTCCTATCCCTGAATATCACGAAGCAGCTCGCGATGAAAACACTTTCTTTGTGGGAACGCGAAAAGAAATTCCGTGCTCGCCAAAAATTAATACGGGCTTGGGAGCTACCATGCTTCAAGCGGGCGATGTGATGGGAGTGTTTGTTGGTCATGACCATGTGAACGATTATGTAGCCAACTGGAAAGGCATCATGCTTTGTTATGGTCGTTATACCGGTGGGTCTACCGTTTATCACGACATTCCGCAAGGAAATGGTGCCCGAATCATCGAGTTGACCGAAGGCGAACGTGCTTTCAAGACATGGGAACGTATAGCCGGAGGTAAAATCATCAACGAAGTGAATTATCCGGCGGATTTACGTAAAAACGATTAATGATTAGTAAAAGAAGAACGATATGGTAAGGACATTAAAATGCATGTTGTTGACCGGATTGTTTAGCCTTTTTATGGGAAGTTTGGTCGCTCAGGAGATTGTGATTAACTACGATGAAGCTAAGATTCCTGCTTATGAACTTCCTGATCCGTTGATTTTTAATAATGGAAAGAAAGTAGCTAATGCCGACGAATGGACCGAAAAACGTCGTGCCGAGATACTCGAAATCTTTGCTCAAGAAATGTATGGACATGTACCCGCACGTCCGGATGGTCAGCACTTCAAAGTGCTTCGTGAAGAAACCGTTTATGAGGGCTTAGGTATTCGTAAAGTGGTTCGCATCTTCTTGGATGAGACCGGAAAACATTGGTTTGATGTATTGATGCACCTTCCGAAGCATGCATCCAAGCCCGTGCCGATGTTTGCCGGCTTGAATTTCAAGAGCAACGATGCCACATTGGACGAACGTGCCGGCTCAAGATGGCCCTACGAATTGATTTTGAAGGCCGGATTCGGAGTGGCTACTGCTTGGCGTGATGCAGTAGAACCCGATGGCAAAGACTCTATGATTGGCGAAGCCGATTTTGCTTGCAAGGATGGTGGTGTCCGTGCTTGGTATAATCAAGGTGGAGATTGGGGTGCCATTTCTGCTTGGGCATGGGGCCTAAGTCGCATCTTGGATTATTTGCAAACCGATAAGGCCGTAGATGCCTCGAAAGTTACGGTAATCGGTCACTCTCGTCTAGGAAAAGCTGCTTTATGGGCAGGTGCAAACGATACCCGATTTGCCATGGTTATATCCAATTGTTCAGGATGTTGTGGGGCCGCAATCTCACGTAGAGTGATTGGTGAGAATTTTGCTCGTATCGATACTTCCTTCCCACATTGGTTTACCCGTGAATTTGATAAATATAAGAATAAGGAAGCAAATTTCCCGGCCGACCAACATTGGTTGGCTGCTTTGGCCGCTCCACGTCCTCTGTATATAGCCAGTGCAACGGAAGACCTTTGGGCCGACCCGAAAGGGGAATGGTTGGCAGCTCTTCATGCCGCTCCGGTATATGCCTTGTTTGGAAAGAAAGGGGTAAAGGCCAACTTCCCTGCACCCGAGTGTCCTGATTTTAGCGAAACGGTTGCCTATCACCTTCGTACAGGTAAGCATGATATCACCGCCTACGATTGGCAACAATACATCCATTTTGCCCAAAGAATCTATCAACCCAAATAAGTGGAAAACATTTTTCTTTCAAGTTTGTTCTTGAAAGAAAAATGTTATGAATGTAATCGAATCCAAAGTAAAATGGGTCATGGTAGCCATCATGTTGGCTATTATCCTCTTGTTTGCCTTTTTTATTCATTAAGAATTGTAGAAATCCTGTTGATTTCAGGATTTTTTCAGAATTAAATCGTTTCTTTGTCATAAAAAAGAAACGATTATGAAAATCTTGATCGTAGAAGATGAACCCGCTTTGCGTGAACTTATCCAACGCTCGTTGGAAAAGGAACGTTATGTCATCGAAGTAGCCTCCGATTTTGATACCGCATTGGATAAAATCGAAGTGTATGACTACGATTGTATCTTACTGGATATCATGCTCCCGGGGGGTAGTGGCTTGGACTTGCTTGCCCAACTCAAGAAACTACGTAAAAAAGAAAATATCATCATTATCTCGGCCAAGGATTCCATTGAGGATAAGGTCTTGGGCCTGGAGCTGGGAGCCGATGATTATTTGCCCAAGCCTTTCCATTTGGCGGAACTGACCGCCCGTGTCAAGAGTGTTCTCCGTCGGAAGCATCGCGATGGCGAACATGCTATTACATTGGGTAATGTCCGGTTGTTGCCCGATGCTTTTCAGGTATGGGTGAACGAAATGCAGTTGGAACTTAGTCGGAAAGAATATGATATTCTTCATTATTTGATGAATCGCCCCAACCGGATGGTCAACAAGAATACCTTGGCCGAGTCGGTATGGGGTGATCACATAGATCAGGCAGATAACTTTGATTTCATCTATGCGCAAATCAAGAACTTGAGGAAAAAGCTGAAGGAAAGTGCTGCAACCATCGAAATAAAATCCGTCTACGGATTTGGATATAAGTTAATCGAAGAATAGAGGAGGCGGATTATGAAATTGTTTTATCGGGTATTGAATCATTTGTTGGTGGGAATCGTTGTGGTGCTGACCGGATGGGCCATTGGTTTCTATTGGGCGATTGTTGATGAAATAAATGACGAGGTGGACGATTCGCTGGAAGATTATACCGAACTGATTATCATCCGTTCGTTGGCCGGCGAGGAATTGCCTGCTCATGATAACGGTTCCAATAATCAGTATTTCATTAAGGAGGTGTCCGAATCCTATGTCCGTAGTCATGAACGAATCCGTTATCAGGATACGATGGTTTATATCTCAGAAAAGGGCGAAACGGAACCGGCCAGAATCCTGACGACGGTTTTTCAAAACAAGCAAGGACAGCATTATGAAGTAACCGTTTATACGCCTACCATTGAGAAAAAGGACTTGCGTGAATCGATATTCCAGTTATTGGTTTGTCTTTTGGTATTGTTGCTGATTACCATCCTGTTGATTAATATCTGGGTTTTTCATTGGAGTATGCGTCCTTTTTATGTGCTGCTTGATTGGTTGGACAAGTTTCGTTTGGGGCAGAAAAATGTCCCGCTTCACAATCCCACGAATACCACCGAGTTTAAAAAACTGAATCAGGCCGTACAACGTTACGCCAAGCATAGCGAGGAGGTGTTTGAGCAACAAAAGCAATTCATCGGTAATGCATCACACGAAATCCAGACTCCTTTGGCCGTATGTCAAAACCGGTTGGAAATGCTTATGGAGGACGAACAACTGACTGAATACCAACTGGATGAGGTTGTGAAAACCTATCAAACCTTGGAATATGTCAGTAAACTGAATAAATCCTTGCTTCTGCTTTCAAGGATTGACAATCATCAATATTCGGAGGTGAAAGACATTTGTTTGAATGAATTGCTTCATCGCTATCTGGACGATTATCAGGAAGTATATGCTTATCGGAACATCACCGTCCGGATAGAGGAAAAAGAAAAAATGATGGTACGGATGGACGAAGTCTTGGCAACCATCCTGATAACTAATCTCTTGAAGAATGCGTTCGTTCATAATGTAGAAAATGGCTCTATCCAAGTCATCATCGATTGCAATCATATCCGTTTTTGCAATACGGGCATCGACCGACCATTGGATGAAAAACAAATCTTTGAACGTTTCTATCAGGGAAACAAGAAAGAAGGCTCTACGGGATTAGGTTTGGCTATTGTTGCTGCCATCTGTCGGCAAAACCAGTTGCAGGTATCTTATCGTTTTGAGAATGGATTGCACTGTTTCCTGTGTCGATCGTGATAATTCTTTCCAATATATCAAAAAAGGCAGAACATTTGTAGTTAATCAAATGTTCTGTTTTTGTTTGCAAGAGATGCCAGAAGATTTTTTTCAAAAAAAGTTGGAGAAAATTCAAACTTTCAGATTCTTTTCAGATTTAGGTCTCATCTTTGCAATAGAAAATTAAACATAAGTATAACCTCTTTAAAAATAGATGATATGAAAAAAGTTGTTTTATTACTCGTTGCGTTGATTGGTTTTAGTTTTTCTGCAATGGCAGCTGGTGACAAGCCTATCCAAGTTTCTGATATGCCCAAGCACGCACAACAGTTTATTACCGCTCATTTCAATGGTCAATCCATTGCCTTGGCAAAGATGGAAACCGATTTCTTGAGCAAAAGTTACGATGTCATCTTTACCAATGGCGATAAGTTGGAGTTTGACAAGAAAGGAAAATGGACTACGATAGATTGTAAACATAGCCAAGTCCCCAAAGCTGTGATTCCGGTTCCTATCCAACAATATCTCACTCAGCATTATTCCCATACCAAGGTGAAGAAAATCGAAGTGACCGACCGAAAAGGTTACGAAGTGGAACTTTCCAACGGAGTGGAGCTGGAGTTTAACAAGAACTTCCAAGTGATAGATATGGAACGATGAAAAGTATAACAATTTAATGTCGATAAGTTATGAAGAAGCATTTATTTTTGATTTTAGGAATGGTATGCAGCCTGGTTGTCTTTTCCGGTTGCAACGACGATGACGATGATATCCTGGTACAGGATGTGCCACAAATCGTATTGAGTGGACTTCAAGCCAAATTCCCGAATGTGACGTATGCCGAATGGGAAAAGAAGGGCGGCTATTATGTGGCTGAGTTCTGGCAAGAAGGCATGCAAACCGATGCATGGATCAACGAAAAGGGAGAGTGGTGTATGACCGAATTAGATTTGGGAACCAACCTCACACTCTTGCCTGAAGCTGTACAAACAGCTTTCCAAAGCAGCCAATATGCCACTTGGCGGGTAGATGACTTGGACAAGTACGAACGTCCCGACCGCACCTTCTACTTGATAGAAGTGGAAACTGGCGGACAAGCCGACCGTGATTTATACTATGCACCGGACGGTACGCTGATTAAGGATGAAGTAGATAAAGAGAATAACGACATCACTCCCACAACACAATTTTGATAAAGCATCATCATGCTGAAGACTATACTTCGTCATGCTAGAAGACCACGACCGGTCATGCTAGATGACGAAGTTTAGTCTTCTATAATGACCACGTATCGTCATGCTAGAAGCCTTTTATATACTTTGAAAAAGAAGTATCTATACATCTTCAGGAACTTCAGACTATCTATGTATCAATCAGTTATCCCTGAAGTTCCCGGCTGAAGTTTCTCTTTGAAGTTTTTGCTCATTCTCTTTCTTCTTTATACTTATACATTAACTCTCTAAAATCAGCATTTAAGAATTAATCCGTGATACGGTTAACCTATTCGACTTCGTCTGTTTAAGAATACATACTTTAAGTTGTAATAATTGACATTGTAGAAAGCTTGTTTTTACGACTTTTTTGTATTTTTGCGGATGGTTAGAGATTTACTCTTCCAATACATTAGAGAAAAATAAGAAGCGTTATGCTTATCTTGTACTTGAAAACGTAGG
>JAFQNW010000072.1 GCA_017420875.1 Bacteroidaceae bacterium
CCATGTTAAGCTTCCAATAGATTCTCAACAACATCTGACCCCACAATTGAGTGTTGTCTGGTTCCAATTGTCTAGCTTTTTCATAGAAAGGCTTTGCTTTTTCGTACAATTCCTTAATCTTAGCTTCATTAGTATTGTACTTAGGATCTTCAAGATTCAATGAAGAATTTTCGTTTACGATGTCCTGTGCTGGGAAGAAATAGCAGTCACCCTTCTTTGCATAAGCTTCAGCTTCCAAATCACCACCTGCTGCAATTACCTTATCCAATACAGCGAAAGCAGCTTCATAATCTTTCTTTTCATACAAAAGAACACCCTTTACATAAAGATAGAACGGAGTTTCCTGAACAGCCAACAAATTGTCTACCATAGTCAAACCTTCGTTTACCATACCTTTTGTCAAGTAGTAATCCATGATGTTACCTACGAAGAACTGTTGTTCTGGGAATTTTTCAGCACCTTCCTTAATAACACCTAACCACTTGGTTGAATCGGCTGGTTGTTGATTTACATAAGCATCAGCCATATACATCAAAGATCTCCAACCTTCAGACTTGTTTTCTTTACCAATCTTACCATACTTTTCTACCAAAGGATAGTTTTTGCACAAACCAGCAGCCATTGTAGCATAGTTTGCAAACATAGTATTCATAGTGTCAGCCTTCAAAGCAGCTGCTTGGTCAGCAAACATTGGGTTGTCAAGTACATCTACATACATACCCAAGAAACTCAATGCTGATTCATACTTTTCTGCATTCAATGCATCTACACCTGCATTTACCAAATTATTGCGTACCTTCAACAATTCGGCAGCATTTTTCTTTCTGTGCTTAGCCTTCTTAACTGTTCCGTTTGCAACGCCAGCTTGTTCAACTTCGTCGCATTTCATATAGTATTCGAACATCTTAACCAAGCTGTTGTACATCTTAGCTGTATCGGCTACTTTAGTTTTGTCCACTGCAGACAAATACATCTTTTCGTTTTCAGCATCGTAGATTGCCTTTTGGAAATCACCTGCCAACTTCCATGTTTCAGGATCGTTAGCTGTTTCAGGATTTGTCAAAGCTGCTTCGAGAACTTTTGCTGCTTGTTCTGGTTTGCCTTTCAAGCCCTTAGCTTCTTTCACAACACTGACCTGTGCTGAAGCTGTAAATGCTCCAAACAATAAAGCTACTGCAAATAATACTTTCTTCATAATCTTATGAGTGTTTAATTATACAAATATTTATTCTTCTGATGTTGTTTCCAAATTAATGTCCATATCATCTTCGATGATTACGGTACCCTCTCCTGCCTCGGTCAACAATGTTTCTTCAGACAATTCTTCGTCTTCAGTCTCTGTCATAACCTTACATACTGAGCCTATCTGATCATTACGTTTTTCAAGGTTTATCAGGCGAACTCCTTGAGTTGCACGTCCCATAATACGGACATCCTGTACCTTCAAACGGATGGTTATGCCCGATTTATTGATAATCATTAGGTCGTTTTCATCGGTCACTGATTTTATGGCCACTAATTTACCGGTTTTTTCTGTGATATTCAAAGTTTTTACACCTTTTCCTCCACGATTTGTTTTACGATAGTCTTCGATTTCTGAACGTTTTCCGTATCCTTGTTCAGATACTACCATAATAGACTCATTTTCAGGGTCTTTTACGCAAACCATTCCAATTACTTCGTCCACACCATCTTCGTCCAATGTCATACCTCTTACACCGGTAGCTGTACGTCCCATGGCTCGTACGGCACTTTCGTGGAATCGGATGGCACGTCCGTTGCGGTTGGCAATAATGATTTCATTGTCTCCATTGGTCATGCGTACTTCAATTACTCTATCGTCTTCGCGGATGGCGATTGCATTCACACCATTCTGGCGTGGACGTGAATATTGTTCGAGCAAGGTTTTCTTAATGACACCATCTTTTGTACAGAACACTACGTAGTGGCTATTGATAAAGTCGGTATCGTTCAAGTTCTTCACTCTCAGATATGCGGTTACAACATCGCCTGGCTCAATATTCAACAAGTTTTGGATGGCACGACCCTTCGAAACCTTTGTTCCTTCGGGGATTTCGTACACCTTCAACCAATAACACTTACCGCGTTGGGTAAAGAACATCATGGTGTTGTGCATGGTGGCCGGATAGATGTGTTCAACGAAGTCTTCATCGCGCGTTTCACTTCCCTTCGAGCCTACTCCTCCTCTGTTTTGAGTACGGAATTCGGCCAACGGAGTACGCTTGATGTAACCTAAATGCGAAATGGTGATGACCATCTGATCGTCAGCATAGAAGTCTTCCGGATTGAACTCTTCGGATGCATAAACAATTTCTGAGCGACGTGGGTCACCATATTTTGCCTTCACTTCTTCGAGTTCGTCCTTAATGACTTTCTTACAAAGTTCATCGTTCACAAGAATTTCTTCGAGGTAAGCGATTTGCTTCATCAATTCTTCGTATTCGGCATGCAACTGGTCTTGCATCAAACCTGTAAGCTGGCGGAGACGCATTTCAACGATTGCACGTGCCTGAATTTCTGAGAGTTCGAATCGAGTCATCAAATTTTGGATAGCTTCGTTCGGAGTCTTGGCTGCACGAATGATACGTACCACTTCGTCGATATTATCTGAAGCGATAATCAATCCTTCGAGGATGTGTGCACGTTCCTTTGCCTTGCGGAGTTCGAACTTGGTGCGACGAATTACCACATCGTGGCGATGGTCAACGAAGCACTTAATCATATCCTTCAATGTCAAGCACTTAGGACGTCCACCTACCAAAGCAATGTTGTTCACGCTGAACGAGCTTTGGAGTGCGGTCATCTTGAAGAGTTTGTTCAATACGACCCCTGCATTTGCATCGCGTTTCACATCAATCACGATACGCATACCTTCGCGGTCGGATTCATCGTTTACATACGAGATACCTTCTATTTTCTTTTCGTTTACCAACGATGCGATGTGCTCAATGAGTTCACGCTTATTGACATTGTAAGGGATTTCGTTAACGATAATCTTATCGTGTGTAGGATGCGATTCGATTTCGGTCTTGGCACGCATGATAACGCGTCCACGACCAGTTTCGTAGGCTTCACGAACGCCACTGATACCATATATATATCCCCCTGTTGGGAAATCCGGAGCCTTGACGTATTGCATCAGGCCATCGGTATCTATTTCATTGTTGTCGATATAGGCTACACAAGCATCAATAACTTCACCCAAGTTGTGTGTCGGCATGTTGGTTGCCATACCTACGGCAATACCAGAAGCACCATTTACCAGGAGGTTTGGAATGCGAGTTGGCATCACGGTCGGTTCTTGCAATGTATCGTCGAAGTTATTGGTGAAATCGACTGTTTCCTTATAGAGATCCTGCATCATATCCTCGCCCACCTTCTTCAAGCGTGCTTCTGTATAACGCATGGCAGCTGCACTATCGCCATCGATAGAACCAAAGTTACCCTGACCATCCACCAGCGGATATCTCATCGCCCAGTCTTGAGCCATACGTACCAATGCTCCATATACCGACGAGTCACCATGTGGGTGATACTTACCTAATACCTCTCCTACAATTCTTGCTGATTTCTTATAAGCTTTATCTGAAGTATTTCCCAGTTCCATCATACCATATAAAATACGGCGATGCACCGGCTTTAAACCATCTCGAACATCTGGGAGGGCACGTGCAACGATTACCGACATAGAGTAATCGATGTACGATGACTTCATTTCCTCTTCGATGTTGATTTTGATAATTCTGTCTTGTTCTTGCATTTAAAACATTATTAATTTAAACAATCTTTTCGATTCTTATAAAATCATGTAAAGATACAGCTTTTTGACGACATACAGAAACAATTGGCCTAAAATATTTATAACTTTAAGGGATTTTATCAAACAAAGTCGCCGCCAACAAAACGTCTTCGCGAACAACCACAAACGCCTTCACATATTAACAAAACGTGAAGACATTTTAGTTTTTTAACTAGACAGAAACTTTTCTGGCACGGTATTTGTTGTAACACATAAAAGACAAATGTGTATATTTGCATCGTAAAAACATTAGAAAACTGAATAGATAGCATGAACAACCAGTTTACACCTAGAGTATCCGACATCATCATGTATAGCAAGGAGGAAGCCAACCGCCTTGAAAATGCATTCATTGGCCCCGAGCATCTGCTGTTAGGGTTGATCCGCGAAGGTGAAGGAAAGGCCATCGAAATATTGTTCAATCTACAAATAGACTTGAAAAAGCTAAAAAACGAAATCGAACAGAAACTACGAGACACTTCCGAAAATCATTTCACAAAAGAAGCTATTAACTTCAACGATTCAGCATCCAAGATACTGAAACTCTGCATTTTGGAAGCCCGTCAACAAAAAAGCGAATCGGTCGACTCCGAACATATCCTTTTGGCCATTATGCGACAAAAGGACAATCAAGCATCACGCATCCTGGAAGGCCACGACGTGACCTATGAAAAAGTGTTGGAAATGTTAACTTTCCAACCCGAAAGACCACAAGCCGGTCTTGGATTCGACGATGACGAAGACGAAGAAGACGACACTCTGATGAGACGACCTCAAGAGCCATTGTCCGGCAATGGCAGCACCCAACAACAAACACGTGCCACACAACAAAAAAAGACAGCCAACAACACCCCTATCCTCGACAATTTCGGTATCGACATGACTCGTGCCGCCGAAGAAGGAAAGCTAGACCCCGTTGTTGGTCGCGAAAAAGAGATAGAGCGTGTAGCTCAGATACTTAGCCGACGCAAAAAGAACAATCCTATCCTGATAGGCGAACCGGGCGTAGGCAAATCGGCCATTGTAGAAGGACTGGCTACCCGCATTGTAGAAAAGAAAGTTTCCCGCATGCTTTTCAACAAGCGTGTGATAACACTCGACATGGCTGCCGTAGTGGCAGGCACCAAGTATCGCGGACAATTCGAGGAACGCATCCGCTCCATCCTCAAGGAATTGCAGAAAAACCCCGATATCATCCTTTTCATCGACGAAATTCATACCATCGTCGGTGCCGGCTCTGCTGCCGGATCGATGGATGCCGCCAACATGTTGAAACCGGCTTTAGCCCGAGGAGAGATACAATGTATCGGTGCCACCACCTTGGACGAATATCGCAAGAACATCGAAAAAGACGGTGCTCTTGAACGCCGTTTCCAGAAAATCATCGTCGAGCCAACCTCAGCCGACGAGACACTTCAGATTCTTCGTAACATCAAGGAACGCTACGAAGACCACCACAACGTTCGTTATACAGACGAAGCCCTCGAAGCATGTGTCAAATTGGCAGACCGCTACATCACCGACCGCTTCTTCCCCGACAAGGCAATCGACGCCATGGACGAAGCCGGATCTCGTGTACACCTTATTAATATAACTGCTCCGAAAGAAATCGAAGAACAGGAAAAGCTCATTGATGAAATGAAGAACCTGAAGAACGAAGCGGTAAAACTCCAGAATTTCGAATTGGCCGCAAGCTATCGCGACAAGGAAAAAGACTATACTACCCAACTCGAAATACTGAAAGCAAATTGGGAAAACAGCCTTAAAGAAAACCGCGAAACGGTAGACGGAGAACAAATAGCCAACGTGGTGTCCATGATGTCGGGCATCCCTGTACAAAAGATGGCACAAGCCGAAGGCATCCGCCTGATGGGCATGAAAGACGACCTCATGAGCAAAGTTATCGGCCAGGACAAGGCCATCGAAACACTCGTCAAGGCCATCCGCCGTAGTCGCATTGGTTTGAAAGACCCTAACCGACCGATTGGTACTTTCATGTTCCTCGGCCCTACTGGTGTCGGTAAAACACACTTGGCCAAGGAATTAGCTAAGTTCATGTTTGGCTCATCCGACGCCCTGATTCGAGTGGACATGAGCGAGTACATGGAAAAGTTCACCGTGTCTCGCCTCGTAGGTGCCCCTCCGGGATATGTAGGTTATGAAGAAGGCGGACAACTCACTGAAAAAGTGCGTCGTAAGCCATATTCCATAGTCCTGCTCGACGAAATTGAGAAAGCACACCCCGATGTGTTCAACATCCTATTGCAGGTGATGGACGAAGGAAGATTGACCGATACCAACGGTAGAACGGTAGATTTCAAGAACACCATCGTCATCATGACTTCCAATGTAGGAACCCGTCAATTGAAGGACTTCGGGAAAGGCATCGGTTTCACCTCAGAGCAAGCCGACAACTTGAAAGACCACTCGCGTAGCATCATCACGAAAGCGTTGAACAAGCAGTTTGCCCCTGAATTCTTGAACCGTCTGGACGAAATCATCAACTTCGACCAATTAGAGATGGATAGCTTGGTGAAAATTGTCGATATCGAGTTGGAAGGTCTGCATAAACGGGTAGAAACCATTGGTTACAAACTCATTATCGACGATGAAGCCAAGAAATTCATTGCCCAAAAGGGATACGATGTTCAATATGGTGCCCGTCCGTTGAAGCGTGCCATCCAAACGTATGTAGAAGATGCCTTGGCTGAAATAATACTTGGAAACGAAATTCAGGAAGGAAACATCATCCGTGGCACACACGACAAAGAAAAGGATACAATTGTAATGACCATCGAATGACTCTATTAAAAAAGTAAAAACATTATGCCAAAATGTCAGACGGAAACGTCTGGCATTTTTTTTGTTATATACTTTTCGACTATTAAAAAGAGTATAAACAATAAAAACATAAGAATCATGCAAAAAGGAAACATTGGGGTAACTACCGAAAACATCTTCCCCATCATCAAGAAATTCTTGTATAGCGACCACGAAATCTTCCTTCGTGAATTGGTATCCAATGCCGTAGATGCTACCCAGAAGTTGAAAACATACGCTTCAAAGGGTGACTTCAAAGGTGAAATGGGCGACCTGACCGTAAAGGTGAGCGTAGGCAAAGAAACCATCACCATCAGCGACCGTGGTATCGGTATGACCGCCGAAGAAATCGACAAGTATATCAACCAGATTGCTTTCTCGGGTGCCAACGACTTCCTTGACAAGTATAAGGAAGATGCCAATGCCATCATCGGTCACTTCGGCTTGGGTTTCTACTCGGCTTTCATGGTAGCCAAAAAGGTAGAAATCGTGACCAAGTCATACCAGGAAGGTGCTCAGGCCGTGAAGTGGTCTTGCGACGGTAGCCCTGAGTTTACCCTCGAAAACATCGACAAGACAGATCGTGGTACCGACATCATTCTCTACATCGACGATGATTGCAAGGAATTCCTGGAAGAATCACGCATCTCCACCTTATTGAATAAGTATTGCCGATTCCTCCCTATTCCGGTAGCTTTCGGCAAGAAGAAGGACTGGAAAGATGGCAAGCAGGTAGAAACCGATGAAGACAACGTTATCAATGACAGCGAACCATTGTGGACAAAGAAGCCGATGGATTTGAAGGACGAAGACTACAAGAAGTTCTATCGCGACCTCTACCCTATGTCTGACGAGCCTTTGTTCTGGATACATTTGAATGTAGATTATCCGTTCAACTTGACCGGTGTGCTCTACTTCCCGAAAATCAAGAGCAACCTCGAATTGCAGAAGAACAAAATCCAGTTGTATTGCAACCAGGTGTTCGTGACCGACTCGGTAGAAGGCATTGTACCCGACTTCTTGACTCTCCTTCATGGCGTTATCGACTCTCCGGAC
>JAFQNW010000073.1 GCA_017420875.1 Bacteroidaceae bacterium
GTAAGAAAATAATTTTTTCATGAGTAAAATTTGGTTATCACTGGCCCACATGGGCGGAGCGGAAGAACGCTTCGTCCATGAGGCTTTTGAGACCAACTGGGTAGTTCCCTTAGGTCCCAATGTCAATGGTTTTGAGCACGACCTCGAAACCTGGCTTTCACAACACTCCCGCAACGAAGTGCATGTAGTGGCGCTAGCCTCGGGCACCTCCGCCATCCACTTGGCGTTGGTCATGCTGGGCATCTCTCCGGGCGATGAAGTGATTTGCCAAAGCTTCACGTTTGCTGCTTCGGCCAACCCCATTTGCTACCAAGGAGCCACCCCAATCTTTGTCGACAGTGAGCCGGGAACCTGGAACATGGACCCCGAGTTGCTGGAACAAGCCATCTGCGACCGCCTGGCTAAGACCGGACGCCTGCCCAAGGCCATCATCCCTGTACACCTCTATGGTGTGCCCGCCCGCATGAACGAAATCCTTCGCATCGCTCATCACTACGGTATCCCTGTGGTAGAAGATGCAGCCGAAGCGATGGGTAGTCTTTACGACGGACAATATTGCGGCACGATGGGCACCTACGGCATCCTTTCGTTCAACGGCAACAAGATGATTACCACCAGTGGTGGTGGAGCCTTGATTTGCCACACCAAGGAAGAAGCAGACCGAGTGAAATTCTTTGCTACTCAAGCCCGCGAACCCTTCCCCTGGTATCAGCACGAACACATCGGCTACAACTACCGTCTGAGCAATGTCTCGGCAGGTATTGGCCGTGGACAGATGCTGGTAGTGGATGCTCACATCGAACGGCGACACACCATTCACCGTATGTATGCAGAGCTGCTGCACGGAGTACCGGGCATCACGGTAGTAGAGCCAACCGCTCCTACCCCCATGCAACCCAACTTCTGGCTCACCTGCATCTTGGTAGATCCTGCTGTAACAGGCTATACCCGCGATGAACTGGCCGCCAAGTTATTCGCTGCGGATATAGAAAGCCGCCCGTTATGGAAACCGATGCATTTGCAACCGGTCTTCGCACAGGCTCCGAGCTATACCAACGGCGTCTCCGAACAAGTATTCGAGTATGGATTGTGCATTCCATCCGGCCCCATGGTCAGCGATGACGATGTACACTACATAGTCAATCAGATAAAAGAATTGAGAAAATAATACATACCAGTATTAATACCTATCATAGTTCTGTAGGAGTGATGAATTTAATCACTCCTATAAGAACTCCGATATTGAAATAATTGAGAAATATGGAAAAGAGAAATTATGTAAAACCTGTAATAAATGAAAATATATTTCAACCATCATCATTTATTGCAGCATCACAAGAAATTTTTGATACAGAAGAAGAAATTACAAAATTAGTTAATATTCTTGATGGTTGCTTCCGACTAAAAAATGGAGATAAAGAGAACGTAACAAATGAAGAGTTGATTTCTTATATGAGTACACACTCATCAATTTGTATAACAGTTGGAGCACCACAAGATGGAGAAACATGTGATTATGGATATACTACTGAGAATGAAGGGTATACACTAACTTATAGCAACAACGTATTTACTTTAAAAAAGAATTCAAGTTGTGATGGTAGAGATATTGTAAATATTGGAAGTAGTTCTAGTGACAAATGGCCCTAAAGGCAGTGGATTCAAATTAATATCACAATAATTATTGAGAAATAAATTCAACCAACATTGAGAATCTCAGCACGCTTTAAAAAAACGTGCTGAGAAATTCCCTAAAATGTCACGACGTTTTTAAAAAACGTCGTGACATTCCAACCAACACAAAACCAAACATGCACCTCACCATCGGCCCAATCACCTGCTCCATCGAAGGACTAACGGAAGAAGAGATTCCTCTCAACTCCCGGCAGTTCCAAACAGAAGGACAGGAAGCAGACATCTGCTATACCTTTCACGAAGTGGAGGAACTTCCTGCACCCGATGAACATTGGGCACGAATCTTTGAACGACCAGACATACAGGTCTTTCAACACGGTGCATTGGAAGCAAGAAAGCTGGCAGTAGGCAACATGCAAGCAGCATACGCCCTCTATCAGGAAAGAGACGAAAGAACCATAGACATTTATTATCTAAACACCATCAAAAGTCAATTACTGATTGATACTATCTTCGTCTCCTGCCTGGCATTAGAAAGGCATTTCGCTAAAAAAGACGCCTACATCCTGCATTGCTGCTTCACCCACCACCACGGACAAGCCATCTTGTTCAGCGGCCCTAGCGGCATCGGGAAATCCACCCACGCCGAATTATGGTGCCGGCACATCGAAAACACGCACGTCGTCAATGGCGACCGCTGCCTGATATACAAGGATAAAGAAGGTAGATATTGGGCTGGAGCCTGGCCGGTATGCGGCTCCAGCCAGATTTGCCTGACCGAGGCGTACCCCTTGAAAGCGATCGTCTTCATGGGACAAGCCCCACACAACGAAGTGGTTCCCGTACGCCCCATGCAACTGTTCAAACAGCTCTCCTCGCAAGTTACCATCAACTGGTGGAACAAAACACAAGCCGGACAAGCCTTGGATAGTCTGCAACACATGCTGGGAAAGGTAAACATGTGCAACTACGCTTGTAACCTTACGCCCGAAGCCCCGAAATACCTCTACAACTACCTACGAGAAAAAGAATGGATCAGCTAGCAAAACCTACCTCCATCTACATCCCCAACGAGCTGTTCTTTGCCGAAGTGCAGGCACAGATCAAGGAAGGAAAGAAAGTCAAGATACGGGTACGTGGGCATAGCATGCTCCCCTTCTTGCGGAACAACGACGAAGCCCTGCTGGTAGCCCCCACCCCCGAACAAATCCGGAAGGGAACCCCGGTGGTCGCCTCCACCGACGAGCTTGGCATCGTGCTTCACCGCATCCACCGCATCGAGGACAACCGCATCACCCTGCTGGGCGATGGCAACATCCACCAGTTCGAACATACCTCGCCCGACCGCATCATTGCGGTGGTATCGCATTACTATCGGGGAAAGCATTGCTTCCGCACCGACAGCCTGGGCATGAAACTGGTCGGCAGGCTTTGGATGGCCGCCCACCCGTGGCGTCGCAACGTACTGATGGCTGCCTGGAAATTAAAGAAACTACTTGTGAAAGAGTAAATGTACTCGAGATCCTTCGCTACGCTCTAGATGACAAAAAAGGGGGGGATGACAAAAAAAGAAGAACGACAAAAGAATAGATTAAGCTTATGAAATTAAATAAAGACCTGGTTCTCCGTGAAGTCGGAGGCGAATACATGATTGTCAATCCATTTTCGGACACGGTGGATATGACCCAAGTCTATTCACTCAACGAAACAGCAGCCTGGCTCTGGCAACAGATGGAAGGCAAGGAATTTACCGTAGCCGATCTGGTTGCGGTTTTGTGTGAAGAATACGAAGTGGATACCGAAACGGCTACCGCCGACCTCACCGAGCTGTGCCAGCAATGGATAGCAGCCGGATTGGCTCAGGAATAATGCTCGACAACCGCCTGTTACAAGCCTTCTTCCTGCTCCTCCGCCAAGGACTTTGGAACCGGAAAGAATCCACCGGCTCCCTCTTCCCCCTGACTCCGGAAGACTGGAAGCAACTCTACGAGATGGCGGTGAAACAAACCGTTCAGGCCATCGTGTACGACGGGGTACGCCTGCTGGACAAGGAACACCAGCCCCCACGGGGCATGCTCATCCAGTGGACCGTCACCATCGACCACATTGAGCGGAAGAACAAGCAGCACCTGGACACCCTCCGCGTGCTGGCCCAGTACTTCACGCATCAGGCCCCCCTCCCCTTCCTCCTGCTGAAAGGAGAGGCCAACGGTTCCTACTATCCGCAACCGTTGCACCGCGAGTGTGGCGACATCGACCTGTACTTCTACGACAAGTCCGAAGAAGCCAACCGCCGCATCGAAGCCTTGGGCATCCCGGTCCACCGCGAAGCCTACCGCAAAGGCTCCAACAACGCCGAATATTTCATCAACGGCGTGCAGGTAGAGCACCGCATCCGCTACCTCACCCTGCACAACCCGTTTGCCCGCCGCCGGTTGAAAGCACGCCAGAACCAATGGCTTACCGAACGCCAGCCGGGCATCCTCGATATCCAGGGAACCACCGTTCCCTTCCTGCCGGCCGAGCTCAACCAAGCCATGCAACTGGGGCACATCCTCAAGCACCTGCTCACCGAAGGCGTGGGCATGCGTCAATGTTGCGACCTGGCCTGTACCCTGCACGGCACCCACACCAGCATCGACCCAGCTTACTTGAAGCAGATGCTGAAAACCCTGGGCCTCTACCGCTTTGCCACAGTCATGTACGACCTATTGGAGAAGCATTTCGGCCTCCCATCCGATAGCATCCCGTTTGCGGAACGTCGCAACTCCGATGCCCTGCTCCAGGAAATCCTCGAAAGCGGCAACTTCGGGCAGCTGGACACCCGCAACAAGCACTCCGACCGCTATTGGGTACAAAAGGGATATACCATCGCCCGCATTTGTAGCAAGTGCTACCACTTCCTGCAATACGCCCCGGGCGAAGCCATCTGGTGGCCCATCGAACTGGCCATCGCCAACCTAAAAGGAATCAAGTAATGACACAACCGATATTTGCCTGGTACAAAGTCGCCGGCCTGTTGTTTGGTGTCTCCACTCCCTTCCCGGAGCAGATGGACCGCATCCTGCCATCCTACGTACCCTTCCGCCAGGCCACACCGGCCGCCCCCGAGCAACGGCTGTTCACCCTGACCACCGTGCCGCCGGCCACGCTGGAGCACGTCGAAGTTACCCAACTGCTGGCCGAAGACCGCAACGACCTGGGCCGTTGGAAGCTGGGCCGTACCGCCGACGGCTTCTGTGTCGACCTCCAATACATCGAAGGACACCCCTGGCACCGCCTCGTCGCCGACCGCTCTTTCCAGACCATCCAGGCCGGCATCCGTTGGGAAGACATCTGTGGTAGCGAAGTGCTCAACTCCTTCACCATGATGGCCTTCGCCCAGTCGGCCGTCTTCTACCGCACCGCCCTGGTCCACTCGTCCGTCACGATGAAAGACGGCATCGGCTATGCCTTCCTGGGCACCAGTGGCACCGGCAAGAGCACCCACAGCCAACAATGGCTGAAATACATCGAAGATACTGAGTTGCTGAACGACGACAACCCCGCCGTACGGATTCACCCCGACGGCCGCATCCTCGTCCACGGCACCCCCTGGAGCGGAAAGACCCCCTGCTACAAGAACAAGGAAGCCCGCCTGGGAGCCTTTGTCCTCTTGAAACAGGCCCCGCACAACCAGTTCTCCTTCCTGAAAGGAATCCAAGCCTACATGGTGTTGCTAGCCAGCTGTTCCTCGCTAAAGTGGAACACCGAAGCCTACAATGCCCTGGGCAAAACCATCGAGCTGCTGGCCAACCAAGTCCCCATCGGGTTCTTGGAAAACCTGCCCAACGAGGCAGCCGCCCGGCTCTGTTACCAACATGTCAAACAATAAAAACACAAGGAATATGAAAAAAGCAATCAAACTCCTCTGCCTTACGGCACTTGTCCTGTTAAGCTCTTGTGCAGCTCGCAAGGACTTCATCTACCTCAGAGACATGCAAGAACTCGAAGAATACCCGGTCATCCAGAAACACGAAGCCGTGATTCACCGCGATGACAAGTTGAGCATCATCGTCAACAGCCAGAACCCGGAACTAGCCATTCCGTTCAACCTCCCGGGTAGTAACGGTGGCTTTGCCATCGCTGCGGATGGTACCGTGACCAACACCGGCAACCCGGCTCCTACCGACCCGAAGAACCCACGTGGTTACCTGGTAGACGTGAACGGCGACATCGACTTCCCCGTATTGGGCAAGCTCCACGTTGAAGGCCTCACCCGTAGCCAGCTCACCGACCTCATCAAGAAACGCCTCATCGAAGAAGAGCTCATCAAGGACCCGATGGTCATGATTGACTTCCTCAACTTCAAGTTCTCCGTGTTGGGCGAAGTGAACGGCGTAGGTACCTACGAAGTGACCGGCGACCGCATCACCCTGCTCGAAGCCATTGCCATGGCCGGCGACCTCCGCACCACCGCCCGTCTCGACCGCATCGGTGTCATCCGCGAGAACAACGGCAAACGCAGCATCCTGTTCCACGACATCCGCAGCAAGGACCTCTTCAAGTCACCTTGCTACTACTTGCAACAGAACGACATCATCTACGTGGAACCAACCCGTCAGAAGGCCGACGAACGCGACCAACGCAACCTCAGCCGCTGGTCCATGGCCATCTCTGCCATCACCACCCTCACCTCTTTGATATTGATTTACACCAAATAACTAAGCTTTTACATACATGATCAAAATGAGCGAACAGAACGATATGTCGGGCGACAAGACCATCAGTGCGGGCGGATTCAACATCAACCCCATTGATATCCTGATGTATCTGTTATCCAAGTGGTATTGGTTCGTGCTGTCCATCGCCCTCTTCGGAGGCTACGCCTGGTACCAGTACGCCAAGACCCCCTACTACTATTCCCGCTCGGCTTCTGTCATGATTAAGAGTGCCAGTCGCCAGATGCGTAACAACGGGCTGGACCGCTTCCAGACCACTTCCTTCACCAACGTCTCGAACGAGATTCTGCAGTTCCAGTCGTACAAGCTGATGCGTGACGTCGTGTCCCGCCTCCATGCCAACGTCTGCTACGTGGTGATGGACGGCCTCCGCGAGAAGGAACTCTACACCCAGGCCCCGGTGAAGGTCAGCTTTGTGGACGACAACCGCCTGCCCACCACCCTGAAGGTCACCCCCATCAACGCCACTCAGGTGCACCTCTCTCATTTCGAGAAGGACAACGGCAAGATCCTGCTGGTCAACCTGGGCGATACCGTCCAGACCCCGGCCGGCATCATGGTGGTTACCCCCACCCTCTACCACACCGACGAATGGTATGGCCGTACCATCGACATCCGTAAGCAAAGCATCGACCAGGCTGCCAGTCAGTTCCTGGGCAATCTCAGCGTGAGCCAGACCGACAACGATGCCACCGTGCTCTACGCCTCCTTGCGTGACTTCTCCACCGTGCGTGCCGAGGACGTGCTCAACACCCTCATCACCATCTACAACGAAGAGAGCATCAAGGACAAGAACCAGATGGCCATCAACACCTCCAACTTCATCAACGAACGCCTGGTAAAAATCTCCAAGGAACTCGACGAAGTGGAAACCCAGATCGAGGACTTCAAGATCGACAACAACATGCTCGATGTCGGTTCGGCCGCCAGCATGTCCGTGTCGCAGAAGGAACAGTACACCAGCCAGAGCCGTGAACTGCAGATGCAGATGCGTATGTCCAGCTACATCCGCGACTACCTCACCGACCCTACCAAGGCTACCGAACTCATCCCTTCGAACACCGGTGTCGACATGAACATCGAGAGCCAGATTCTCATCTACAACACCACCAAGCTGAAACGCGACAAGCTCATCGAGGGCAGTAGCAGCAAGAACCCGGTGGTGCAAGAGCTCAACAAGAGCCTCAACGCCCTGCGTCAGAACATCATCCGTGCGGTGGACAACAACATCGTGGGCATCGAGACCAAGCTCAAGGAAGCCAGCAACATGGTGGGCGAAGCCAGCTACCGCATCTCCAACATCCCGAAGCAGCAACGCGAAAAACTCTCCATCGACCGCCAGCACCGCATCAAGGAAGAGCTCTACCTCTATTTGCTCAACAAGCGTGAAGAAAATGCCCTGGCCCAGGCCACTACCGAGGACGATGCCCGTGTGCTCGACCCTGCCGGTGGTAGCGACACCCCCGTATCTCCCAATGGCCGTTCCATCATCATGGGTGGAGTCATGAAGGGAGCCGCCCTGCCGCTTGTCATCCTGTTGGCCCTGCTCTTCTTCGATACCCGCATCCGCAACCGCAAGGACATCGAGGATGCCACCAGCGTACCGTTCCTGGGCGAAATCCCCAAGGACACCAACAAGAAAACCCAGAAGGTAGACGGCAAGGACAAGATTGTGGTCCGTGTTCAAGGCCGCGACGTGGTATCCGAAGCCTTCCGCATCATCCGTACCAACATGGACTTCATGCGTGTCAAGTCCAAGAACATGCAGGTCATCACCTTCAGTTCGTTTGGTCCCGGTGCCGGCAAGACCTACGTGTCCACCAACCTGGTCGCCAGCTTTGCCCAGACCGAGAAGAAAGTCATCCTCATCGACCTCGATATCCGCAAGGGTACCTTGAGTAGCCACATCCACAGCAAACGCAACGTGAAAGGGATGACCTCTTACCTCTCCGGCCAGACCACCATCGACGAGATTATCCAGAAGAACGCTTTGTGCGACAACCTCGATACCATCCCGGCCGGCCCACTGGCCCCCAACCCTGCCGAGTTGCTGCTGAGCGAACGCCTCGAAGAACTCATTGCCGAGCTTCGCACCCGTTACGACTACATCTTCATCGACAACGTACCGGTGGGCATCATCGCCGATGCCACCATCACCAACCGCGTGGCCGACCTTACCATCTTCGTGGTACGCGTAGGCAAGCTCGACCGCCGCATGCTGCCCGAGCTCGAGAAGATTTACCGCAGCGGCCAGCTCAACAACATGTCGCTTGTCCTCAACGGAGTCATTGTCCGCAAGACCGGCTATGGCGGTTACGGCTACGGCTACGGAGGCTACGGCTATGGATATGGTTACGGCTATGGGTACGACAACGAGCCTACCGGCTGGAAAAAATGGTTCTCTAAAAAGAAACACAGCTGATGTTTAGCTTTTTCACCAAGAAACACCGTTTGCTGGAGACCGGCATCCTTCAGGGGATGACCGATCTCCATTCGCATATCTTACCGGGGGTAGACGATGGCTCCCCCGATGTAGAAACCAGCCTCAGTCTGCTGGCCTGGCTGGAAGAACTCGGAGTAAAGAAAGTGTGGCTCACGCCCCATGTCATGGAAGAGTTCCGCAACGAACACCCCCGCTTGGAAGCCAAGCTCCAGGAACTGAAGCAAGCCTACCAAGGCCCGCTCCAGCTCGCCCTGTCTTCCGAGTACATGCTCGATGCCGGCTTCGAATCCCGCCTGCCCGACCAGGTACTCCCATTGGGCGAAAACCACCTGTTGGTCGAAACCTCCTACATGTACCCCCCGGTGGGCATGGACGACCTCCTGCTCAGCACCTACCGACACGGCTACCAACCCATCCTGGCCCACCCCGAACGCTACATGTACATGGAAGAGCCCGACTACCGCGAGCTCAAGGAAAAAGGTTATGCCTTCCAGCTCAACCTCCTGTCGCTCAGTGGTTACTACGGCCGTCGCCCCCAGGCAGTCAGCGAAGACCTGCTCAAACGCGGCTGGTACGACTTTGTAGGCAGTGACCTTCACCACCTGCACCGCTACCGCCCCATGCTCGAAGCCCTCAAGCTCAAGCAAGAGCAGCTCGATGCCCTCCAGCAACTCATTGCCAACAACGAAAGCATCTAGTATGGGAAGATTCTTCTACCTCCAAGTCCTGAAGCACCTCCTGCTGGCCATTTTGGCCTGGCTGGGATTTGCTTTCATCGCCCTGCCCCACCTCCCGGCAAGCTGGGCCGGCAACTACATCTTCCTCAGCCTGCTATCCGTACCCTTTGTATTGGTGCTGGCCGCTACCTGCGTAATCCTGTTCACCACGCGATTCCTGAGCGACTGGCGATGGATATTTGCCATCCTCACCCTGGGTGGCTTGGGTGTCCTTTGGAACCACGTGCCCACCGGCACCTATACCCCCAGCGACCCTCAATCCTCCATCAGCCTGCTGTCGTGGAACGTTACCAACTTCCACATCCGCCCCGACACCCTGCACCAGGCCGCAGCCTACATCCGCAACCTCAACCCCGATATCATCTGCCTACAGGAACGTCCGCACGAGAACCTCATCAGCTGGGACTCCATCCGGGCCGCTTTCCCCGAGTACCCCTATGCCATCCGCAACGAGCAGCGGGAGGACGAAGTGCTCAACCTCGCCATCCTCAGCAAGTACCCGCTCGACAAGGCTCAGGAAACCTACTACGCCGACACCTATAACAAGACCCTTTCGGTCGAGGTGCACGCCTCCAAGCCCTTCCGCTTGTGGAACACCCACCTCCAGACCACCGGGCACCTCCCCACCCACTTCATCGGGAACGCCAAGCGTCGCAATGCCCAGGCCGACTCCTTGAAGCTGGATGTAACCCGAAGCCAACTCCCCACCATCGTGTGTGGCGACTTCAACGATACCCCTTGCTCTTACACCTACCGCAGACTCGAACAAGGCATGCAGGATGCCTACCGCTTGGCCTCCCGCCAATGGACCGGCAGCTACCAGCCCCTGGGCAGCTGGCTCCGCATCGACTACATCCTTTGCTCCAAGCACTGGGCCGTACAGAGCTACGAACTGCTCGAAAACCCATGGAGCGACCATAAAATGCAATTTGCCATCTTAAAGAACTGACATGAACAACGAACATTGGACCCTCGAAATAAAACCCAAGAAACACCTTTTGGACATCGATCTGAAAGGCATCTGGCGATACCGCGACCTCTACCGCATGTATGTCAAGCGGGATATTGTCACCGTGTATAAGCAAACCATCCTAGGCCCGTTGTGGTTCCTCATCCAGCCCATCTTCACCACCATCATGTACATGTTTGTGTTTGGTGGCCTGGCCGGCATCTCTACCGACGGAGCTCCCCAGCCCCTCTTCTACATGTCGGGTATCATGCTGTGGAACTACTTCAACTCCGCTTTCAGCGTCAGCAGCAACGTATTCACCGCCAATGCCGGTGTGTTCGGAAAGGTGTATTTCCCCCGCTTGGTCGTACCCCTGGCCGGCATCACCAGCAACCTCATCAAGTTCGGCATCCAGCTCGGGCTGTTTATCGCCATGTACATCTACTACTACGCCGTGGGTGCCAACCTCAGCATCAACTGGACCCTGCTGCTGTTCCCGTTCCTGATATTCCTCATCGCCTTCCACGCCATGTCGTGGGGCTTGATTATCAGTGCCCTCACTACCAAGTACCGCGACCTCACCCAGCTGGTCGCCTTCGGCATGCAGCTGTTTATGTACGCCACCCCCGTGATTTACCCCTTGAGTGCCGCCCCCGAGAAATACCGCGACCTCATTGCCCTAAATCCATTAACCCCCATCTTCGAAGCCTTCAAGTACAGTTGCATGGGCTGTGGCTCCTTGGATGGCAGTGGACTCCTATACAGCACCGTCTTCATGCTCATCACCCTGTTCTTGGCGGTAGTCATCTTCAGCCGCACGGAACGCAATTTTATGGATACGGTGTAAGCATCATGAACAAACAGACATTGCAAGAGATCATCCGTTTTGGGATAGTCGGTATCCTAGCAACTGCGATACACTATGGCATTTACTGGATACTACAAAGCTATGTCCACCACAACATTGCCTATACCCTAGGCTATGGCATTAGTTTTATCTGCAATTTCTTCCTGACAGCACACTTCACTTTTCAAAGAAAAGCCACCATTCAGAAAGGAATCGGGTTTGGATTATCCCATCTATGCAATTACCTCATCCAATTAGGATTGTTAAACCTCTTCATATATATGGGAATGCATAAAAGTTTGGCACCACTTTTTGTCTTTACTATCGCCATTCCCATCAATTTTCTATTAGTCAGATTCGTATTCAAGCACACATGAAAAAAGTAACGATACTTATTCCCTGCTACAACGAAGAACAGTCCCTCCCGTTACTCTACCCACAATTGACAGCCCTAACAGACAACCACCCAGAGTACAATTGGGAACTCCTCTTTGTAAACGATGGTAGCAAGGACCATACCCTAACCATCCTCCGCCAGTTGCGTCAACAAGATTCACGCATCTGTTACATTGACCTCTCCCGCAACTTCGGCAAAGAGGCCGCCATGCTGGCCGGCTTCGATTATGCCACCGGCGACTGCATGGTCATTATGGATGCAGACTTACAACACCCACCCCATTTGGTAACTGAAATGCTGAAATGTTGGGAAGAAGGTTACGACGATGTCTATGCCAAGCGTACCACTCGCGGTAAAGAAAGCTGGCTTCGCAAGAACCTATCGTTACTTTACTACAAATTATTACAGAAAACCACCCGAGTAGAAATCTTACCCAACGTAGGTGATTTCCGATTGTTGGATCGCAAATGCATTGATACGTTAAAGCAATTACGAGAGAGTGAACGCTATACCAAAGGCATGTTCTGCTGGATAGGTTTTAATAAAAAAGAGATTTTGTTTGAGCAAGGCGACCGGATAGCTGGCCAAACCTCTTGGAATTACTTCGGCCTATTCAATTTAGCGATCGAAGGAATAACCTCTTTCACGATTGCTCCCCTCCGCCTTTCTACCATGATAGGAATCATTGTGTCATTAATCGCCTTCATCTACATGTGCATCATCATTGCCAAAACCATCATTTGGGGAGAAGATGTACAAGGCTTCCCAACTCTAATGGTCGTTATCCTATTCTTGGGGGGGGTACAATTATTATCTTTAGGTATCATTGGCGAATACCTCGGACGCATTTTTCATGAAACTAAAAACAGACCTGTTTATGTGGTTAAAGAATATAAAGGGAAATAAGAACAATTGCTTGTATTGGGGTTACTTGGGAATCATTGGTATAATCTTTTATATCATGAATTGTTATACACCATTCAGATCAGATGATTGGCATTATTGTTTTATTTATGGCACAACAGAATCAATAGATTCGATATCAGACATTCTAAAAAGTCAATATATACATTATTTTGAAGTGAATGGTCGATTCACACCACATTTTATTGTGCAGTTTTTTGACGGCATTGCAGGAAAAGAATCGTTTAATCTAATGAATGCCATTGTCTTTCTACTTTTTCTACATTTACTTACCATAACAATCAATGATAAGAAAGACAATAAATTTGCAACACTCTCCATTATCACATTTTTAATTTTTCTATTGATACCAGGATTCAAAAACTGTTTTTTGTGGATGAGTGGAGCATGCAATTATTTATGGTCAGCAACGTTTCTATTGTATTTCAACCATTTATTAAGCAAAGATATCCCTAAAAAATTCTATCCTTTATTATTCATATATGGTTGGATATGTGGATGGACCCACGAAGGAATCGTTATTGGACTGTTAGTTGGTTATTTCTTTTACTACATTATTTATAGACATAAAACTTATACTTCCAATTATTTTCTATTGTGTGGATTTATCATCGGTAGTATATTCTTGATTTTTTCACCCGCTTCAATCAACAGGGCTTTAGACCATAACACTGCAACAAATACATCGCTTATTATGAAAGATTATTTGATTGCTCTTTCTCATATGAATAATATAAAAATGCTCCTTTTACTTATAATCATATTATATATATTTAGGAAGACAATTAGTATAAAACAATATTTAAATGATAATATTATTTGGATATCAGCCATCATATCCTTATTCATATTTGTACTATTTACCAAACATGCTTCTGAACATAGTCGTTTTGGATTTGAATTATTTGCATTAATACTTATTACTCAATTAATTCTCCAATTAAAAGTTCCCAATTTAATATATCATTGTATCAATACTATAATGATTATAGGTTTATCCTTCTATATACTCCCAATAAATGCTGAAAACTATCAAGAATATAAACGAGTTACTGATATAATTAAAGAAACAGACGATGACGTTATCATCACAAAAAACAAAAAATACAATAATATCTTGAACCGTTTCAATATTTATTATATAGCAGAAGAAAATAGTGAATTTTATGGCGGCTTTATGGAAAGTAATTGGGAAAATACCATGATTTCCAATTTTTACAATAAGGAAAAGATAATCTTTATTCCTAATTACATAATAGAGGATTTATATCAATTTAGACATAAATTCAAAGATTTCTATACAACTCCAACCTATCCAGTTTATATTAAAGAACTAAATACATCCGAACAAGTTAATAAGGTTACATTCCAATTAAATGAAACAGATTATTCAACTCTTCCTTTATATATAAAACCATTTGCTCACAAATTAGATAGGTATTCTTTAACAAGTTTGAATACAGACAAGTTTAGTATCATAAATTATAACGATAAAACCTATTTATTTGTAGGAAAGAACTACATCATAGATGGTAGAGTCAAAGAAATCATATATGAGTGATATAGTTATACAATTCGACCACGTAGGAAAACTATATAAATTAGGTCTTGTCGGTACCGGTAGCATGGTGCACGACCTTAACCGTTGGTGGCAAACCAGCATCCTACGCAAAGAAGACCCTTATCTAAAAATCGGAGAAACCAACGACCGTAGTAAAAAGGGAAATTCCGATTACGTTTGGGCCCTGAAAGACATTACTTTTGATGTAAAACAAGGCGATGTAGTAGGTATCATTGGAAAAAACGGAGCTGGTAAATCGACCTTATTGAAACTCCTTTCCCGAGTAACCTCCCCTACTACCGGAGCCATTCGAGCTAAAGGACGTATTGCTTCTTTACTAGAAGTAGGTACAGGGTTTCATCCTGAACTGACTGGTCGTGAAAATATCTACATGAATGGTTCTATCATGGGAATGACGCGTCATGAGATTGATAGAAAGCTTGATGAAATCGTGGACTTTGCAGGAGTGGAACGCTATTTGGATACACCCGTAAAACGCTACTCCAGCGGTATGACCGTTCGCCTCGGCTTCGCCGTAGCCGCTTTTTTAGAACCAGAAATTTTAGTAGTCGATGAAGTGTTAGCCGTAGGAGATATGGAATTCCAAAAGAAAGCCATTGGTAAGATGCAAGATGTATCCAAAGGAGAAGGACGTACTGTTTTATTTGTAAGTCATAATATGAATTCCATTCGAATCTTATGCAATAATGGTATTGTTCTTAAAAACGGAAGTATAGACTATATTGGGACTTCACAAGAATGCATTAATTACTATACAGGAAATAACATATCAGACCTTATCAGCTATACCAAGATTAATAATAAGGAACATCGCAAAAATAATGACACTTTTTTGCGGGAAATAGAATTCCTTGAAGCCAAGTTGCTTAACAATCCTCATGAAATGGGAAACGATGAACCTATTAATATTGAGATTAAGCTTAAAAGAAATGACAAAAGTATCAAGGAATGTCAATATACTATAGCCATATGTGATGAAACAGATACCCAAATTGAAACTTTTATCACTAATCCAATAGAAGTTCCACAAACTGACAATGAATTCACATTGCGATTAGAAATATCATCACACGGATTAACTAAACGTCGATATTACATTAACTTATTAGCAGGAACAAAAGATTTCTCCATCGGTTCAAGAAATTACGATAGAGTTGAAAATGTATTATCTTTTGAGGTTGTTTATTATCAAAAAAGATTCAATAAAGAATATCTTTTATGGAATAAAAATTGGTGCCCTATTGTACATCATGGAGATAATATTATTATAGAAAAAATTTGAATAATGATTAACATATCAAACAAAGCTAACTGTTGCGGATGTTGTGCTTGCGTAGATGCATGTAAACAAAAAGCCATAAACTTAAAGAATGACAATGAAGGTTTTTGGTATCCACATGTAGATACCAATCTTTGCAATAACTGCGGTCTATGCCAAAAGATTTGTCCTGAATTAAATATTTCTAAACTTAAAAAAAACGACTCCGAAAAACCGATAAAAACAATTGCAGCCATACATAAAAACATGTCTATAAGATGGGATAGCACATCAGGTGGGGCATTTTCTGCATTTGCCGAATATATGTACGAGCATGGCGGTTACGTTAGTGGAGCCATATATAATAACGATTTTACTGTTAAAAATTTTGTTTCAAATGATCCTAATGACCTTATAAAATTAAGGAGTTCAAAATATCTACAGAGCAAAGCAGAAGGCATATATGAAGAAATAGCAAATCTACTGAAGAAAGATAAAAAGGTTTTAGCATGTGGGACGCCATGCCAAATGGCAGCTCTTCGTTCTTTTTTAAAAAAGGATTATGAAAACCTAATTATTATAGATTTTATTTGTAGAGGCGTAAATTCCCCTAAAGTATTTCGTAAATATTTAGATTCATTAGAAAATAATTTTGGTGGAAAAATAATATACATAAAAGAAAAAAACAAAGAATATGGATGGCGTAGTTTAACTAGAAAAATTATATTTGATAATAATAAAACCTACTATGGGATAGGTATGAAAGATGATTTTAGATTAGGTTACCATACAAATGTATTTTGCCGGCCATCATGTTACACATGTAAATATAAAGACTTTCCAAGAATTGCAGACATTACAATTGCAGACTATTGGGGTATAGAAAATATTAACAAAAATCTAGACAACGATATCGGCACTTCAATGATTCTTCTAAATTCCAAGAAAGGTTATGCATATTTTGAATTAATAAAAAATAAATTAGAATATATTGAGACTGATTTTAATAGTATAATTAAAGGTAATATTGCTTTATTCAAACCAATACCTAAACCTACAATAGACAGAAATCTTTTTTTTGAGGATTTAGATAAGGATTTATTTAATAAC
>JAFQNW010000074.1 GCA_017420875.1 Bacteroidaceae bacterium
CTTCGACAATGGCTGCACCGATATCGATGCCGGTATTGGAGTAGAGTTCCTTGGTGCCGGGCTCGAACATGATAGGCGAAGCAGCTGCAATGGAGGCTATCTGACGAATAGGGGCACCGCCCGACCATCCACCGCCACGCACATCGTTACGCTTGGCACTGACTTCGAAGGGGAAGCCACCGGTATGGTTGAGCACCATGCGTACGGTAAGCACATTCTTTGCCTTGCGAAGCACACGCACGCCGTCTTTTTCATAATCCTGAATCCAGAGTTCCTTGAACTCGGGTAGGTACTTGGACACAGGGTCATCGAGTGAGAGTTTGCCTTCTTCGGCCAGCTTGGCGATGGTCACCCCGCAGAAACCTTTCGTCTGCGAGCATTGCATGAACACGTTGTCGAGGTCGATGGCACGCTTCTGAGACACATCGGCATAACCTACGCAACTGGTTTCTTGCACCCCGTCCTTATAGAACACACTGATGGCACCTGCCAGTTCTCCTTTGTCTACATACGGTTGCAAAGCCTCCTTGGCATAACTTGTTTTCGATTCTCTAACCCGTGACTGGGCACTTACAGCCAGCACCATGATGCATGATGCGAAAAGCAGCAAACAGATTTTCTTCATTTTCGTAGAATGATTGTGTTATGTTACTGATGAATAATTATCGGATGTGTGTGTTTAAGCAAATATAATGATTATTAATAATATAGATAGCATCTATCGGTAGATTTATAAATTCAATGCAACAAAAAGGGGAAATCTTTCAACTTTTTCCTTTCTTTGTATAGCGAAACAAAAGAGAAGGTTAGTTTAAGAATTAGAATTATTAAAAAATATCAGTATGGAAACAAAAGAAAAAGTATTGGCTACCATGAAGGAAGCGGGCACTCCGCTGAATGCAGGAAAGATTGCAGAATTAAGCGGTTTGGATAAGAAAGAAGTAGACAAGGCCATGAAGCAACTCAAGGAAGAGGGTGCAATTGTATCGCCTGTCCGTTGCAAGTGGGCACCTGCTGAATAATTCTTCATTATAACGAAAAAAGGGGAGTATCACCATGAATACTCCCCTAAACATGATGTCACCAGAACATAGCAAAGTACTCGGTGACAATTTTCGATGTTTTTATTCCAACAACTTCTTCATTCGGAGCAATGCCTCCACATAATAATAGTCGGCATAGGTTAGGGGGACATCGATCTCGATGTTTCCCGGTAGGTTGCCCGTAGAGTGCATCAATGTAAAATGTCCGTTGCTTCCCGGAGTGGCCAAGTATTCGGGAGATGTAAGCGAGCGAAGCAATTGTTCGGCATAGTCCACGTATTTCTTTCCTTCAGCCTTACCCGTGTGTGTACTTAGTTCGATAAGGGCCGATGCCATGATGGCGGCTGATGAAGCGTCACGAGGAGTTTCGGGAGTCACTTCCACGTCGTAATCCCAATATGGAATCTTGTCGGCAGGGGTATTGGGATGGTTCATCAGATAAGCAGCAACGTGTTGGGCCTGAGCAAGATACTCCGGTTTTCCACTTTCACGGTACATCATGGTGTAGCCATACAAAGCCCAGGCATGTCCTCGTGCCCACGTAGACTCGTCGGCAAAGCCTTGATGGGTTTGTTTCTTATGTGGCTGACCGGTAATGGTATCGAACGAAACCACGTGGTAGCAACTATAGTTGGGACGGAAGTGATGCTCCATGGTCTTGTCGGCATGCGAAAGGGAAATGTCCTTGAAACGTTGCTCGCCTGTAGTCTTGGATGCCCACATCAGCAACTCTAGGTTCATCATGTTGTCGATGATGACCGGGTATTGCCACACCTTGGCGTTGAACTCCCAGGAACGTATCAGACCGATGTGGTCTCTGAAACGGGTAGACAATGAACGGGCACCCGTCACCAACACATCCTTATAAGCCGGATTGCCGGTCAGTCGGTAACCATTGCCATAACTACAATACAACATGAAGCCTACGTCGTGATGGGTGGTGCAATGCTGGATTTCTTCCAGACGAGAGGTAAACAATTCGGCATACTGCTTGAAGGTTTCATTTTGGGTATGTTCGTAGAGATACCAAAGTTCGCCAGGGAAGAAGCCGCTAGTCCATGAACTGGCATCAGACGTTTGAAGATCTCCATTTTTCAAGGTCTTGGGGAGTTTGTTATCCTGATTCTTCAAGATTTCGGCCATTTGCAAAGCATGTTGGCCAGCAGTTTGTAGTCCACGTTCGATGACGGCTTGCATCGGCTCTTCCTGATTGGCTGGAGTGCAACCGGAAGTCAGGATACAGAAGAGGACCAAGGCCTTCCATATCATGCCGTTAAAGGTCTGTTTGTTCATGATATCTGTTCTAAGGGATTGTTTTTGCAAATATAATGCAATAACTGAGATAGCCTAATTATTTCAAGGGAAATGACAGATATCGGGTAAAGAAATTATCCCACGCCCAAATCGGTATTCTCCATCAGCACTTCGAGGTTGGGAACATCCTTGATTTGTGGATAGACTTCACGGGCAAACCACGAAGCAAGTTCGGTATCTTGTTTGATACAAGTACTGTTGTTGCAAAATACATTCACGCTGAAGTATTCGAAATTCGCCTTCGCCCATTCGATATCGGCCAAGATGCGTTCCTTGCTTTCGCCTTGGGTGCAACAGAGCAGACATACTCCTTGAAAATAGCGGGCAATATCTTCCACACCGACAGAGGAGGGGATACCCTTATGCCATTGCTCACGCAGGGTGGCATCGAAGGTTTCCACACCGCAACGGAACTTCACACGGGCTGGGGCAAACTGCTCGGCAAAGCGGGCCAGCTTGTGTCGGTACATGTAGTGGGCTTCGAACCAAAGGGTGTGAATATGCTTCTCACGCACCACTTCCCGAAGAAGGTTCAAGGTATCAGCATCAAGCTCCATGGCCGAGCCGGAGTTGATGACATCGAGCACGCCATACCGGCCTGTGACCTGACGAAGCACCGGTTCGTTCACTTGGAAAGGATGCGAGCTGACGTCTTCGTGATAGTCGCAAAATATGCATTTCTTCCACTTGCATCCAGTGCCCTGAAGCAACACAAACTCACGGGGCATCTTGGTATGTATCAGCGAGTATCTATCCATGGCTTTCTTTCTTGCGGACATAGCGACGGATGGCATGAATCACGGCATATGCCATCGGGGTACCAAAAAAGGTTTCAATCAAGAGCTTGGCTCCGTACTGGAAGGCAATCATCAGCAGAAGGTCACGGGTAGAGACCACACCCAAGAAAGCAATGAGCACAAACGGAAGACTATCGAACCAATAGGCTACGGCTGAACTTCCGATGGTACGCACCCAGAGCTTCTTTCCTTTGGTTTTCTCACGAATCTTCTCCATGAGCCAGGCGTTGGAAAGCTCGCCCAACAAGAAACCGGTCAACGAACCTATCACGATACGGGGCACATAAGTAAAGATGTGATTGTAAGCATCGGCCGTTTCGGACAAATAGTCGGGCGAAGGAAGCCATACACCCACCTGAGTACACATCACCATCATGATGTTGCAGAAGAAAGTCATCCAAATGACCCGACGGGCCGTCTTGAAGCCCCAGATTTCCGTGAGCACATCGCCCAGCATGTAGGCAAAGGGGAAGGTGATGGTACCTGCATCGAAATAGAACAAGCCGAAGATGCTAATCACCTTGACAGCCATCACATTAGATACTAAATAAAGGGTTACGAACAAAGCAGTTACGGTCATCAAGGCCGTGTGACTATGCACAATTCTTGACTGCTTTTCGGTTTTGAAAGGGTTTTCCGAGACCTTATCCATGATGTATTGTTTTTTAATTTGGTGCAAAGATACAATATTTTTTCTACTTTTGTGTAGAATCTAAAAAACGGAATGTATGAAGAAGTTTCTTTTAGCAGCATGGATGCTCTGCCTGATGGCCGGATGCAAAGACCCCGCCAAGCACATAGCCTTGACTTTCGATGACGGACCGAACACAACCACTACAGAAAAGATTCTCGACGTGTTTGAAAAGCACGGGGTGGTAGGCTCTTTCTTTGTGATAGGCGACAACATCAACGAAGAGAGTGCAAAGGCCATGAAGCGTGCCATCCGCATGGGATGTGACATTCAGAATCACTCACGCACGCATCCGTACATGAGCAAGCTCACACCCGAACAGATTATGGAAGAGGTGAACGTGACTCAAGATCGGATAGAGGAACATACCGGGACAAGACCGACTTACTTCCGGGCACCCTACATTGATGTGAACGACACCATGTACCAGCTGATAGACATGATATTCATTTGCGGAGAGGGATGCGACGATTGGGATGCCAAGGTATCGCTGGAAGAACGGATAGAAAGAACCATCCGCCAGGCAGAAGACGGACAAATCGTATTACTACACGATTTTCATGGAAACGATGCTACCGCCCAAGCCTTGGAGGTAATCATCCCGACCTTGAAGGAGCAAGGTTATGAATTCGTAACGGTGGGAGAGTTGTTCCGAAAGAAGGGCATCACCCCAGAGAAAGGAAAGCTTTACTCGAACGTACTGAAAGACTGAACCGAACAGACATAAAAAAGGCCCCGAAACCGAGGCCTTTTTCTTTTCTCAATAATCAATACCAACAAGCAGGGGTTGCACCCATCTCGTATTCTAATGTACCACCCTTGGCAATGTCTTCGAACTCAATCCATGCCTTGTTGTACGGCTGGCCATTGAGCTTAATGCTTTGGATGTACTTGTTTTCAGGAGAGTTGTTGTGAGCGATGATGGTGAACTGACCGTCACGTACATTCAATACTGCCTTGTCCACGTTTGGAGAACCAAACACATAACGTCCGTCGGCAGGGTTCACCTGATAGAAACCAAGTGATGATAACACATACCATGATGACATGGCACCTACGTCTTCGTTACCCGAAAGACCATCCGGTTGGTCGCTATACATCAAGCGATATACGTCACGCACTCTGTCGGCAGCCTTAGCCGGTTCGCCAGCCAAAGTGTAGAAATAAATAATGTGGTGACTAGGCTCGTTACCATGAGCATATTGACCAATCAAGCCACTGATGTCCGGAGAAGTGTGTGCTCCGTCCAATTTGGCTTCGGCTACGAAGAGTTCGTCCATCTTCTTCACCAAGGCTTCCTTACCGCCGAAACATTCTACCAAGCCTTCGAAATCGTGCGGAGTGAGGAAAGTGTATTGCCATGCATTACCTTCGCAATAGTCATCGTCACGGTGAGTAGAAGCAAACGGATTGAATGGTTCGTGGAATTCGCCCTTGGTGCCACGACCACGCATGAAACCTAATTCCTTATCGAAGAAGTTCATGTACGAACGGCTACGCTTGAAGAAGTATTCGTAATCTTCGGTCTTGCCCAACTTCTTGGCTGCTAAAGCTACTGAACCATCGGCAATGGCATATTCCATGTCGTTGGCAACAGATTCCTTCATCTTGTCGTAAGGGATGAAGCCATATTGCTTGCGGATGTCCTGACCACGTTCGTCGAGCATGACTGAGTTCTTCAAAGCTTCGAAAGCGGTTTCCTTATCTTCGATGTAACCCTTATTCAAACCATCGGCCACGATGATAACACCCGGATTACCCACCATACAATCGGTTTCGCATCCCATCAAGTGCCATACAGGAAGCTTACCTTGTTGCTTGTAGATGTTCACGAAAGCCCACATCATGTCTTTCATCATCTCGGGATGAATCAAGCTCATCAACGGATGTGCCGAGCGGTAAGTATCCCAACAAGACATGGTAGTATAGTTCACGAATCCTTCGCCCTTATGCATCTGATGATCGGCTCCGTAATAGTCTCCGTTCACATCGCAGAACTCGGATGGAGCAATCATGGTGTGATACAAAGCGGTATAGAAAATTTTCTTGGACTTTTCGTCAGAAGTCTCCATGTCAATCTTGGCAAGAGACTTTTCCCAAACCTGGTCGGCCGCTTCGATGGTAGCTTCAAAATCCCATCCCGGAAGTTCAGCCTTCATGTTCAACTTGGCATTCTCGATAGAAGTCGGAGAAAGGGCCACCTTTACATAAACCGGCTTTTCTTTCTGGACGTCTACATTAGCACGGGCATAGACTATCTTTCCTTTGTTCGTGTCTGTAGCTGTATTTTGGTCAGCAATCACTTCGAGGGAGGTGATAGGCTGAGAGAATTCGGCCACAAAGAATACACGCTGGTCGTTAGCCCAACCGGTAGAGTAGCGATAACCTTCGATGGTCTTTTCGTCTACACGCTTGATGTAAGCTTCGGTAGCTCCGTCCCAACATCCACCATTCTGAAGGTCGAACACGATAGCGGCATCGGCCGGATTATTAAAGGTATATTTATGGAAACCTACACGCTTGGTAGCGGTCAGTTCCACATCTACGTTGTAACGCAACAAGTGAGTGGCATAATAGCCTGGCTTTACGACTTCCTTGCTTCTGGCCGAGTACGACCATAAGCCCGATTCAGGATCGCTTTCCTTGCCACGAGCATACTTCACTTCGCCGGTTACAGGCATCACGTTGATATCGTGCAAGTCGCCGATACCGGTACCGCTCAAGTGCATGTGTGGGAAACCGATAACCGTTGAATCAGAGATGTGATAACCCGAAGTCCAGTCCCATGATTGAGGGATGCTGGAAGGGCCCAATTGCACCAAGCCATAAGGAACGTTGGCACCCACGAACACGTGTCCGTGACCTCCCGAACCAATGTATGGGTCAACGTATTGTGTCAAGTCTTTCGGTTGGCTTTCAACTTGAGGACTTGAACAACCGTACCCCGCTAAAAGCAGGGTACAGAAGGTTGTGATAAAGAGTTGTTTTTTCATGTAGTTGCAAAATTATGTTTATTGTTTCCTCCCTTGTGTCATCCTGAACGCAGTGAAGGATCTGTATACATAAAGTAAAATATTTTCAGATTCTTCGCAATGCTCAGAATGACACGGAGAAAAAGAATTTAATCAAAACTACCGTAACGGGTAGGCAACAACTTACGATCGCCGAGGGTGTTATCCACACGGGCTACATTAATCCAGAACTTGTTTTCACGTACGCTTTCGATTGGATAAGCAGCCTTGGCACGAGTGTAGCTATGATTCCATTCATCAGCCACCACTTCGTATTCAGGGTGTGGAGCATTGATAAGCACGTTGTCTTCCTTATCGGCACGTCCGTCCTTCACTTCCTGAATTTCTTCCCAAATGGTCTTCATCACTTCCACGAAGTTGTCGAGTTCCCACAAGCTTTCACTTTCGGTTGGCTCGATCATCAACGTGCCGTGTACCGGGAAGGAGAGGGTAGGTGCGTGATAACCGAAGTCCATCAAACGCTTGGCAATATCGTTTTCGCTGATGCCGCACATGTCGTGCAAGTAACGACAATCAAGAATCATTTCGTGACCTACGAAACCGGTTGCACCCGAGTAAACAATACCATAAGTATCTCTCAAGCAAGCAGCCAGATAGTTGGCACTCAAAATAGCAGTCTTGGTAGCACGTGTCAAGCCTTCAGTACCCATCATGCAGATGTAACCATATGTAATCGGAAGAATACCGGCACTACCGAAAGGAGCAGCTGATACTTGGTTGGTTTCGTTACCAAACATGAAGTGTCCTGGCAAGAATGGAACAAGGTGTTCGGCCACACCAACCGGACCTACACCCGGACCACCACCACCGTGAGGGCTGGCAAATGTCTTGTGAAGGTTCAAGTGACATACGTCAGCACCGATGTATCCCGGGTTAGTCAAACCTACCTGAGCATTCATGTTAGCACCGTCCATGTACACCTGAGCACCACAAGCGTGGATGATTTCGCAAATCTTCTTGATTTCGGGTTCGAAGATACCGTGAGTAGAAGGATAAGTAATCATGAGGGCAGCCAAGTCGTCCTTGTTGGCTTCAGCCTTGGCACGGAGGTCTTCCACATCCACATTACCCTTTTCATCACACGCACAAGTCACTGTGGTATATCCGCACTGGATAGCCGATGCAGGGTTAGTACCGTGAGCCGATGAAGGAATCAAAATCTTGTTACGATGACCCTGACCAATGCTTTCCAGATAAGCACGAATCACACGAAGACCAGTATATTCACCTGCTGCACCCGAGTTAGGTTGGAGTGTCATGCCGGCAAAACCGGTAATCACCTTCAATTGGTTGCAAAGGTTTTCGATGAGTGTGCGGTATCCCTTGGCTTGATCTTCCGGAACCAATGGGTGGATATTCATAAAGCCAGCGTTGCTCAATGGAGTCATTTCTTGAGCGGCATTCAGCTTCATGGTACAAGAACCGAGCGAAATCATGGAATGTGCCAAAGAGATATCCTTGCGTTCAAGACGCTTGATGTATCGCATCATTTCGGTTTCGGTGTGGTACTTGTTGAAGATTTCGTGAGTCAAGAACGAAGTGCGACGACGAAGTTCACGATTCATGGATGAAGCTTCGGGTACATCGGTCACTTCGACGATAGGTTCTTCGGCAGCAATGTAGAAGATAGACAACAATACGTTGAGCTTCTTGATGTCGGTAGCTTCGTCTACACTCAAGCCCACCATGCCGTTATCGAAATAGCGGAGGTTCACTTCCTTGCTCAATGCAATGGTGCGGAGCTTCTGCTGGGAAACGTGTTCTGGCAATTCCAAGTACAAGGTATCAAAGAACAATTCATTCTTCTGTACATAGCCCAACTTAGCCAATACCTTGTTCAAATAAGTAGCGATGCTATGGATACGCTTGGCAATGGTCTTCACGCCATCTTGTCCGTGATAGCAAGCATAGAAACCGGCCATGGTAGCAAGCAATGCCTGAGCGGTACAGATGTTCGAAGTAGCCTTTTCACGCTTGATATGTTGTTCACGAGTCTGCAAAGCCATGCGGTAGCAAAGCTTGCCGTACTTATCCTTAGAAAGACCGATGATGCGTCCCGGCATGTTACGCTTGAACTCATCACGAGTAGCGAAGTAAGCAGCCGACGGACCGCCGTAGAACATTGGGATACCCATTCGTTGAGTGCTACCGAACACGATATCAGCTCCCCATTCGCCTGGAGGAACGAGCATAGCGAGCGAAAGGATATCGGCATCAACAGCTACCTTGGCACCTGCTTCGTGAGCCTTTTCTACGAATTCACGATAGTCTTCCACGCTACCGTTGGCGTTCGGGTACTGGATGATGCAACCGAAGATTTCCGGAGTGAATTCCAAGGTCTTGTAATCGCCCACGAGGATGGTCATGCCCTGAGGGATAACACGGGTACGGATAACAGCCAAGTTCTGTGGGAAGATATGCTGGTCAACAAAAAGCACGTTGGCACCTGCCTTCTGTTGGGCACGGCTACGGAGTTGGAACATCATGTTTGCAGCTTCGGCAGCAGCTGTTGCTTCATCCAGAAGCGAGCAGTTGGCCAGTGGCATGGTGGTAAGGTCGCTCACAGCTGTCTGGAAGTTCAAGAGGGCTTCCAAGCGTCCTTGCGATACTTCTGCCTGATAAGGAGTATAAGAGGTATACCATACCGGATTTTCGAATACATTGCGTTGGATAACGGCCGGACAAATGGTGTCGTACCAACCCATACCGATATAAGACGTATAAAGTTTGTTCTGCGAAGCCAAGTCGGCAATGTGTTCCGCAAACTGGCGTTCAGTCATCGGAGCATCCAAAGCCAAAGGTTCTTGCAGGCGAATATTAGTAGGAATGGTCTTGTCAATCAACTCATCCACACTGCTTACACCGATTTTTTCAAGCATCTTAGGAAGGTCGGCTTCCTGAATACCGTTATGACGGTCGGTCAATAAATCTGTTTTCATACTATATTTTTTTATGAGTGACTAGCTACTAGCGACTAGTGGCTAGCACTGATGGTTATTATTATTTTCTATTTTATTCTTTCTGATGAGCCCTTATCGGAAGAAAGGGTTGTTGGCCTTTTCGAATCCGATGGTGGTGGAGTGCCCATGTCCCGGATAAACCTTCATATCGGCCGGAAGGACAAACAGGCGACTACAAATGTGTTCACGCAATTCGTCAAAGTTTCCTCCGGTCAGGTCGGCTCGTCCGATGCTCCCTTGAAAGAGTACATCGCCCGAGAAGGCACAATTATCTTTTCTGTTCACAAACACCATGCTTCCCGGCGAGTGGCCCGGCACATGTACGGTTTCGAGTTCTGTATTTCCAAAGCGGATGATGTCTCCATCGCAAAGGTAATGGCCGATGGCAGGTTGCTTCTCGTCGTAACGGAACCCGAACATGCGGCTCTGTACGGAGGCTTGTGCCAACCAGAATTCATCTTGCTGACCGGCTTCGGGCTGGATGCCATACTCTTCGAAGAGGAACGGATTGCCGAAGATGTGGTCGAGGTGCAAGTGGGTGTTCAACACCCGTTTCAAGGTCAGTCCGTGGCTCGTCAAGTAGTGCTTGAGGAGCTGCTTTTCTTCCTCGTAGAAACACCCCGGGTCGATTACAACCGCTTCGCCCGTCTCGTCGGAAAGAACGTAGCAGTTCACGGGGAACATATTGAATTCGAACTTCTTTATTTTCACTTCACAATATTTTTTAGATGATAGTTGATAAATGATAAATGATAGTTTTCGCCAGATGGTCTCTATCATTTAATCTCTATCATTTATCATTTGTTTTATTATTTCACACTGGTACATACACCACTTTTTTCGTTTCAAAGAATTCTTCCTCGAACACCTTGTTGAGGTCGAACACATCGGTTTTGTGGCGTACAGGCATCACTTCTTTTTCCAACTCTCCGCCCTTGAGGCAGATGAGTCCGTTGGGCAAGGCATTGCGTTGCTCGGTGCTGATGTTCTTGCGGATAATCTTGAGCAAGTCGGTCAGAGGCATGACGGCCCTGCTCACCACATAGTCGAACTTCTGTTTTTCTTCCTCGGCCCGGCAATGGCGGAAGGTCACGTTCTTCAGGCCGATGGCTTGGGCTATTTCGGTGGCTACCCGAACCTTCTTTCCGATGCTATCCACCAAATGGAACTCCACTTCGGGGAAGAGGATGGCCAGGGGGATGCCCGGGAATCCGCCTCCGGTACCCAAATCCATGATGCGGGTACCTGGAACAAAGCCCGAATACTTGGCTATGCCCAGCGAATGAAGCACGTGATGTTCGTACAAGTTGGTAATGTCCTTGCGTGAAATCACGTTGATCTTCGAATTCCAATCCAGGTAGAGGTCGTACAAGGCGGCAAATTGCTCGCGTTGCGTCTCGGTGAGGTTGGGAAAGTATTTGGTTATTATTTCCATATTTCTTTATTATTCTTTGTCATTCAGAACTTATTCGCTTCGCTCCGGATGGACACTAGGTTCGTTTCAAATAAGGCCCGATTTCCTCGTAAGGCACTTTCAGCACGATTTCGCCAGCCGAGTAGGGAGCAATGTCGTACCGGTTAAAGAGGAAGAGAAACGCCTCTTTACTTAAAAGAAAATTATCGGGGATGTACATGTTTGTCAGTTGCAGGAAGCCCAACTTCTGGAGGTCTTCCAGATTGACTACGGACTCTTCAGGATGAGTTTCGGCCTGAAGCTTGACCAGTTTGTCGAGCAACAACCGTTCAATATCTGCCTGTGCCGAAGCAAGGAAAATATCCTCCTTGGTGAGCTGCTTGCCGGTTTCGAAATCGAAGTTCAGCCAGATGCTCCACTGGTTGGGATGAGCTCCGCCGGTATCCACATACACGTTGGCACTGGCATTCACTACCCCTGCACGACCTTCTTCCACCAAGGTCACCAGCGAATAAGTCTGATTGTACCAAGCAGGGATTTCCTCTTCCGAGGCTGCCTTGGCCTTATCGGCCTGATAGAGTCCGCCCACTTCGAGGCGATAGTTTCTCAGGTAAGTGTTCTTGAAGGAATCCACAGCCAGTTGTGGTTCGAGTTGGGCAAATGCCTCGCCCAAAAACTCCCGTTGGATGCTCCGGTTGATGAGCCCGGCAATCGAGTCGTCCTGTTCGTCCAGATACGTATAATCCAGGGAGAAATCGCAGAAAGGAGAGGAGGCTTCGGGGGTTAGATGTGCCTCTTCTTCCAGGAATATATGCTGATAGGGAGACTGTTCGTATTCGCCCAGATAGCCGCACCCGCTCATTATCAGGAGGGTAAGCAGACCAAGGAGCATCCCAGCCGCCTTCATCGTATTGCGTTTCATTGTTGTCTTTTCAGGTTTAACGTACAAATATAATATATTTATTTAAATATATGCATCAATACGGATAATTTCTACCACTTTTCACCTCGAATCTCACTCCAAACTTGCCGTTGGCCGATTTCAGCTCGAAGGCCGCATTGAAATTGTTCTTCTCCCAAGGTAGGGCAGCAGGATTTTGCACCTTGTAGCCATCGGCATCATACTCGCCATAGGTAGTGAGACGCATGCCATTGTTCAGCTTGTAGGTGGCCCCTTGCCAACGCACATTTCCACCCATGGCATGTGGGTAGAGCAACGAGTAAATGGAGTGAGGCGACAGGCTATATACGGCCGTATAAGTAGCATTGGGGGTAAACTGAAAAGCATTCGGCTGGATGCTGAACGGGGCCTCCTGAGTGTCCCACGGACGGAAGTTCAACGTGGGTGGAAGCATCAGGGTAGGAGCATCAAGCATGCTCCCCATGTCGAGCATAAATCCTCCGAAATCCTTATACCGCTTGTCCTCGTCGGGCAAGGTCTGTCCACCTGTTTCCACCTGCGAAAAGACCGAAACCGATAACATCATAAAACACAATATGCCTAGGATTCTTTTCATGGTTCTTTGTTTGATTATACACAAATATACAACTTTCTTCGGGCTTGTACAACCCCGATGTCTCGGAGTTTCAGATCCGCTTTAGGATTAACAAAGTTTAAGTTTTTATAATTACTTATTTTTCAATATATTACAAGCATATATAGAAGTACTTCTTCATACTGTCAGGGTACAATATTTAATTATTTTTTTGTATTTTCACACACTCAAAACGAGTAAATTCAACCGATGTATAACCCTTTTAAAACGCATTGAAAATGTCAAAGACTTATGCAGACCAAGTACAAAAAGCCCAGCTGCTGGTAGCAGGCCTGAAGAAGAACCTGGAACTGGTAAAAACCCGTGGTATCAGCCTCGAACAGATTGAACGCCTGGAGCAGGCAGCTACCCAAGCCGCAGAGATGAACCGTGAGGTGGAAGCCTTGCGTGAAGAAGTGAGCCTGAAGGCCGGAGCAGCCAACAAGAAGCTGACCGAGGTAAAGAACGACATGCAGAATTGCAAGACCATCGTGAAGAGATGCTTCGATCAGGAACGATGGATAGATTTCGGTGTCATGGACAAGCGATGAAAAAAAACGGGGAAGTAGCTCACACTTCTCCGTTTTTTATTTGGAATCCTCAAAAATCTTTGTATTTTTGCAATAATTACAATTTTAAATATTATGAAAACAACTCTCCGTTCGATATGGAACTTGTATGCCGATGGCTTCAAGAACATGACCTGGGGCAAGCCCTTGTGGTTGCTCATCTTCCTGAAAGTGTTCATCCTCTTTGCGGTGCTTCGGGCCTTTTTCTTCCAGCCCGTACTCTCGGGCAAGACCGAGGAGCAAAAAATCGAGCATGTAGGGACGGAGCTGGTGAAGGAGTTTGTTAATGAAGAACTTTATTAATGTAGAATGAAGAATTTTTCCTCAGCAGTGTCATCCTGAGCAACGCGAAGGATCTGAAGACACAAACAATTGATGCACAAGTGGATGTACACAGATTTTTCGGGAAAGCCCTCAACAACACATCTTCACTTCGTTCAGAATGACAATAAACACTAGTCACTAAAAAAACCTTAAAATTAATATACAATGATTGCAAACGCACTAGTCGATTGGTCGAGAGCACAATTCGCTCTGACGGCCGGTTACCATTGGATTTTCGTACCGCTCACCTTGGGGCTGGCGGTCATCATGGCAACCATGGAATCCCTTTATGTGATTAAGAAAGACGAGTTTTGGAAACGGACAGCCAAGTTCTGGATGAAGCTGTTCGCCATCAACTTTGCCGTGGGCATCGCTACGGGCATCATCCTGGAGTTCGAGTTCGGCACCAACTGGAGCAATTACTCCTGGTTTGTGGGCGACATTTTCGGTGCTCCGCTGGCCATCGAAGGCATGCTGGCCTTCTTCATGGAAGCCACGTTCTTTGCCGTGATGTTCTTCGGATGGGATAAGGTAAGTAAGAAAACCCATTTGTTCGCTACGTGGATGACGGGCATCGGTGCCAGCATCTCAGCGGTATGGATTCTCATTGCCAATGCATGGATGCAACGCCCTGTGGGCATGGAGTTCAATCCCGACACAGTGCGTCACGAAATGGTTGACTTCTGGGCGTTGGTGACCAACCCCGTAGCCATCGTCAAGTTCTTCCATTCCGTATCGAGCGGATGGATGACGGGAGCCATC
>JAFQNW010000008.1 GCA_017420875.1 Bacteroidaceae bacterium
GAGCAAAGCCAGTGCAAAGATGCCGATGCTGATGGGAGCCTTTACGGCAAAGTCGGCCGTGTATCGGTAGATGAGGTAGTAGGCCAACGGAGCAGCTACCACAAACGAGGTTCCCAACACCGCCAGATACTTGCGGAAAAGCAACCGGTACAAGTCTTTCAATCCTGCTCCGTTCACCTTGCGGATAGCAATTTCGCGATAACGCTGACGGATGTCGAAAAGCGAGATTCCGAACAGGCCGAGACACGATACGGCAATAGCAATCACAGCGAAAATATTATAAATACCCGCTATTTTTCGGTCTTCTTGATAAATGGCTTTTACTTCTTCGTCTAAGATAGAATATTCTACAGTTTCGGTTCCGTAAAACTCTTTCATTATCCCCCGTAGATATTCGAGTAAGTCTTGCAATCTTCCTTCCTGATAGGCTATGTACACAGATTCGCGTCCAAATTTACCAACCTCGTAAATAGTAGGTTGTGCTCCCATACTGAGATGTCCGCCATAATGATCTTTTGCTATAGCTATAATCGGATGATAAGGGGTGTTCTTGTTTCTTCGGTATCTGTTTTCTTCTATAAGGCTAGCGTCTTCCAATGACGAAAATTGTAATGCTTTCATGCCTGTCCGATTAACGATGTAACATCTCTTCTCATTATTCTCTGGTATAGCACCTTCTTCTAGTCCTATATTGAACATTTTGAAGAATGAAGGGGAAACAAGCCGACGGGCTAGGAGAACTTTTTCCCCTTTAGGAGTTATGTAATTACTTTCGTACGCTCGTTCGGTAATCTTATCCCAAACAGGTTCGATATTTTCAATAACAGGACAACCTTTTAGTTTTTCGACTATCGCTTTATTGCGAATATTTTCTTGTTGATATTTTTCTTCGTTAAACTCGCTGTAGTCTTGCGATGAATAAATAAGTTTAACAGCAATGATGTCTTGGGTTTGGAATCCGGGATTCGTGTTCAGCATAAGACTAAGTTGGTTGTTGTAGTATAGAGCACATACGGTAATAATAAAAGTTAATACGTATTGTATGCCGAGGAAAACCATTCGAGAACGAACCGAACGACTGCTCCAACCAATAGACTGAATGGAATGGATGGGAGAGTTAACACTATATTTAACGAAAGGATATATCGAAGTTATTATAGGCAAAAGAAGCAAGATGCTTAATGATAGCCAACAGTCAAACGATATGTATGTAATTTGAGTATTCAATAAGTGGCTGACGGGAATTTGAGTAACTTCGATAATAAACCATGCAATGAGTAAAGCACTAGCGGTAAGCAAAAGGTTTTCCAGCCATATTTGTAGAAACATGATGCTTTTATTAGCACCATATACTTTCTTTAAGCCATATTCTTTACCACGGCGTAGCATGCACATCAAGTAGATATTAACGAAGTTCAATATGCCGGTTAGCAATAAAAGTAGGCATACACCGGAGAGTATATAAAGGTGTGACTTTTCTCCGCATAAGAACATGGTCTTTTGATCTTGCCATTCGCTATGCCAATAAGTTTCTTGTATAGGAACAAAAGAGAAGGTAAATTGTCGGGTATCCCATTGAGGATTATTCAGATATCTTGGCTTGCTCCCTACTGCATTCATAGTTTCTATGTCTGTACTAGGTAAAAAACGATATAATTCAGTTACCATGCGTTCCCATTGGGTAGATAGATGTCGCGAGAGAACCATGTCGAACTGGATACTTGATTTGCAAGAAGGTTGGTCCAGTACACCCTCAACAATAAGTTCTTTTCCATTGGAGTACTGGATAGTTTTTCCTATCGGATTGGTTTTTCCAAATAGCTTTTTGGCAAAGTCTTTCATCAGTAAAACGGAAGTTGGCTTGTCCAAACTTACTTTACCTTGCAAAAGAGGATAATGGAAAAGTTGGAAAAAAGCACTATCTGTAACGATGGTGCGTGACGGGAAACGATGCCCGTTTAGCAAAAGGTAATCATCTTCCAATGAGTTAAAATGAGATTGAATTTCAATTTGGCTTTTATCTAGTTTGACAGGATCATATTTATATCCTGTTATACCACCGATGTGTTCACTGCCTTCCATACTTATTTTTGTTATATAGACCTTCTCTCTATCCACACAATGGGTGTCTACGGTCAGTTCGCGATGGATGTATCGCATCAGAATGATGGAGCATGCCAAGCTGAAGGCCAACCCCAACAAGTTGATGAGGGTGTATGATTTGCTTCGTACCAGGAAGCGGAGGGCGTATTTCAATGTTTTCATGTTTCTTGATTTATGATTTTTTGTCGTGTCATTCTGAACGTAGTGAAGAATCTGTATGCATCATGTGATGTGTTCAGATCCTTCGCTTCGCTCAGGATGACAAAATGTATTATTCAGTTTTCATCACCGTTGCCGGGTCGATATTTGCAGCTTTGCGTATCTGCCACCAAAGCGTACCCATCGAGATGAGGCTAATCAAGAGCAAAGCCAGTGCAAAGATGCCGATGCTGATGGGAGCCTTTACGGCAAAGTCGGCCGTGTATCGGTAGATGAGGTAGTAGGCCAACGGAGCAGCTACCACAAACGATGCTCCCAACACGGCCAAATACTTGCGGAAAAGCAACCGGTACAAGTCTTTCAATCCTGCTCCGTTCACCTTTCGGATGGCAATTTCGCGATAACGCTGACGGATGTCGAAAAGCGAGATGCCGAACAGACCGAGGCAGATTATCAGAATAGCGATGCCGGAAAAGAGTGTATAGATACCGGCTACTCGTTTGTCTTCCTGGTATAGTTTGCTGACCTTGTCGGCTACCAAAGAATATTCGAAGTCGCTAGCACCGTAGACTTCCTTTTCCACGTTCTTCAGATAGTCGATAACGGCTTCTACCTTTCCCGGGCGACAAGCTATCTGATATACTTCGCCAGAGTAATAATTCGTAATGTTGAAGATAGTGGGGCGAATACCTAAACTGATATGGCGGTCGAAATAATCTTCTACAACTCCAGAAATTGTGGAAGATGCGTGTTCGGGCATAAGCCGACGCATGTCTTCGTTGTATAGAATGGCATTTTTGCAAGAGTCATAGCCTAAAACTTTCATGGCTGAGCGGTTGGCTATCTGATAGAGAAGACGGTCATCGTCTCCTATTTTAGGGATAATTCCTTCCAATACCGGTATGTCGAAGATTTCAAAGAACTCAGGCGTTGCAATGAATTGGTTCATCTGATAGGTTTCGCCTTCACCTTTGGAATAGTTGGTTCGGTAATCGAAACCGATGATAGACCAAGGTATGGCTGTCCATTGTTCGATGTCGGGGCATTGATTCAATTGGTTATCTATATGACTTATTGCTTTCTTTCTAGCTTCACGATATTCCGCGTTATAGCTTCCACTATCGTTAGATTCGTAAATCAACTTGGCTTCGATGATGCCTTCGGTACGGAAGCCCGGAGGGGTGTTCAATAAATATTGCAGGTGTTTGTTGAAGTAAAGCGAAACGATAACCAACAGAAAGGTCATGATATATTGCATACCTAAAAAGGCCATACGCGAGCCGAGGCGACGGGATACCTCTCCGATGCCACGAATGGAAACGATGGGAAGTTTACGCCGACATTGCCAGAAAGCATAGACGGATACCATGCCGGGAAGGAGGCCTAATATGCCCATAGAAATCCATGCATCGAACGGAGTATAAGTGAATGTCGTATCCAGCATTTGTCCTATAGGAACTTGACTAATCTCAATTAGTAGCCATGCTACAAGCAGGGCAGAGGCAATAAGCAGGAAGTTTTCGGTATAAATATGTTTGAATAGTGCCTTTCCGTCGGCCCCGAATACCCTGCGAAGCATGTAGATTTTACTACGCTTCTGCATAATTGCCAAATAAAGGTTGACAAAGTTGATGCAACCGGCAAGGAATATCAGTAGGCAAATGGCCTCCAATACATAAAGGTGTGAACGGCTTCCGCTAACACCCATGATAGGGGCGGTTTGATACATGAGGGATTGATTCCAATAGGCTTCTTTCAAAGGAATGAGCGAGAAAGTAAACTTGCGGGTGTCCCATTGGGTTGCATGTGGGTTGACGTAGCGTGGGTATTGCCCGGAAAGATTGGCCTGTTGAATAGCTTCGTCCGATGTAAAGCGGAGAAAGTCTGTAGGAATTCTGCCCCAAGACTGGCATAACCCCGTCGGAAGAATCATATCGAACTGAAGGCTACGTTTGTTGGTTGGCTCTTTCAATACACCGGCTACTACAATGTCCTTCCCATTCGAGTAACGCAACACTTTTCCGATAGGGTTTTCTTTTCCGAAAATTCTTTTGGCAAAACCTTCCATCAGTAAGGCCGATTCTGGATTGGATAGTGAGAGGTTTCCTTGAATGGTTTGGAAAGGGAACAGGTCGAAATAGGTACTGTCTGCAGCTATGACATGACCGATGTAGCGATGTCCTTGATAAACGACATACTCGTTTTCTACCATGATTATCCGAGCACGGGCTTCAACGGTGCTTTCGTCAATGCAGATGCTGTCGTGTCTTTCGTTATCGACGGATGACAAGGAGCGGTTTCCTTCCATCACTGTCTCTACTCCATAAATGTTTTCTCTATCCACACAATGTGTGTCTACGGTCAGTTCGCGATGGATGTATCGCATCAGAATGATGCTGCATGCCAGGCTGAAGGCTAACCCCAACAAGTTGATGAGGGTGTATGATTTGCTTCGTACCAAGAAGCGGAGGGCATATTTCAATGTTTTCATGTTTCCTTTATTTCAAAATTAATTCTTCAGCTTCGCCAAAGGTATCATATCCGGTGATAATGACCAAATCTCCCGGTTGCAATCCTTCGGCTATTTCGTATTGTTGCGGGTTTTGACGTCCAATGGTGAGCGGCACTTTCACGGCCTTGTCTTTCGAGGCGTTTACTTTGTAAATCCATTGTCCGCCGGTAGCGGAGTAGAAATTACCGCGAGGCATGACCAGTGCATCTTCGGGCTGTCCCAATTCAATCTGTACGCGGAAGCTTTTGCCTACACGGACATTCTCCGGCATTTCGCCGGTGAAGACCAGGTCTACATCAAACATGCGATCCTTTACTTCGGGCACTACCTTCGTGATGCGTAACGGATAGCGTTTGCCTTGATAGTTCACAGTGGCGGGTAAGCCGGTAGTGATGCGGTCGATGTAGTATTCGCTTAGCTGGGTATGAATTTTGAATTGGTCGAGAACTTTGATTTGGGCAATGTTTGAGTTGGAGGCTACTTGCTGCCCCGGGGTGGCATTCACATAGCTGAGTTGTCCGTCGATGGGAGCACGTACCACCAATCCTTCCAATCGTTCCATGCTTCGGAGATATTTTTTCTGTCCCCGTTCCAATTCGTTCTGTAAAAGTTCCTTGCGGACAATAGTCATGGCCGAATCGTGCTGAAGACTTTCCATTTGCAAGGCGGTCTTTTTTACATTATAGTGATACTCATCTTCTGAGACCTCCAGTTGAGCTTTGCTTTTGATACCCATTTTATATTCTTCCTTTTCCAGTTCGAAGCTTTTTTGTAGTCGGCTCATTTCATATTGAGTTTGCAGGGCCTGTTGCTTCAAGGTGAGGCTTTTTTGCTCCATTTCTATTTTGCGTTCCTGATAAGTATATCGTTGGTTCTCCCACTCATCGCGTTGGTCCTCTATTTCGCGAAGTAAGTCGGGATTGGCCAACACCAGAATGGTATCGCCTTTCTTTAAAGAAGTACCTTCTTCGGCTATGATGCGTTCTACACTTCCGGCTTCTCTGGTGTTTATCTGGATGGTCAGAATGGGTTGTACCAGTCCTTCTACATCGACATACTCCATGAACTTATTGTTTTTCACTTCGGCTATTTGGATGTTGTCGCTATTGATACGGAGTTTTTGCGGTCCTAACGAAAGGGAGATGACGTAAATCAAGAAGGGGAGGAAGGCACCTCCTGTCATAAGGTGATAACGGTAACGGATGTACCAAGGTTTCTTTGCTAATTTGATGTCCATATTGTTTGTTTTTTATATTTCAGGATAATTTTCTTCAATCTTCTGGTTCTTCTCAAAATCATATCCGGTCATGCTCCGTAAACCGTAATAAAGGCTCCAATAGCTTTTCAGGGCCGAGATATAGCTGCGTCGGGCCGCATCCTTTTCAGTAATGGCAGCGTTGAGGTCGAGAATGGTGCTTTTACCTAGAATATATAGGCGTTTGGCCACTTCGTATCGGCGGTCGGCCGTGCGGTCGGTTTTGGAGGCTACTTTTACATATTGGCTTTGAAGGTTGAATTGTCGCACCATGCGGGCTACGTTCAGTTCGAAGTCCTTCATACCTTGTTCGGCTTGAGTGTTCACTAAGTCGACGTTACTTTTGGCTACTCGTATCTGTCCCTTTCCTCGTCCCCAATCCAGGATGGGAAGTGAAATGCCGATACTGGCGTATTGTTGGTTCATAGGATTGCGGTAGGAATCTGTGAATTTATCGCCGGTTTGAGAGAGGCCGAATTGCACATAGAGGTCGGCTTTCAAGCCGGCATTGGCCTTGGCATAGGCCAAGTTGCTTTGGCTTTGTAATTGCATCCGTTTGTACATGTCCGGTTCTGGGCTGTTTTCGAAAGCCATTTTCAATGCCTCGCCGAGTGGTATCTCGAATTGGGGAACTTCTCCTTCGGGGATGACCTTCAGGGTGACATCCCGTTGGAAACCAAGAAAGGAACGGAGTACCTGCATCTGGTCTTCTACCTCAATGCGAGCATTCATCATGTTGGTTTCTTCGGTCAATTTGTTGATTTCCAGTTGAAGCATCTCGTTTTCGGTAATGGTGCCGATGTTATACCGTCCTTCGGCATACCGATATAGGGTATCGGCTGATGCATAGTTGGACGAGGCAATATCCAGATTGGTTTGTGCGGTGGCCAGGTTGAAGAAAAGGTTACTGGTTTGCGAAGCTACCAGTTCGAGGGCTTCATTGTAGGCCTTTCGGGCCTCGCGGAAGCGAACCGGCTCGATGCGACGATCCCACTTCAGTGAATTGTAACCGAACAGGGCTTGTTCGTAACCTATCACAATGGGTTGTGAATTGTAGGCTGTAACATCTGTTTCCAATTCGTCAAGCCGTTGTACATTGCTTTTGACAAACAGGCTTCCACCTGTAAACCAGATGTTTTGATTGATTTTTAAATCCATGTCAACGCTCAGCTGGTTTTGCTTGATAAACAAGTTGGTACCGTCGGGCTGTGTTA
>JAFQNW010000075.1 GCA_017420875.1 Bacteroidaceae bacterium
AATTTTTTCGTTTGTACTCATAGGTAATAGGTTCATCCGTTACTCAATACCGTGTGCTATTGCTTCTTTGTCTATCTTTTTGATAAGTCCTTGTAGAACAGTTCCTGGACCACATTCGGTGAAGTCTGATGCACCATCGGCTACCATGTTCTTAACGGTTTGAGTCCATCTTACAGATGCGGTAAGTTGAGCAACCAAGTTCGCTTTAATTTTTTCGGGTTCAGTGTATGGTAAGGCGTCTACATTCTGATAAATTGGACATTTAGGATGGTGGAATGTTGTAGTATTAATTGCTGTTTCCAATTCAATTTTTGCAGGATTCATTAAAGGTGAATGGAAAGCACCGCCTACTTTTAGTGGTAATGCACGTTTAGCACCGGCAGATTTTAGTTGTTCGCATGCTTCGTAGATACCTTCAATGGAGCCTGAAATAACAATCTGTCCAGGACAATTGTAATTTGCAGCAACTACCACTTTACCTTTGTTTGTAATGGTTGAACAAATTTCTTCGACTTTCTCATCCGGCATACCAATAATAGCTGCCATAGTTGATGGAGCGGCTTCACAAGCTTTTTGCATGGCCATTGCACGTGCATAAACTAATTTCAAACCATCCTCGAATGATAAGGCACCAGCAAAAACAAGTGCTGAAAATTCTCCAAGTGAATGACCTGCTACCATTTCTGGTTGAATGTCATTTCCCATGCACATTGCAGAGATAACCGAATGAAGAAATACAGCAGGTTGGGTTACTTTGGTTTGCTTTAAGTCTTCATCAGTACCCGCAAACATGATATCAGTAATTCTATAACCTAGAATATCATTTGCTTTTTCGAATAATTCTTTTGCTAAAGTATGATTTTCATATAAGTCTTTGCCCATACCAACAAATTGGGCACCTTGACCAGGAAATACAAATGCTTTCATTATAAACTTTTTAAAATTTGACTGCAAAGTTATAAAAAATAAATGATATCCGTAGTATAATACCGCTATTTCGACAACTTTCTATATGTTGTAGTCTGGATAATAAGGTGTTTAATGTTACTGTGTTTAGTACATTGATACATTCTATTGTCTTATAGTGTTTTATAACATAATATAATCAATCTGTATTTTAATAGATTATTAAAAAAAGTAGTTATTTTTGCGAATACTAAACAAAGGATTGTAATGGAACAGAATATTAATTTACATGTGTCTGTCGATTGTGTTTTGATAGGTTTTGATGGTGAACGATTTCGTGTTTTGTTGGTGAAACAGATGAATGATTCATCTCAAGGTTCCAAAAACGTTATGAAACTTCCAGGTAGTTTGATTTATAATGATGAAGACCTTGACGAAGCTGCGATGAGAGTACTGAATGAACTGACGGGCCTGAAAAATATTAAAATGATGCAATTCAAGGCGTATGGCTCAAAAAACAGAACTCATAATCCTCAAGATGTGATGTGGCTTGAAAAATTTCATAGTCTTACAGAAAAAAAGATAGATAGAATCGTAACTGTTGCCTATTTATCATTTCTAAAGATTGATCGTAGACTTGAAAAGCTGTCAAATAAGTTTGAAGCAAGATGGACACCTGTGAATGAAGTAAATGGACTTGCTTTTGATCATGTTCAGATTGTAAGAGATGCTTTGGTTCAGATAAGACATTATGTAGATGCTTATCCAGCTTTAATTTTTGATTTATTGCCAAAGAAATTTACTGCAGCCCAACTCCGTTCTTTATTTCAATTGGTTTATAATCGGGTTTATGATGTGAGAAATTTTCATAAGAAGATTGTTCAAATGCCTTATGTAGTACTTTCGGAAGAGAAAGAAGTAGGTGTATCACATCGAGCTGCCCGATATTATAAATTTGATAGAGTAGCGTATAACAAATTATATAGATAAACATAAATTTACTAAATATGTATTTATTAGGTTATGACATTGGTAGTTCATCTGTGAAAGCCAGTTTGGTGAATGTGGATTCGGGAAAATGTGTTGCTTCTTCCTTTTTCCCTAAGACAGAAGCGGAAATTAAGGCAGTACAACCAGGTTGGGCTGAACAAGATCCGGATTCTTGGTGGAGTTATTTAAAGTCGGCGACACATGCTGTAATGACTGAAAGTGGTGTTGCTGCTAATGATATTGCTGCTATTGGTATATCGTATCAGATGCATGGCCTAGTTTGTGTAGATAAGAATCAGCAGGTATTGCGTCCAGCTATTATTTGGTGTGATTCTCGTGCTGTGCCTTATGGACAGAAAGCATTTGAAACTTTGGGTGAAGCTACCTGTTTATCCCATCTGTTGAACTCTCCGGGCAACTTTACAGCTAGTAAATTGGCCTGGGTAAAAGAACATGAGCCAGAAATCTATGAAAGAATTGATAAGATAATGTTGCCTGGCGATTACATTGCCATGAAAATGAGCGGTACAATTTGTACAACTATTTCAGGGTTATCTGAAGGAATGCTTTGGGATTTCAAGAAAAATGAGGTTGCTAGTCTTTTAATGGATTATTATGGATTTGATTCCAAGTTAATACCGGAAATAAAACCTACTTTTTCAGAACAAGGTCGCGTGAATAGTTGGGCTGCAAAGGAATTGGGTCTGAAAGAAGGTATACCAATCACTTATCGAGCTGGTGACCAACCAAATAACGCATTGTCTCTGAATGTATTCAATCCTGGTGAGATTGCATCTACGGCAGGTACTTCAGGTGTCGTTTATGGTGTGAATGGTGAAGTTAATTACGATCCTAAATCGCGAGTAAATACTTTTGCACATGTTAATCATACCACTGATCAAACTCGTTTAGGCGTGTTGCTTTGTATAAATGGTACTGGTATTTTGAATTCCTGGGTAAAACGTGTTGTTGCACCTGAAGGTATTTCATATAATGATATGAATGATTTGGCAACTCAAGCTCCTATCGGAAGTAGTGGCGTAAGTATTTTACCATTTGGCAATGGTGCAGAACGCATGCTTGAAAATAAAGAAATAGGATGCTCAATTCATGGAGTGAATTTTAACCTCCATGGTAAACATCACATAATTCGTGCAGCACAAGAAGGTATTGTCTTTTCTTTTAAATATGGAATTGATATCATGGAACGTATGGGAATTCCGGTTCAGAAAATTCATGCAGGGCATGCAAATATGTTCCTAAGTCCTATTTTCCGTGAAACATTAGCCGGTATTACTGGTGCTACGATTGAATTGTATGATACAGATGGTTCTGTAGGTGCAGCTAAAGGTGCAGGTATGGGAGCCGGTATATATAAGGATAATAATGACGCATTTGCTTCTTTGGAAAAATTAGCGGTGATTGAACCGAATTTAAAATATCGTGCAGAATATGATGAAGCTTATGCTCGTTGGAAAGAAGCATTAGAAAGATATTGATTATTATAAATAACAAATTAATTATAACATTATGGCAAAAGAATTTTTCCCTGGTATTGAGAAGATTAAATTTGAAGGCATTGAAAGCCGTAATCCAATGGCTTTCCGTTATTATAATGCTGAAAAAGTTATTATGGGTAAGACCATGGCTGAATGGTTGAAGTTTGCAATGGCTTGGTGGCATACATTGTGTGCTGAAGGTAGCGATCAATTTGGTGGTGGTACTAAGAATTTCCCTTGGAATGTTTCTGATGATAAAGTTCAGGCTGCAAAAGATAAAGTAGATGCAGGTTTTGAATTTATGCATAAAATGGGTATTGAATATTATTGCTTCCATGATGTTGACTTGTGTACAGAAGCTGATACTATCGAAGAATATGAAGCAAATTTGAAGGAAGTTGTAGCATATTTAAAGCAGAAACAAGAAGAAACAGGTATTAAATTGTTATGGGGTACAGCAAATGTATTTGGTCATGCAAGATACATGAATGGTGCGGCTACAAATCCAGATTTTGATGTTGTTGCTCGTGCTGCTGTTCAAATTAAAAATGCGATTGATGCAACCATTGAGTTGGGGGGGGCTAATTATGTGTTCTGGGGTGGTCGTGAAGGTTATATGAGCCTTTTGAATACTGACCAGAAACGTGAAAAAGAACATTTGGCTCAGATGTTGACTATAGCACGCGATTATGCTCGTTCTAAAGGATTTACCGGAACTTTCTTGATTGAACCTAAGCCAATGGAACCTACTAAACATCAATATGACGTTGATACAGAAACAGTGATTGGGTTCTTGAAGGCACATGGTTTGGAAAATGATTTTAAAGTAAATATAGAGGTGAACCATGCTACTTTGGCAGGACATACTTTTGAACATGAATTGGCTGTAGCTGTTGATAATGGAATGTTGGGTTCAATCGATGCAAATCGTGGTGACTATCAAAACGGATGGGATACAGACCAATTCCCTATTGATAATTATGAATTGACTCAAGCAATGATTCATGTTATTAGAAATGGTGGTTTTGGTAATGGTGGTACCAATTTTGATGCAAAAACTCGTCGTAACTCGACTGATTTAGAAGACATTTTTATTGCTCATATAGCAGGTATGGATGCAATGGCTCGTGCATTGGAAAGTGCAGCAAAGTTACTTGAAGAATCTCCATATAAAAAGATGTTAGCTGATCGTTATGCTTCATTTGATAGTGGTAAAGGTAAGGAATTCGAAGAAGGTAAACTCTCGTTGGAAGATGTTTATGCCTATGCTAAACAGAATGGTGAACCTAAGCAGACTAGCGGAAAGCAAGAATTGTATGAAGCAATATTAAATATGTATTGCTAAAATAGTAAAATAAAAAAAGAGAGACTATAAAGTCTCTCTTTTTTTAATGGATTGAAGTTTGAAAGTCAAAATCTGATTCGTAATCAGCTAACTTTGGGTGTAATGTATCTTTATCCGATAATAAAACCTTATCCCTAGGAATACGCCAATCAATGTTTAGTTGTGAATCATCCCATGCTATTCCACCTTCGCTCTGTGGTGCATAATAATTGTCGCATTTATATTGGAATAGAACTTCATCACTAAGGACAGCAAAACCATGTGCAAAACCTCTAGGAATAAATAATTGCCGATGATTTTCAGCTGTTAGTTCTACAGCCACATGTTTGCCAAATGTAGGTGATCCTTTTCGAATGTCTACAGCAACATCCAATACAGCTCCTTTGATGACTCTTACGAGTTTGCTTTGAGAATATGGTGGCTTTTGGAAGTGTAATCCGCGAAGAACACCATATGAAGAGAAACTTTCATTATCTTGGACGAAGGTTGTTTTGCATACTTTCTCTTCAAATTCACGGCTTGAAAAACTCTCAAAGAAATATCCTCGTGCATCTTTGAAAATTTTAGGTTCTAAAATAAATACTCCGTCAATTTCAGTTTTAATGACTTCCATTATAATCCTAATTCTTTAATTACTTTAAGTAAATATTGTCCATATTGGTTTTTAAGCATCGGTTGGGCTAGTTCTTTCATTTTATCAGCGGTAATCCAGCCTTTACGTAAAGCTATTCCTTCCAAACAAGCAACTTTTAAACCTTGTCTTTTTCTATAACTTCAATGTATGTACTTGCTTCGGCCAAAGAATCATGAGTACCTGTATCCAACCAAGCAAATCCTCTTCCTAAAGTTTGTACCTTCAATTCTTTCTCTTGTAAGAACTGTTGATTTACAGTCGTAATTTCTAATTCACCACGAGCCGATGGCTTAATATTTTTAGCTACTTCCACTACTTTGTTTGGATAGAAATATAAACCAACAACAGCATAATTTGATTTAGGTTGGCTAGGCTTCTCTTCAATACTCAAACAATTCCCATCTTTGTCAAATTCTGCTACTCCATATCGCTCAGGATCGCTTACCCAATATCCGAATACAGTTGCCTTTTTATCTTCTTCAGCAGCACGAACAGCTTCGCGTAATAAAGCAGAGAAACCATTTCCATGGAATATATTATCACCTAATACTAAACAAGCAGAATCATTACCTATAAATTTTTCACCAATAATAAAAGCTTGTGCTAAACCATCAGGAGAGGGTTGCTCTGCATATTCAAAATGTACACCATAATCACTACCATCTCCTAATAGACGTTGAAATCCTGGAAGGTCATATGGAGTAGAAATAATCAAAATTTCTCGAATTCCCGCCAACATGAGAACTGAAATAGGATAATAAATCATGGGCTTATCGAAGATAGGGAGCAATTGCTTGGATACACCTTTTGTGATAGGATATAAACGAGTTCCTGACCCACCAGCTAATACAATACCTATCATCATAAATCATATTTTCTTTTTCAAAGATAAAGCATATAATTGAAATAACAGCGTATTTTTAGAAAATATGTTTATCTTTGCAGAAACATAATTTGTTTTGTTATGAATATAAATAATAATCATCTAGTTATCATGGCTGGCGGTGTTGGAAGCCGTTTTTGGCCTATGAGTACAACTGATTATCCCAAACAATTTATCGATGTCTTAGGTTGTGGAAGAACATTGATTCAACTTACATACGACCGTTTTGAAGGTGTATGTCCTGCTGAAAATATATGGGTAGTAACATCTGATAAATATGCTACTGAAGTAAAAAAACAATTGCCGGATATAAAGGATGATCATATTTTGCGTGAGCCATGTAGACGTAATACAGCTCCTTGTATAGCATATGTCAGTTGGAAAATCAAGTCAATCAATCCTAAAGCCAATATGGTTGTAACTCCAAGTGACCATGTGGTGATGAATGTTAAAGAGTTTCAGCGTGTTATTTGTTCTGCCATGAAGTTTACAACGTCTTCTGATGCTATTGTGACTTTAGGTATGACTCCTAATCGTCCAGAAACAGGATATGGATACATAGAGGCAGATTTAAGTTTCCCTTCGAATAGTAATAAGGAGATTTATCGTGTTGATTCTTTTAAGGAAAAACCAGATTTGGCTACTGCTGAAAGATATTTGAAAAAGAATTCTTTCTTTTGGAATTCTGGTATTTTTGTATGGAATGTAAGTACGATTGTTAATGCATTACGTGTATATCAGCCAGCCATTTCTAAAGTATTTGAACGCTTATTACCCTATTATTTTACAGAGAATGAACAGCAATTGATTGATGAACAATTCCCTCTATGTGAAAGTATTTCGATAGACTATGCTATTATGGAGAAAGCTGATGAAATATTTGTTTTTCCGGCTAGTTTTGGATGGAGTGATTTGGGAACATGGGGTTCCTTGCATCTGAATTCTTCAAAAGATTCATATAATAATGTTCTTATTGGTTCTAATATTAAAATGTATGAATCTCGTAATTGTATAGTACATACAACGCAAGAGAAGAAAGTTGTTATTCAAGGCCTCGATGGATATATTGTCGCTGAAAAGGATGATACATTATTAGTTTGTAGGTTATCGGAAGAACAACGAATTAAAGACTTTGCAGAATAAAAGACGAAGACGGGAATTCCCGTCTTCGTCTTTTATTCTGCAATAATTTTTATTGCTTCATCATAATTGGGTTCATGGGTAATTTCATTGACTAGTTCTGAATAGATGATTTCTTTTTTGTTGTTAATGATTACTACAGCTCTCGCTAATAATCCTTTAAGAGGGCCACTCGTCATCAGAACGCCATAATTTTCCCCAAAATCAGAAGTATAACGAAAGTCAGATAATGGAATTACATTATTCAAACCTTCTGTTGCACAGAAACGGCTTTGTGCAAATGGCAAATCTTTTGAAATACACAAAACGGTTGTGTCTGGAAGATTTGCCCCAATTTTGTTAAATCGGCGGACACTAGTTCCGCATACACTAGTATCAAGACTAGGGAAAATGTTTAAAATTAGGTACTTCCCTTCCCATTCACTTAACTTATATTCATTTAAGTTTTTATCTACTAGGATGAACTCTGGTGCTTGCGTTCCTGTTTTGACAAATTCACCAGCTAATGTGATAGGATTTCCTTTAAATGTTATAGCCATAGATTATCTGTTTAGTTCTATAATTATAACATTATAATTAAAGGAATGTTTATTTTTTACCTTTATAGATTAAATAGCCTATAATAAATGCTCCAATTGCAATAAATATATATCCTATTTCGTGACTGTATTGTGATACTTTTTCGAGAAGTTGATCTTCTGGTACTACGGATTCCAACATGTATCCAATTGCAGCTAAAATTGCATTCCATATACCAGCTCCTAATGTTGTATATAATAGGAATGTAGATAACTTCATTTTGGCAAGTCCTGCAGGAATAGATATAAGTTGGCGTACAGCAGGAATTAATCTTCCTATAAAAGTAGATAATGCACCATGTTTGTCGAAATAAGCTTCGGCATGCTTGACTTTATCTTCGTCAATTAAACACATATGTCCGAAGCGGCTATTCGCAAATTTATA
>JAFQNW010000076.1 GCA_017420875.1 Bacteroidaceae bacterium
AAGCTTTAAACGTCTTTGGCTTCCTGACCAAACTCCCGAAACTATCCGAAAAGCACTTTCGGAAATGAAAGATGAAAATGAATATAATGCGCTTGCCAACGAGGGCTTTGCGCGAACGTATATAGACTGGTTGTACGGTGTAAATCTTACCCGTTACGCAACCTTGAAAACAGGCACGTTACTTCGTGTTGGACGTGTAATAGTACCAATCGTTAAAGCCATTTACGATAGAGATATGGCTATCAAAAACTTTGTCCCCGGCAAATATTTTGCCATCGTCAGCAAGGAGGAAACGAACGGAGAAGTAGTTGAGCTGACGAGCAAGCAAAAATTTGAAAATAACCGCAAGAATAACCAGCAAGCTCCTGCTGCTCAGTCTAATACACCTGTTGTAGAAGACGAACCACAACAACCCGTCCAGGAACGTCGTCCGGTAGAAAAATCTTATGATTTTGACGGAATTCTGAATGGTATCGGTGTACTTGAAATTATGCCTGACGGCTACGGATTCTTGCGTTCGTCCGATTATAATTATTTGTCATCGCCAGACGATATTTATGTATCTCAGTCGCAAATCAAGCTTTTCGGTTTGAAGACAGGCGACGTGGTGGAAGGCCCTATCCGTCCACCTAAGGAAGGCGAAAAATACTTCCCGTTGGTAAAGGTTACGAAAATCAATGGCCTCGACCCTGCCTTGGTGCGTGACCGTATCCCGTTCGATCATTTGACACCGCTCTTCCCGGACGAAAAGTTCACTTTGTGCATGGGTGATGCACGCGATAGCCATTCGGCTCGTGTAGTAGACCTCTTCTCGCCTATCGGTAAAGGTCAGCGTGCTTTGATCGTGGCTCAGCCAAAGACCGGTAAGACCCTCTTGATGAAGGATATAGCAAATTCCATCGCAGCCAACCATCCTGAAGCTTACATGATTATGCTGTTGATTGACGAGCGTCCGGAAGAAGTGACCGACATGGCTCGTAGCGTCAAGGCAGAAGTGATTGCATCTACTTTTGATGAACCGGCCGAACGCCATGTAAAGATTGCAGGAATTGTGTTGGAGAAGGCTAAGCGTATGGTGGAATGCGGACACGATGTCGTGATTTTCCTCGACTCGATTACCCGTTTGGCCAGAGCTTATAACACCGTGTCGCCAGCTTCTGGTAAGGTGCTTTCAGGGGGTGTAGATGCCAATGCCTTGCACAAGCCTAAGCGTTTCTTCGGTGCTGCCCGTAACATTGAAGGCGGCGGTTCATTGACTATCATCGCTACTGCTTTGATTGATACAGGCTCGAAGATGGACGAAGTGATTTTCGAAGAATTCAAGGGTACAGGTAACATGGAATTGCAGCTCGACCGCAACTTGAGCAACAAGCGTATCTTCCCGGCTGTGAACCTGATTGCTTCGAGCACACGCCGCGACGACTTGTTGTTGGACAAGACTACCCTCGACCGCATGTGGATTCTCCGCAAGTACTTGTCGGACATGAATCCAATCGAGGCGATGGATTTCTTGAAAGGTCAGTTGGAAAACACCAAGAACAACGAAGAATTCCTGTTGAGCATGAATTCGTAAGAGATAAAAAAAAGAGATTCCGTTTGGAATCTCTTTTTTTATGTTTTTGCTTGAAAATCAGAAAGGAAGGTCGTCCTTTTCGTCGCCTGCCGAGAAGTCTACCGGAGCATCAGGCATTGGAGGGAACGGTACATCTGCCGGAGCTGGTTGTTGGGTTGCTGCACGTTCTACTTTCCATGCACGGATACTGTTGAACCAACGTCCTTGCCATTCACGTGCATCCACGTCGAATGAAACGGTCAACTCCTCACCTATCTGAATGTTAAACTGCTTGATTTTGTCTTCACCAAATACATCGAAACACATCTTGCGTGGATATTGGTCGTGCGTTTCGATGACATATTCTTGTACCATCCAAGGGTTACCAGTCTTGGATACACCACTTCTAGGATCGAGTACAGCAATTACTTTTCCTGATAATTCCATTTTTAATACGTTTAATTTTTGGGCGAAATTAATCTTTTTGTTTGAATGTTGCTAATTTTTGAGTCCTTTTTTACCCGTCATATGCAAACTTTTCACTATCTTTGGCAGATTAAAAACAATAACATTTTGATAATAAATAAAATACTATAAGACCTATGAAATTCGTTGTATCAAGTACTGGTTTATTCAGTCATTTGCAGGCCATCAGCCGCGTCATAAATTCAAAAAATTCATTGCCCATTTTGGATTGTTTCTTACTTGAAATGACCGATGGCACCTTGTCGGTTACCGCTTCGGATAGCGAAACTACCTTGGTTACATCCATCGAAGTGATTGAAAATGACGGTGACGGACGTTTTGCTGTATCATCCAAGACCATTCTTGATGCATTGAAGGAAATTCCTGAACAGCCTTTGACTTTCGAAGTGAATACTGAAAACTTCGAAATTACTGTACACTACCAAAATGGTAAGTACAGCTTGATGGGCCAGAATGCCGACGAATATCCGCAGACTCCAAACTTGGGCGGAAACGCTGTGTATGTAACGATGGGTGCTCCGGTGATGCTGAACGGCATCAACCGTTCGCTGTTTGCTACTGCCGATGACGAACTTCGTCCGGTGATGAATGGTATTTACTTCGACATCACTCCCGAAGACATCACTTTCGTAGCTTCGGACGGACATAAGCTGGTAAGAAACAAGACTTACAAGGCTCGTGGCACTGAAAAGGCTGCATTTATCCTTCCTAAGAAGCCGGCTTCGTTGCTCAAGAACCTCCTTCCGAAGGAGCAGGGCGATGTTCAGATTGGTTTTGACGATCGTAATGCCGTGTTCACGCTCGACAATTATAGCATGACTTGCCGTCTGATTGAAGGCCGTTACCCGAACTACAACTCGGTTATCCCTCAAAATAACCCGCACAAGGCAACCATTGACCGTGCAGCGTTTATCAGTGCCTTGAAGCGTGTATCCGTATTCTCATCGGCTGCCAGCAGCTTGATTAAGCTTCATTTGGACATCAACCGCATCCAGATTTCCGGTCAGGATATCGACTTCTCCACTTCGGCAGAAGAAACTTTGATGTGCCAATACGAAGGCAACCCGATGAGCATCGGTTTCAAGTCGACTTTCCTCATTGATATCCTGAACAATGTATCTTCTCAGGAAGTAATCATGGAGTTGGCCGACCCATCGCGTGCAGGTGTCATCGTGCCGGTTGAACAGGACGAAGAAAGCGACCTGCTCATGCTGTTGATGCCAATGATGTTGAACGATTAATCCCTGCCACTACTCATGAAATTGAACTTGAAAAACCCATTGGTTTTTTTTGATTTGGAAACTACGGGGACCAATATCAACTCGGACAGAATCGTAGAAATCTGCTACCTCAAGGTTTATCCTAACGGAAATGAGGAAAGCAAGACCCTGCGTATCAACCCGGAAATGCACATTCCTGAGGCTTCGACAGCCATTCATGGCATCCACGACGAGGATGTGGCCGATTGTCCTACCTTCAAGGATATCGCGAAGAAGATTGCTGCCGACATTGAAGGTTGCGACCTGGCCGGTTTCAATTCGAACCGCTTCGACATCCCTGTCCTGGCCGAGGAATTCCTTCGTGCCGGTGTGGATGTAGACTTGATGAAGCGTAAGTTTGTGGATGTTCAGGTCATCTATCACAAGCTTGAACAACGCACCCTCTCGGCTGCATATAAATTCTATTGCAAGAAGAATCTGGAGGATGCCCACACTGCCGAGGCCGATACACGTGCCACTTACGAAGTGCTCAAGGCTCAGCTGGATCATTATCCGGATGTATTGGAAAACGACATCACCTTCTTGTCCAATTACTCCAGCTTCAACAAGAACGTGGACTTTGCCGGACGCATCGTGTACGATGATAATGGTGTCGAGGTGTTCAACTTCGGCAAATACAAAGGCATGTCGGTGGCCGAAATCCTCAAGAAGGACATGGGGTATTACGGTTGGATTATGAATGGCGATTTCACCCTGAATACCAAGAATGTGTTGACTAAAATTAGACTACGTGAAACGGGTCTGTTGAAATAATATGAAAGGAAAAAAAATCGTATTAGGTATTACCGGAAGCATAGCCGCCTATAAAGCGGCTATACTCATTCGTGGACTTATCAAAAAGGGTGCCGAAGTGCAGGTGGTCATCACCCCGGCCGGCAAGGAGTTCATCACTCCCATCACCCTTTCGGCTCTGACCAGCAAGCCGGTCATCAGCGAGTTCTTCTCGCAACGCGACGGCACCTGGCATAGCCATGTAGATTTGGGCCTTTGGGCCGATGCGATGGTCATTGCACCCGCTACGGCCAGCACCATTGGCAAGATGGCTCATGGCATAGCCGACAACATGCTTATTACCACCTACTTATCCATGAAGGCACCTGTGTTTGTGGCACCGGCCATGGACCTCGATATGTTTGCCCATCCATCTACCCAAAAGAATCTGGATATTCTCCGCTCGTATGGAAACCACATCATCGAGCCTGCTTCGGGCGAGTTGGCCAGTCATCTGGTGGGAAAGGGACGCATGGAAGAGCCTGAAAAGATTGTCGAAGTGCTAGAGGCATTCTTTGCCCAGCAACAGGACTTGAAGGACAGAAAAGTGGTCATTACCGCCGGCCCTACCTACGAAAAGATAGACCCCGTACGCTTTATAGGCAACTATTCGTCGGGAAAGATGGGTTATGCCCTGGCCGAAGAATGTGCCTCACGAGGAGCCGAAGTCGTGCTGGTGAGCGGCCCAACCAGCTTGTCGGTGCATCATCCTAACATCTGCAAAGTGGATGTGGAAAGTGCCCAGCAAATGTACGAAGCTGCCAAGCAAGCCTATCAGGATGCCGATGCGGGCATTCTTTGTGCTGCAGTGGCCGACTTTACCCCGGAAGAAGTGGCCGATGCGAAAATCAAACGCGAAAAGGACGATTTGGTGCTTCGCCTCAAGCCAACGCAAGACATAGCTGCATCGCTGGGTGCCTCTAAGAAAGACAATCAGATACTGGTGGGATTTGCCCTCGAGACCAACGATGAAGCTGTCAACGCCAAAGGCAAGCTTGAACGCAAGAACTTCGACTTCATCGTGCTCAACTCGTTGAACGACCAGGGAGCCGGTTTCCGGGTCGATACGAATAAAATCACCATCATCGATCAGGAAGGTGCCACCCCCTACCCTTTGAAAACCAAGCAGGAAGTGGCTACAGACATCATCGACCGCCTGGCCGAAGTACTTAAGAAATAACAACCGTATGTTACAATCCATCCATATACAAAACTATGCACTGATCGAGCAGCTCGACATTGATTTTCATACCGGCTTCTCGGTGATTACCGGCGAGACGGGTGCAGGTAAATCCATCATCCTCGGAGCCATCGGGTTGCTGGCAGGACAGCGTGCCGACATCAAGGCCATCAAGACCGGTGCCAGCAAGTGTGTGGTTGAAGCAAGGTTTGACATATCGGCATACGCACTGGCGGATTTTTTTGAAAAGCACGATTTGGAGTACGAGGCAGACGAATGCATCCTGCGTCGTGAGCTATATGCCTCCGGAAAGAGTCGGGCGTTCATCAACGATAGCCCCGCTTCGCTGGTACAGATGAAGGAGATAGGCGAGAAACTGCTCGATGTGCACAGCCAGCATCAGAATCTATTGCTCAATCAGGAGAATTTCCAACTGAGCGTACTCGATATCTTGTCGCACAATCAGGAACAACTGGCTGCCTACAAACAGCTTTATTTGGCCTACAAGCAAGCCTCGAAGGATTTGGAACACTTGATAGCCGAAGCCGAGCAAAGCCGTCAGGATGAAGATTACATCCGTTTTCAGGTGGGTCAGCTGGAGGAAGCCAACTTGCAACCGGGCGAGCAGGAAGAACTGGAGCAGGAAGCCGAAACCCTGAGCCATGCCGAAGAAATCAAGGCCGGCCTGTATCAGGTGGAGCAAATGATGGAAGCGGACGACGTGTCCCTCTTGTCGGCCACCAAGGCATGTGTGCAGACCCTGCAAGGCATTGCCAAGGTGTACGCCCCTAGTCAGGAATGGATAGACCGTCTGGAAAGCTGCTACATCGAACTGAAGGACCTGAGCCACGAAGTGGCCAATGCCAGCGAGGACGTGGAGTTCAACCCGGCCCGTCTGGAGTATGTCAACGAGCGGTTGAACCTGATTTATAGCCTCCAGCAGAAGCATCGGGTGAGCACCGTCGAAGAGCTTATCGAACTATACGACGAATTGTCTGTCAAACTGGATAGCATCACTTCGAGCGACGAACAGATCGAAGCGTTGCGAAAACAGAAGGAAGCCCTTTACCAGCAACTGCTGGCCGTGAGCAAGGACCTGACCCAACTCCGCACCCAGGCCTCGAAAGAGGTAGAAAAGCAGATGCAGACCTACCTGGTGCCGCTGGGCATGCCCAATGTACGCTTTGCCGTAGAGCTTACGCCCCGCAAGGAGCCCGATGCAAACGGCATGGACAATGTGGCCTTCCTTTTCTCGGCCAACAAGAACGGAGCCTTGCAACAGGTGGCCTCCATAGCCTCGGGCGGTGAAATAGCCCGTGTCATGCTGTCGCTCAAGGCGTTGATAGCCGGTGCCGTGAATCTGCCCACCATCATCTTCGACGAAATCGATACCGGTGTATCCGGCTCCATTGCCGAGAAGATGGCCCTCATCATGCAGGAGATGGGACAAGCCAACCGTCAGGTAATCAGCATCACCCACTTGCCGCAGATTGCAGCCCGTGGAGCCCATCACTACAAAGTGTACAAGGAAGATACCGAGGTGGGCACCAACAGCCACATCCGCCCGCTCGATGCAGAAGAAAGAATACTCGAAATAGCCCACATGTTGAGCGGTGCCACGTTGACCGAAGCCGCCTTGAACAACGCACGGGCCTTATTAAATAATGAAACGATATGATGACAGAAAAAAGTGAAATGATATTCGGCGTACGTGCCGTAATCGAAGCCATCCAGGCCGGAAAGGAAATCGACAAGATTCTGGTGAAGCGTGACATCCAGAGCGACTTGTCCAAGGAGTTGTTTGCCGTGCTGAAGGGCACTCTCATCCCTGTGCAGCGTGTGCCGGTAGAACGAATCAACCGCATCACCCGCAAGAACCATCAAGGTGTGGTGGCCTACATCTCCTCCATCACCTACCAGAAGACGGAAGACCTCGTGCCGTTCCTCTTCGAAGAAGGCAAGAACCCCTTGCTCATCATGCTCGACGGCATCACCGATGTGCGTAACTTCGGTGCCATTGCCCGTACTTGCGAGTGTGCCGGTGTAGACGGCATCATCATCCCGGCCAAGAACAGCGTCAGCGTGAATGCCGATGCCATCAAGACCTCGGCCGGAGCTTTGCACACCCTGCCCGTGTGCCGTGAACAGAGCCTGACACAAACCATCAAGTTCTTGAAAGAAAGCGGTTTCAAGATTGTAGCTGCTACCGAAAAGGGCGATTACGACTATAGCAAGGCCAACTACATGGACCCTACCTGCATCATCATGGGTGCCGAGGACAAGGGCGTGTCGTACGAACACCTGGCCCTGTGCGACGAATGGATCAAGATTCCGATGTGTGGTACCATCGAGTCGCTGAACGTGTCTGTAGCTGCGGGAGTATTGATTTACGAGGCTGTAAAACAACGCGGCTTCGCCAGTGAAGAATAAACAAAAACTAACCATAATGAAGAAAACAATTTGGACACTTGTGTGCTGCATGCTCACCCAGTTTACTGTGGCACAAGTCACCCCTAAATGGGCCGAGAAGGCTAAGAAAGCCGTATTTTCCATCGTAACCTACGATAAGAACAACCAGATTAAAGGCACCGGAAACGGATTCTACATCGACGCAAAGGGCACTGCACTGTCCGATTTCAGCCTGTTCGAAGGAGCCGAACGTGCCGTCATCATCAATGCCGACGGAAAGCAGTCCGATGTGACCAGCATCAGCGGTGCCAACTCCATGTACGACATCGTGAAGTTTGTCACTCCCGTCGACAAGAAGCAAATCACCCTGACCCTGGCCATGCAACCCGCCAAGGTGGGCGAAACCGTCTATCTGCTGCCCTATTCCACCCAGAAGGCCACCACTTGCCAGACAGGTAAAGTGACCGCTGTGGACAGCATCGGCAACAACTCCTTCTACTACACCCTCGAGATGAAGACCACCGAGAAGATTGTGAGCTGCCCCATCATGAATGCTGCCGGACAAGTGCTGGGCATGATTCAGAAAAACGCTTCCGAGGAAAGCACCGAAAGCTATGCCATCGGAGCCAGCTACGGAGCCGCTTTGAGCGTCAGTGCCCTCTCGATGAACGACGCCGCCCTGAGCAGCATCGGCATCAAGAAAACCTTGCCCGACACCGAAGAACAAGCCTTCGTATTCCTCCACATGTCGTCCAGCATGATGAGCGAAGAAGACTATCTGGAACTCATTCAGGACTTCATGAACAAGTTCCCGAACAGCTACGACGGATACTTGCAGCGTGCCCTCTACTTCATCGAAAACAAGAAGGCCGACCGCTATGCTCAGGCCAACGAGGACTTGGAAAAGGCCATCGAAATCTCGAACAAGAAGGCCGAAGTGAAGCACCACGTAGCCAAGGCAATTTATGCTTACCGAGTATCTGTTCCTGAAAGTGAAACTCCTTATGAATCTTGGACTTACGAACGTGCGTTAAACCTGATTCAAGAAGCTGTAAAGGAAGACCCACAAGGCCTTTACCTCCAGTTGGAAGGCGATATCCTGTTTGCTCAGAAAAACTATGCCGAAGCTTTCAATAGCTTCGATCGAGTGAACAAGACCACCATGGCCAGCCCCGTAACCTTCTACTCGGCTGCCAAGGCCAAGCAACTCACCGAGGGTAGCGACATCAACGAAGTCATCGCCCTGATGGACAGTGCCATCGTGCGTTTCAACAAGCCTTACATTTCCGAGGCTGCCCCTTACTTCTACGAACGTGCCACCTTGAAGGCCGACGCCAAGAAGTACCGCGAGGCTGTGCTCGACTACAACCAGTTCGAGGAAATTGTGGGTAGCAACGCCTCGGCTGCTTTCTACTTCGAACGCGAGCAGGTAGAGATGCAGTGCCGCATGTACAAGCAGGCGTTGGACGACATCAACAAGGCTGCCGAATTGGCACCGGACAATGTGGACGTGATGCTCGAAAAGGGTGCCGTACACTTGCGTGTCAACCAGGTAGACGAAGCCCTGGCTGCCTTCCAGAAGGTGGTTTCGCTCGACAACCAGTCGGCTGCCGGATACCGTCTGCTGGGTTACGCCCAAGCCCTGAAGAAGATGAAAAAAGAAGCCTGTGCCAACTTCGACAAGGCGAAAGCCTTGGGCGACGAGCTGGTGGACAAGCTCATCGAAAAGTATTGCAAGTAAGCAAGAAAATGATGTTTTGAAATAGAAATTCCTTATCATTTTGGTCATCCAGAGCGTAGCGAAGGATCTCGGTAACACCCATTTTGATGTGCTTGAGATTTTCGTTACGCTCTGCTATTTTCTTCGCTTTGCCTTGTAATTTAACAGTCATTCTATTGATACCCAACGCTTTTACTACTTACCTCCCCCCCCTGTCCATCGGAAACCGATGGCAGATGGCAGATGGCAGTTATTTTTAAATGAAAATATAGCTAAAAAAGGGTAATAAATAGTTTTAATTATATAT
>JAFQNW010000077.1 GCA_017420875.1 Bacteroidaceae bacterium
GCACCGCCCAACATATTCTGAGTGAATACGTGAAACGTTCACATCGCAACAATCGCATCTTCGTGGTACACCGATTGGATAGAGAAACCTCGGGTTTGATGATGTATGCCAAGGACGAAAAGACCATGAACACTTTACGCGACAATTGGTACGACATTGTGAAAGACCGCAGATACGTGACCATCGTCTCGGGTGAAATGGAGAGAGATGCCGGAAGCATCGAATCATGGTTGACAGACCGCAAACTCTACGTATCCTCAAGCCCTGTTGATGACGGCACCGGAAAATATGCCTTGACACATTACAAGACCATCAAGCGAGCCAACGGATATTCGCTGATGGAATTGAAATTGGAAACAGGACGCAAGAACCAAATCCGTGTACATATGTCCGATTTAGGTCATCCGGTAGTGGGCGACGAACGATACGGAAGCCAATGCGACCCATTGGGACGATTGGCCCTCCATGCCTTCAAACTCTGTTTTTACCATCCGGTAACCCGTGAATTGATGGAATTCGAGACTCCTTATCCAGCTGCTTTCAAATCACTTATGCTCAGAAAACAATCATGATACTGACCGAAAGAGAAACCCGCCACGAACAAGTGCTACGCATCGCCCAGCAAATGATGACCGCGGCACGAACCGCTCCCAAAGGCAAAGGAGTGGATGTTATTGAAATAGCTTTGGTTACCGACGAGGATATCCATCGCTTGTCCAACGAAATGATTGCCATTCACGAAGAAAATGGCTTCAAGTTCTTCCTTCGTGATGCCGACAACATCCTGAATGCCGAATGCGTATTATTAATAGGTACGCGTGAACATGCCCATGGCCTTAATTGCGGTCATTGTGGATACTCCAATTGTGCGGACAGACCTGAAGGAGTACCATGTGCTATCGTTTCTGTAGATGTAGGGATTGCTATCGGATCGGCATGTGCCACCGCGGCCGACCATCGGGTAGACACTCGCGTCATGTTCTCGGCAGGGCTTGCCGCTCAACGTCTGGGCATATTGGAAGGATGTCGTCAGGTATTTGCCATCCCGGTTAGTGCCTCATCTAAGAATCCTTTCTTCGACAGAAAGCCAAAGGAAACGAAGCAAAAATAAGACAAACATCAAGACCTTATAATGAAAACGTGAAGGCAAATCAAAAATTCGCCTTCACGTTTTTATTTTTCGCCTTCTCTTGTTGTATATTACTTCATGAATTTCTCTACTACGGCAGCTACACCATCCTCTTCATTAGAAAGGGTGATATAGTCAGCAACTTGTCTTACCACTTCCTGGGCATTGGCCATCGCCACACCCAATCCGGCATATTGAATCATGGACAAATCATTGAATCCATCGCCTATGGCTATCATTTCGTCCTTGGTAGCCCCAATCTTCTCCAACAAAACCGCCAATGATTGTGCCTTGTCGATGCCTTTGGGCACCAGCTCAAGGAAATAGGGCTCTGAGCGATAGACACCCATCCGCTCCTTAAGGGCTTCATGCATTTCCTTTTCCAATACGGCCAAGCGTTCGGCTTCGCCAACAATCAAGCACTTAGCTACGGGGAAATCGATGGCTTCCAGGAAGTTATCCACTTTCTTAGTTTCCATGACGTTCAGGATAGCTTCTTTCAGCACATATTCATCGTCGGGATGTTCGGTCAGCACATACTTGTCCTTATAAGTCACAATGGCAAACTGATTGTCCTTTGCACATTGATACAGATAGGGAAGTACATCGGCATCCAACACATTTTCATACATCAGTTCGCCCGTTTGCCAATTCGTGATTTCGCCACCGTTGTACGAGAGGATATAACCACCATACTTCTTCAATTCCAACTTATCGGCAATAGGAACGATGCCATAAGTAGGGCGTCCGGAGGCCAGCACAATCTTTATTCCTCGCTCTTGAGCATCGATCAATGTACGTCGGGTATGCTCGGTTATCTCTTTCTTATTGTTTGTCAGGGTTCCGTCCAAGTCGAGAACCAATAATTTATACTTCATCATATGATATCAAGGGAAATCGGTTAATTCGCTTCAAAGATAAGACAATATCGAGTATTTTTTGCTATTTTTGCTTAAAAAAGCGAGGGAAAGCTACACTTCGGCATACGAATAAATTTGCTCTGCCTGGGGCTTGCATTCTCTTTAACTCCAAATAACGATAATTTATGGAACTGATTTTGCTAACTATCATCCTTATACTCTTAGCGGCCAACTTATTCGTCGCTCTTTTAAAAAACAACCGAAAGCAAACCGAACGCCTGGAGGCTTCATTTCGACAAGAAATGAAAGAAAATCGGGAAGAAATGACTCGAAACATGCGTGAATTACGCACCGAGTTGAATCAAGCTCTAAGCCTTTCCACCCAACAGATGCAAACAACCCTTCACCGAAATCTGATGACAACCCACGAGATGCAACGTGAAAAATTCGAGGTGATGAACCGTCAGCAGGATGCTTTGGTAAAATCTACGGAGAAACGCTTGGATGACATGCGAGTCATGGTAGAAGAGAAACTCCAGAAAACGTTGAACGAACGCATCGGACAATCTTTCGAATTGGTGCGTTCGCAATTAGAAAACGTCCAGAAAGGGTTGGGAGAGATGAAAAATCTGGCCGAGGATGTGGGAGGATTGAAGAAAGTTCTGGGCAATGTCAAGACACGAGGTACTTTTGGCGAAATCCAACTGGCCGCATTGTTGGAGCAAATGTTAAGTCCCGAACAATACGAAGCCAACGTAAAAACCCGAAAGGATGCAACGGAATTTGTCGAATTTGCCATCAAACTCCCAGGGAAGAACGATGGTAAAGATACCATTTACCTGCCCATCGATGCCAAGTTTCCTAAAGATGTATACGAACAATACATCGACGCTTACGAAGATGGAGATGCCACGATGATTGACACCACTTCCAAACAATTGGAAACCACCATCAAGCGAATGGCCAAAGACATTCACGACAAATATATTGAACCTCCTTATACAACAGACTTTGCCATCATGTTTCTACCTTTCGAAAGCATTTATGCAGAGGTAATCCGACGGACATCGTTGGTGGAGACTCTTCAGAAGGATTACAAGATTGTAGTAACAGGACCTACCACTTTGGGAGCTATCCTTAATAGCCTTCAGATGGGATTCCGCACCCTTGCCATCCAAAAACGCACAAGCGAAGTGTGGGGTGTATTGGGAGCAGTCAAGACGGAGTTCGGCAAGTTTGGAGGCATGCTTGAGAAAGTGCAGAAAAATCTTCAAAATGCCGGCGACCAACTCGAAGAAGTCATGGGCAAACGTACACGTGCCATCGAACGAAAACTCCGCCAAGTAGAAGCACTCCCGAAAGAAGATAGCCAGAAAATGCTTCATCTGGAAGACTTCATGGATGAGGACTGATTACTCCTCATCCATCGGAAAACGAACTCCCCAAGTTTTTTTCAGTTCATCGAGCATCCGCATCACCCGAAGGATTTCTTCATGCGGCATCTCATCCGGCTCAATTTTCCCTTCCGAAATAGAACGGATAGCCGCATCTACCTGATATTCAAACCCCGTAAACGAAGGAACTTCACTACGAGTAGTCAATTTCACTTGGAAAGAATTGTAAAGGGTAGCATTTTGAGGATTGTTGATGTTATCAATAACAATGTATCCTTTATCGCCAAAGATTACCCCTTTCCGGTCGCTTGCAAAGCAAACCGATGTTTGCAACATAGCCATTCGCCCGTCGTTATAAGTCAGCGTCATGCTATTTTGAAGGTCTACTCCCAAATCGTTCTTAACACAAGACGATGAAACATTCTGAATATCATGCCCGAAAACCATCAAAGCCAAATTGATGGGATAGACTCCTAAATCGAACAAAGCTCCGCCACATAATTCCGGGCGGATAACTCTTTCCTTATGTTCAACAGGATAACACAAGTTAGCCATCAACATTTTCGGCTTACCTATAATTCCGCTATTTACCCATTCTACAATCGTTTTCGAAAAAGGCATGTAGCGTGTCCAAATAGCTTCTGCCAAATACACATTCCGCTCACGCGACAAAGCTATCAGTTCTTCTGCCTCTTTGGCATTGGCCACAAATGTCTTCTCGCAAAGCACCGGTTTATCTTTCATCAGACACATGCGTACCTGTTCAAAATGATGTGAGGTCGGAGTAGCCACATAGATTAATTGCACCTCAGGGTCATCAGCCAGTTCCTCATACGAGCCATAGGCTTTTTCAAATCCATACTTGATGGCAAAAGCTTCTGCCTTCGATAATGTACGCGATGCCACGGCATAGCAACAAGCATTTTCCATGCATTGAACGGTATATGCCATCTTCTCTGCAATGTGTCCGGCACCGATAATTCCTATTTTAAACATAAACGATTCCAATTTAGAAAAACAAAAGTAATCGGTTTTAGGAAATAAAACAATGCTTCCAACATCAAAACAAATATTTCCATCCAATTTATCCCAATAACAAACAGATTCACTCACCCTTGATAAAAACCTCGGGAGGTTTTTTCCCTATTTTCACCATCATTCTAAATATTTACATTAACTTTGTCGGTTGTATATATTCAAAGACATGAAACGAAACAAAATAAACTGGAGAATCCCTAAAGGAGTTGAACCAACCGAATTGGACAAGAAAGTACTTTCTTTCCAGGACAAAGGACATCTAGTGCCCACAAGAAATCTGATCAAGACTCCCGAACAGATAGAAGGAATCCGTCAAAGCGGTATCATCAACACGGGAGTACTCGATTTAGTGGCCAAGGAAATCCATGCCGGCATGAGTACATTGGAAATCGACAAGCTTGTTTATGAATATACCCGCGACCATGGAGCCATCCCTGCCTGCCTAGGATATGAAGGTTTCCCGAAAAGCTGTTGTACATCGGTCAACGAAGTGGTTTGCCACGGCATTCCCAATGAATACGAAATTTTGGAGGAAGGCGACATCATCAATGTGGATTGTACCACCATTCTGAACGGATATTATGCAGACGCTTCACGCATGTTTATCATTGGCGAAACAACCCCACAAAAGAAAAAGCTGGTAGAAGTGGCGAAAGAATGTTTGGAAATAGGTATGGAAGCAGCCAAACCTTTCGGTTTCGTGGGCGACATAGGCAACGCAATTGAAAGACATGCCAAGAAGAATGGCTTCTCTGTTGTCAGAGACTTGTGTGGTCATGGAGTAGGATTGGAGTTCCATGAAGAACCGGATGTAGAACATTTCGGAAAGAAAGGAACAGGCATGTTGCTGGTACCAGGCATGACATTCACCATCGAACCTATGATAAACATGGGAACTTATGAAGTTTTTGTCGATGAAGAAGACGACTGGACGGTAGTCACCGAAGACGAACTTCCTTCTGCCCAATGGGAACACACCTTCGTGATGACCGAAAACGGACTTGAAATCCTGACTTATTAATATATATAAGGTATAGAAGATATGGATACAATTATATTAGGCATAGAATCATCTTGTGACGACACTTCGGCAGCAGTCATTCGTAACGGAGTTTTGCTCTCGAATGTCGTGGCTAGCCAAGCCGTACACGAATCATACGGTGGGGTAGTACCCGAATTGGCCTCCCGTGCTCACCAACAAAACATTGTCCCTGTGGTACACGAAGCTTTGAAAAGAGCTGGTGTAGAAAAAGAACAATTGAGTGCTATTGCCTTTACTCGTGGCCCAGGTTTGATGGGTTCCTTGTTGGTGGGAGTATCGTTTGCCAAGGGATTTGCACGTTCACTGAACATCCCTATGATAGACGTTAACCATCTGCAAGCCCACGTGTTAGCACATTTCGTTAAAGAATCAGAAGAAGATAAGGACCAACCTCAATTCCCATTCTTATGCTTATTGGTTTCGGGAGGAAATTCGCAAATTATCCTTGTAAAAGCCTATAACGACATGGAAGTTATCGGACAAACCATCGATGACGCTGCTGGTGAAGCCATCGACAAATGCTCTAAGGTTATGGGATTCGGTTACCCTGGGGGACCAATCATCGACCGCTTGGCTCGTCAAGGAAACCCGAAAGCATTTACATTCAGTAAACCGCACATTCCTGAATACAATTATAGCTTTAGCGGACTAAAGACCTCTTTTTTGTATTCTTTGCGTGATTGGTTAAAAGAAGACCCCAATTTTATCGAGAACCATAAAGAAGACTTAGCTGCATCACTCGAAGCAACCGTAGTTGACATTTTAATGGACAAACTACGAAAAGCAGCCAAATCATTAAAGATCAAGGAAGTAGCTGTAGCTGGAGGTGTATCAGCCAACACTGGGCTGCGTAATGCATTTCATGACCATGCCAAGCGATTTGGTTGGAAAGTATATATCCCAAAGTTTAGCTATACCACCGACAATGCGGCCATGATTGCCATTACCGGATATTACAAATACTTGGACAAGGATTTCTGTAGTATAGACAAACCCGCATATTCAAGAGTCACTATTTAAAAATCATACAAAAATAATCATATGTCATTACAAAGCAAGTTTATAAGCAAAGAGCTCAGCGACATGTTCTGGAAAGAAGGACTAACCCTAGCAACTGCCGAAAGTTGTACAGCAGGTAATATCGCTACATTTATCACCGCTATCCCAGGAAGTTCGCATTTCTTTAAAGGTGGAATCATTGCCTATTCCAATGAAGTGAAGAAAAATCTGCTGGGTGTCAATGCCGAAACCCTCGAAAACAAAGGTGCGGTAAGTGAAGAAACTGTAATTGAGATGGCCAAAGGTGCGATGAAATCGATGAATTCTGATTGTGCCGTAGCAACAACAGGCATTGCAGGCCCGACAGGAGGTACTCCTGCTACCCCCGTAGGTACAATTTGGATCGCCGCAATCATGGGAGAAAAGATTATGACCCTTAAGCTTGAGGGTGACGAAGGACGCAATAAAAACATTGCAAATGCCACTCAAAAAGCCTTGTCTTTACTCCAAAAATTACTCCAAAATAAAGAAAATGAGCAATAAACAACAATTATTTTCTGTTTTTCTTGTATATTAAAAATAAAAGTCGTTATTTTGCACTCCGTTTGAAATACCTAACTGAATAAACTATAAAAATTAGATAGCAATGTCGAAGATTTGTCAAATTACCGGAAAGAAAGCCATGATTGGCAACAATGTTTCACACTCTAAGAGAAGAACCAAGAGAACTTTTGATGTGAACTTGTTTACAAAGAAGTTCTACTA
>JAFQNW010000009.1 GCA_017420875.1 Bacteroidaceae bacterium
TATACCAAGTTGCGGAGACCTTCAACAGGTACAGAGAAGTGAGTAGCTACTGGAAGACCGTTTTCGTCCTTCTTTACGCCATACAATACACATGGAACACCATTGTTCTTACGCAATTCGCGAGTACCTTTCTTACCAAGGTCTGTTCTCAAAGAACCTTTAACTTCGATTGATTTCATTTTTTAATTTTTTTTTGTGTTACTCTAAATTAAGTTTGTTTTTTGCTTAATTCGCCATCACACGATGTGGTATATCACACGATGAGCTTAAAAAAGCGGTGCAAAAGTACGCCTTTTTCTTGAATTGACAAAGGTATTTCCGAGGAATTTTTAAAAGAAGGCTTATAAAACAATGTCATTCTGAACAAACTGGAGAATCTGAAGACGTTAGATGGATGTATTCAGATTCTTAGCAAGGTTCAGGATGACACATTGATGGGGTATCGACTGAATATTGTTTAGAAATCGATGTCAATCTTGATTTCGCTTTCGCTGAGGCTTTCGCTGGCTTCTTCGGCTGGAACTTCTTTTTCTTCTTGGTGAGGTTCAGGAAGTCCTTGCTCGTCGGCAATGAATTGGATGGCTTGTTGCAAGCCGTTCATGAATTTTTCAAAATCTTCTTTATATAAAAAGATTTTATGCTTTTCGAAACTTACTTGAGAATCGTCTCCTTCTCCCAAAACGATTTTTTTACTTTCTGTAATGGCTAGAAACATTTCGTCTCGACGGTTCTTCTTCACATCTAAATAGTAAATGCGTTTTCCTGCTTTGATAGCTTTAGAGAAAACGATTTCCTTGTCACCTTCTACAGCACCTTTCTTCTTGAATTCTTCCATGATTTTTTAGATCTGATATGATTATGGCTCAAATTTGGACATTTTTTCTAAATGTACAAAAAAAACGTGGGTAAACTTTTTATGAGATAGATAAAAAAGGGAATCTGAATGTTTTTTTATTTAAAAAATGTAATTGCGTTAGGTTAAATTCATGGAATTATATAATTTTGCAATTCATAGAATAATTATGTGAATTATGATTAATAGAGTTCTTATTCGTCTTAAGATTGTGCAGATCGTTTATGCTTACTATCAAAATGGGGGCAAGAATTTGGATGCAGCTGAAAAGGAGTTGTTCTTTAGCCTTTCAAAAGCTTATGATATGTACAATTACCTGCTACTTTTAATGGTAGAAATTACGAAACAAGCCGAAAGAAAACTGAATGCGGCTAAGAGCAAGTTGTTGCCAACCGCTGAAGAGTTGTATCCTAATACAAAATTTGTAGACAATCGTTTCATTGCTCAGCTTGAAGTCAATCATCAATTGATGGATTTTGCCCAAAATCAGAAAAAGACTTGGGAAAATGAAGAGGAGTTTGTGAAAGGCCTGTGTGAAAAGATTATGGATAGCGATATCTATAAGGAATATATGGCATCCGAAACATCTTCGTATGAAGAAGACCGTGAGTTGTGGAGGAAGATTTACAAGCGTATCATTTTCAATAACGAGGAACTCGACCAGGTGTTGGAAGACCAAAGCCTTTATTGGAACGATGATAAGGAAATAGTCGATACTTTTGTGTTGAAAACAATCAAGCGTTTTGAAGAACAGAATGGTGCAAAGCAGGAATTGTTACCTGAATTTAAGGATGAAGAAGATCAGGACTTTGCACGTCGCTTGTTCAGACGCACCATCTTGAATGCGGATTATTACCGTCATCTGATTAGCGAAAATACACGCAACTGGGATTTGGATCGTGTAGCGTTCATGGATGTGGTAATCATGCAGATTGCATTGGCCGAAATCTTAAGTTTTCCGAACATTCCGTTAAGTGTTACGTTGAATGAATATGTGGAAATTGCAAAATTGTATAGTACCCCAAAGAGTGGCAGCTTTATCAATGGTACTCTGGATGGTATTGTGAACATATTGAAGAATGAAAATAAACTGATAAAGAACTAATTAACAAAAGAGAATCATGATGAATTTAGCATTGGTATATTTGCAGGCACAAGCCGGAGGTGACTATTCTTTCTTGATTATGATGGTGGCAATCTTCGCTATCATGTACTTCTTTATGATCCGTCCTCAAAACAAGAAGCAAAAGGAAATCCAGAATTTCCGTAATAACCTTCAGATGGGACAGGATGTTGTTACAGCCGGTGGTATTTATGGTAAGGTAAAATCCATCGAAGGAAATGTGGTAGTATTGGAAATTGCATCGGGTGTAAAGATTCGCATCGATAAGAATTCAATTTACGCAGATGCTGCCGCTACTCAGCAACAAGCCAAGTAAAAACAAAAGGAAATAATGTTCGATAAACAGAACATACAAGTACGTTGCTTGAAGACTTTGGAGAAAATCAGAAATTTCCTGCTTTCACCCAAGAGTAGGGAATTTTTGATTTTCTTGTTCTTTGTGTTCGTCTCATTCAGCTTTTGGTTGCTTCAGGTTTTGAACGATGATTATGAAACCGAGTTGGCCATTCCCTTGCGGATGAAAAATGTACCCGAAGATGTGGTGATAACCGAAGAACTTCCACGTGAAATCAAGATTGGATTGAAAGACAGAGGAACGGTGCTAGTCAATTATATGTGGGGACAAACATTCTATCCTTTAACCATAGACTTCAATGAGTATTTGGATAAAGGTAATCAGGTAAGAATCCCAGTGTCGACTTTGGCCAAACGCATATCTAGCCAATTCAGCCAGTCAACCAAGCTTTCCACCATCAAACCGGACACCTTGGAGTTCATCTATACCAAAGGTGATGCTAGAAAAGTCCCTGTCAAGATTCGTGGAAGCATAAAGGCCGAGCGTCAATATTACATTGCCGATACCTTGTATTCGCCCGATTCAGTCATCGTCTACGCTCCAAGTTCCATACTGGATACCATCACGGCTGCTTATACCCAGCTGTTGGATATCAATCATGTATCAGACACGCTTCATCATCGGGCCAATATCCAACCGGTGAAAGGAGCCCGATTTACGCCTCCTCATAGCGATGTAACTTTCCTGGTCGATGTCTTTGCCGAAAAAACAATCGAGGTGCCGGTGGTCGGTGTGAACTTCCCCGAAGATAGAGTACTTCGTACTTTCCCCTCGAAAGTGAATGTAACTTTCCAGATAGGTTTGAGTCGTTTCAAGGAAATAACAGCCGATGACTTTATGGTCGTGGTTGATTACAAGGATTTTAAGGAGAACGAAACAGAAAAATGCACACCGGTTTTAGTGAAGCATCCCCACAATGTGAATCACATTCGGATTTCTCCGAAAGAAATCGATTACATCTTAGAACAACAAATCGAATTCAATGATTAGTATTGCCATAACAGGAGGGATAGGAAGTGGTAAGACTTATGTCTCAACCCTACTTCAACAACGTGGAATTCCTATTTATAATGCCGACATCGAAGCCAAGCGTCTGATGGCAAGCGATTCCGATATCCGAAAGGATTTGATTGCCTTGTTGGGCGATGAGGTTTATCAAGGTGGTGAATTGAACAAACCCTTCTTGGCTGGTTATTTGTTTTCATCTCCCGAACATGTACAACAAATCAATGCGATAGTCCATCCTCGGGTTAAAGCGGATTTTTATCGATGGGTGAAGGCTCGTGAAAATTTCGCCTTCGTAGGAATTGAATCCGCCATCTTGTTCGAGGCCGGCTTTCAAGATTGTGTCGACTATGTCGTGATGGTGTATGCCCCGGAAGCATTGCGGTTGGAAAGGGCCATGAAACGGGATGCAGCTTCCGAACAACAGATACGCGATAGGATGGCAGCCCAAATGGATGAAGAACAAAAAAGGAACAAGTCTCATTTTGTCATTCTTAACGATGGTAGTTCATCGTTGGAAACCCAACTTGCAGAGTTGTTGGAAATCTTAAAAACAAGTAAAAAATAGAATATATTTGGGAGTTTCAATCATGAATTGTACTTTTGCTCCTCGAATTAATTAAATCAAATATCTAAGTATTATGTTAAGAACAATTTTATCTATTTCTGGAAAACCGGGATTGTATAAACTGATTTCTCAAGGTAAGAACATGTTGATTCTGGAAACTTTGGATGCAACAAAGAAAAGATTCCCTGCATATGGTCATGATAAAGTAATTTCATTGGGCGACATTGCCATGTATACCGATGATGAAGAAGTTGCTTTGGGTCAGGTGTTTGAATCTGTAAAGAACAAGGAAAACGGTGCTGTTGCCTCTATCGATTACAAGAAAGCTTCACAAGCCGAACTTCATGCTTATATGGCAGAAGTACTTCCTACATACGATCGCGACCGTGTACACACTAGCGATATCAAGAAGCTTATTCAGTGGTATAACATCTTGATCAACAACGGTATCACAGAGTTTGTTGCTGCTGAAGAAGAAACAACAGAAGAATAAGTATAAGTAACTAGTAAAAAAATAAGTGTCATTCTGAACGGAGTGAAGAATCTGAAAACATCATGCAATCAGATTCTTCGTTTCACTCAGAATGACACTGTTTTATATATGATAGTCTAGTTTCTGAATATCAATCCATCACTACCACGTTCAACGATGATAGGCTTGCTTCTATCCACTTGCAAAGAAAGCAACTTCTTCGACAAGTCGTTCAACAGATAGCGTTGGATGGCACGTTTTACCGGACGGGCACCGAATTCAGGGTCATAGCCGGCTGTTGCCAGATAGTCGATAGCCATGTCGCTCAACTGGAGGTTCACGCCGTTGTCTTCCAACATGTGCTGAATGCCCTTGATTTGCAAGCGGACAATTTGCTCGATTTGTGGCTTGTTCAATGGCAAGAACATGATAGTCTCGTCAATACGGTTCAAGAACTCCGGACGGATGTTTTTCTTCAACATGTTCATCACCTCATTCTTGGTCTCTTCCACCAGCAAGTCGTGGTTATCGTCCGTCAGCTTTTCAAATTGGCTTTGGATGTACGCACTACCCAAGTTGGATGTCATGATGATGATGGTGTTCTTGAAGTTCACCGTACGTCCCTTGTTGTCGGTCAAGCGTCCGTCGTCCAATACTTGAAGCAAGACATTGAACACATCCGGATGAGCCTTCTCTATTTCGTCGAACAATACCACCGAATAAGGCTTGCGTCGTACGGCTTCGGTCAACTGACCTCCTTCATCGTAACCCACGTATCCCGGAGGTGCGCCGATGAGTCGGCTCACGGTATGCTTTTCCTGATACTCACTCATGTCGATACGGGTCATCAAGGTTTCATCGTCGAACAAATATTCTGCCAAGGCCTTCGCCAATTCCGTCTTACCTACACCGGTTGTGCCGAGGAAGATGAACGAGCCAATCGGACGTTTCGGGTCTTGCAATCCGGCACGACTACGGCGTACGGCATCTGCCACAGCCTGAATGGCTTCGTCCTGACCGATGACACGCTTGTGCAATTCGTCTTCCAGGAAGAGCAGCTTTTCACGTTCGCTTTGCATCATCTTGTTCACCGGGATACCTGTCCAACGGGAAACCACGTCGGCAATGTCTTCGGCAGTTACCTCTTCCTTAATCATGGCACTGTCGCCTTGTTGGTGCTTCAAGTCCTCTTGGATGTGGTTGATTTCATCTTCCAACGCTTTCAGCTTACCATAACGGATTTCGGCCACCTTGCCATAATCGCCTTCACGTTCGGCCTTGTCGGCTTCGAACTTTAGTTGTTCGATTTCCTGCTTGTTTTGCTGAATCTTGTTCACCAGTTCTTTTTCGCTTTGCCATTTCGCCTTGTACGACTTTTCTTGCTCGCGGAGTTCTTCTATCTCCTTATTTAATATAGCAAGCTTGGCTTCGTCCTTTTCACGCTTGATGGCTTCGCGTTCGATTTCGAGTTGTTTCAATCGGCGTTCGATTTCATCCAGTTCTTCCGGAAGCGAGTCTCTTTCCATGCGGAGCTTGGCTGCTGCTTCGTCCATGAGGTCGATGGCTTTGTCCGGTAGGAATCGCTCGGTGATGTAGCGGTTGCTCAACTCTACGGCCGCGATGATGGCTTCGTCCTTGATACGAACCTGATGGTGGTTTTCGTAACGTTCCTTCAATCCGCGGAGGATGGAGATGGAGCTAGCGGTATCCGGCTCGTCCACCATGACGGTTTGGAAACGGCGTTCAAGAGCCTTGTCCTTTTCGAAGTACTTCTGATATTCGTCGAGGGTGGTTGCACCGATGCTTCTCAATTCGCCACGAGCCAAGGCGGGCTTCAAGATGTTGGCGGCATCCATGGCACCTTCGCCCTTGCCGGCACCTACCAAGGTATGAATCTCATCAATGAAAAGGATGATGTTTCCGTCCGACTTGGTCACTTCGTTGATGACCGACTTCAATCGTTCTTCGAACTCACCCTTATACTTCGCACCGGCCACGAGGGCACCCATGTCGAGCGAGAAGAGCTGCTTGTTCTTCAAGTTCTCAGGCACGTCGCCACGGAGGATTCGTTGTGCAAGACCTTCCACAATGGCTGTCTTACCTGTACCCGGTTCACCAATCAAAATCGGGTTGTTCTTGGTGCGTCGGCTCAAGATTTGGAGTACCCGACGGATTTCCTCGTCGCGTCCAATGACCGGGTCGAGCTTGCCTGTACGTGCCGCTTCAATCAAGTTGATGGCATACTTGCTCAACGATTGGTACGTGTCTTCGCTCGATTGTGAAGTCACATTTTGCCCCTGACGCAATTCGTTGATGGCACTACGTAGGTCCTGATCGTTCATGCCGGCATCCTTCAAGATGGTGCTGGCTGTACTTTTCACGTTCAGGATGGCCAAGAGCATGGCTTCTAGCGAAACATACTCGTCGCCTAATCCCTTGCTATATTCTACGGCTTTCTGAAGCACCTCGTTGGTTCCTCGACTCAAATACGGTTCTCCACCCGAAACCTTCGGGAAGGAAGCGATTTGTCGGTCGAGTACCATGGCTACTTGCTGACCGTTCATTCCTAATTTCTGAAAGATGAAGTTGGTCACGTTTTCGCCCACCTTCAATACACCTGCCAACAAGTGTTCGGGTTCGATGGCTTGTTGGCCACGGCTCTGCACCAATTGGATGGCTTGCTGAACCGCTTCTTGAGATTTAATCGTAAAGTTGTTGAAATTCATATTTCTGTTTTCCTTTCTGTTTGGTTTTTGTTGTATCCTTTTTCAATCTTTTATACCTTAAAAATACAAGTACTTGCTTGAAACACTTAAGTACTGCAAAAAGTTTGCCTTGTAATAAATTCGGACAAAAAGACAGGTGTAAGGTGATTTTGGGTGACGATTTGACATGAAAGGCTACTTTCTATAGTGTCACTTGAATTATTTTTACTATCTTCGTGCCCATTAAAGGATAGAATTATGATTATCAACAATAACGAACTGAAATTTGCAGAGAAGGTCATCTTGATTGATGCCGCCTATATAAATAAGGTAACAAACGACTTGGGCAGACACTTTGGCCAAGTCATCGAGCGAGAACTTCTTAAGGCCGACTTGTCTGTGTTTTTGGAATGTGTGGCAATGGATGCAGGCTTCCAAGCAGGTGAGGGTAATTTGCAAGTGTTCCTGGTGTATGACAAAAGCCAACCTCAGATGGATGCTTTCTGTCCTTCGGATTTGAAGAAGGAATTGAACGATGTGGCTTTCAAGAGCCGTTTGGGTGAATTTCAACTGAATACTTTCAATCCTTCGGATATGGCAGACAAGGAAGCGTTCTTTTTGGAGTCGGTCAAGCTGATTGCCGATGCCAAGGAAGTGAAACACTTAGTGGTCATCCCTTCGGAAGCTGAATATGGCGACAAACTTCCTGAAATATTCGAGAAGGTGGATGGTAAAGAATCCATTTATGTATTCGGAATGAATCCCCTTGAACCCTCCGACAAGTTCCGTTGGGAAATGATGGGATATGCCGTCTTGCAGGCCCTGGGAATCCGTCCGGATGAAATCTGATTATTTGTTGGCCTTGAATACAACCTCCAATCCGTCATAAGCTGCTTTAAGCGGACGGGGCAACGAAGCATCCAACTCAGCTTGTGTGCCATGTAGGGTGCGTGCCATGTGGGTTAAGTATACAGGCTGGCCGGTTGGTGGGGTGTAACGTCCGGTCTTTTCGAGCACTCGGACAATCTGTTGGACACCTCCCACGCTGGTGTGGGTAAAGATTCGGAAATCATCTTCATATCCCATGCCCATCGTGGCCTCCATGATAAGTCCCGTGATGGGAGTTCCGTCAGGTTGGTGGGCATCTATCCCGGCCAATCGGGCTGCTACGGCTGGTATTCCCCCTGTATCGGTTGCATAAAGTACCCTGGCACCTGCCTTTTCAATCAGGAAAATCAGTGTTTGTTCGAATACATGCGAGGTGGCATGACTTGCCGGAAGCGGAAGGATGTTCAGTTTGCCTACCTGAACGCCTTGTCCGATGTAGAGAGGGTGGATTTCGGGCATGCTTACTTGCATTTTTGAGGCAGCCTGTTGGAAATCCTTTGTTGCCATATCGTACCAAGTGTTGCTTACATACACGTTCTTCACCCCCAATTTCAGGGCACACTCGGGCTGATAATGGTCTCCATGCGAATGGGTATAGAATACGGTTTCGGGCTTACATCCGGAAGGAATCATTTCGATGTTTCCTGGTGTCAGGTCGAAGAGAAAGTTTCCGTCGACCAGCATGCTTGACAATCTTCTTAATTCGCCCCGATCGTCTCGTCCATTCCAATCGGCAGCTCCTGTTCCCAAAAAACGGACGAGCATACCTTCTTCTTCTGAAATGGGTGTCCCGATGGTTTTACCAAACATATTTTCGGCATTCATTGCCACGAGTGAAGCAGAGGAAACTTTCAAAAATGATCTTCTATCCATAATGTGCGATTGTTAAATGTATGTTTTCAAGATGTCCCACACGGCCAGGATGTGGCACACCGAACCTCCCAACACGAAAAAGTGAAACACCGAGTGCATGTATCGGCGTTTGTTGAGCGAGTAGAACAAGGCACCGGTGATGTAGCAGCCTCCTTCGGCGATAATCCATCCCACGGCATGAGGACTGACCGCATCCATTAAAGGCTTGAAGGCTACCAGTACGACCAATCCCATCAGAACGTAGCAGATGGTTTCCAGGTGGTTATGTTCTTTCAGCTTGCGGAAACTTAGGATGGTTCCCGCAATGGCACACGCCCATACGAAACAAAAAAGTGTCCATCCCCAATACCCTTGTTCGCGTAAGGCCACCAGGGTGATGGGAGAGTAGCTTCCGGCGATGTGCCAATAGATGGCGGCATGATCCCATTTGCGTAGCTTTTCTTTCCATTGGCTGGTAGCGGAGCAGGCATGATAAGCCGTTGAGGCAATGTACGAACCCAACATGCCGAACATGTAAAGCCATACGCCCCATTGCATCCACAAGTTTTCGTGCCGATAGCAATAGACAAGAAAGCAGATGCCTACAATGAGTCCCAACAATATCCCCCCGGCGTGAGAGATGTAGTTGGTGCGTTCTTCTCCTTTGGTATATTTAATAGCCATGATTTTTCTTTGCTTTTGTTTCTTACAAAGGTAGGCAAATTTTTAAAATAAAATGTGTCATCCTGAACGAAACATTTCGTAAGGATGACACTGGGTGGGGATTATGGGTTAAGTATTATTCTTCTACGAGTTCAAAATCTTCCTTGGTTACTCCGCAAAGCGGGCACGACCAATCGTCTGGGATAGCTTCGAATGGAGTTCCTGGTGCGATACCGCTATCTGGGTCACCTACTGCTGGGTCATAAATCCAATTACATACTGTGCAAACATATTTTTTCATAATCATTTCTATTTTTAGGTTATACTTTGTTTCTTTTCTCTGATGCAAAGATAGGGCATTATTTTTTATCTCACAACAGATAAAATCAATGAACTGATTGATGGACTCTATGGCGAGCATGAAAACGCCTTCACGAATTTTAATTTTGCCTTGATGTTTTTAAAAAACGCCTTGACGTTTGAA
>JAFQNW010000078.1 GCA_017420875.1 Bacteroidaceae bacterium
TGGGTCAATGGATTCAGGAAGGCGAACGTACCATCTTCGAAACCGTTATCTCTGTAGAAAATCCGGATAACGAACTCCGCGTTCCATCAGACGAAGAAAACCTCGACGGTTTGAACTTCTTGGCTGGCAAGCGTGTGGACGAAGTGAACAAGATGGCCGAACTCGGTACTCAGTTGGCTCACGTAGACGGTGGTGTACCTAACATGCGTCTCATCGTTCCTCAGTTGAGTGAATACTACTTGGGTCAGGTAATCTATTTCTTCGAAAAGGCTTGCGGTATCAGCGGCTACTTGCTCGAAGTGAATCCGTTCAACCAACCGGGTGTTGAAGCATACAAGAAGAACATGTTCGCTCTTTTGAACAAGCCTGGTTACGAAGAAGAATCAAAGGCTATCCAAGCAAGATTGTAAAATATGAGCCTTTGAAAGACTAATTGTCATTCAAAGCGAAGCGAAGAATCTCGAGGACATCCACGTTGATGTTTCCGAGATTCTTCGTTGCTTATGCTCCTTTGAATGACATACTATTATAGAAACTCACTTCACCAACAACCGCAAAGTAAAGCAACTCCCCTTCCCTACTTCACTTGTTACCCTGAGGCTTCCCCCATGCAGAGTGACAATTTGTTTGCAAAGGCTCAAGCCAATGCCAGAGCCCGAAGGTTTAGTCGTAAAGAAAGGAATGAAGATCTTATCCAACACATCCGGCAAAATGCCACTACCATTGTCCGATACAGAAAGTTGAAAGATGTGTTCATCTGCCTGATAGGATGTTTTTACAATGACCTCCGGATGCGGTTGCTCCATACAAGCCTCTCCCGCATTCTTCAGTAAGTTTATCAAGACTTGCTCCATCTGCGAACGGTCTATCATCAGTTTTAGGTTTTCATCCTCCACCTTATATATATAAGAGATGGATGAAGATGCAAAAAGTTTCTTGATGTCGCCCAACCAATCGCCCACCCGAACCGGTACTCGAACGGGAGCAGACAAGCGTGACAATTTTCGATAGTTTTCGACAAAAGTAAGCAACCCCTTGCTACGTCGATGAATGGTCTTCATCCCTTGCCATACCGGGCTGTCTTCATCCATACCCTGTTGCAATGTCCGTTCACAAAGAGTATCACTCAACGAAATAATCGGAGTAATGGAGTTCATGATTTCATGCGTCAAGACACGAACCAGTTTTTGCCAAGCTTCCATCTCGTTCTCTTCGAGAACCGACCGGATATTACGCAAATTCACCAACCGAAGAGAGGTATCCGAAGTAAAGTAATCCGTTACCGCTACGGCCATATCCTGCATCACATCTTTCCGATAAATACGAATCACCTTCACTTCTCCCGGATGCATTTCCCGAAGAGTCGAAGAAAAATCCTTATCAAGCGAATCCAATTCCTCCAAACGATGAATCCGATGACCGCATAACTCTTGTTCGGCCGAACGGTTCATCCATAGCACTTGGTCTTTTCTATCTATCACCAACAGGCAGCTATCCACAATCTGCAACAAGGTTTCATAATATTGATGTCGTTCTTCTTTCGCCGCCAATTCACTACGGAACTTAGCCATCACCTCATTGATATCTTCCAATAGCTTAGCTTCCCAACCGGCTTGTTTTCCGGTAGAAAAGTTCAACGAGAAATCACCATATCGGATGGACTCAACCATGCGGCTCATTTTCTTTACCGCCTGATTGTTTGCATAAACCATGTAGGCCACAATCGCAACAATGATTCCGACGGAAAAAATCAGACAGAAGTAAAGTTGCCGACCGTAAAATAGATAGGCCGCAACCGAAGTGACACACAAGACCAACATCAGTATCACCGTCCGCCAATTCTGCCAACTGCTCATAATCCCCATTTTTCGATTTTACGATACAGGGCATACCGGGTAATCCCCAGCAACTCTGCCGCCTGACTCTGATTTCCGGCACAATGTTTCATTGCCCGTTCAATGGCTTTCCGTTCCAATTCCTCCAAGTTAAAAATTTCACCCAAAGGCGATTTCTTCTCAGCCTGAGGTTGCAACATGAAACAGTCTGCCTTCAACATCGACGATTCCGACATGATAACCGCCCGCTCGATGGCATGTTGTAATTCACGCACATTGCCCGGCCAATGATATCGCATCAGTTTCTGTTTAGCTTCCCGATTCAAACCATTTATTTGCTTCTTATATTTGTGACAGAAACGTTGCAAGAAATAATCGGCCAACAACAGCACATCTTCTCCACGTTCACGCAAAGGAGGTATATGTATTTCAATCGTATTGATACGATACAATAAATCCTGCCGGAAAGAACCGTCATCCACTATTTGCCGGATGTTGGCATTCGTTGCACAAATAAAACGCACATCGATTGGAATAACCGAAGTAGAACCCAAACGGGAAATTTGACGTTTCTCGATTGCCGTCAATAGTTTGCTCTGCATGGGTAAAGACAAGTTTCCTATTTCATCCAGGAAAAGGGTTCCTCCAGAAGCCACCTCCATACGTCCGGCCTTTGACTTCCGGGCATCCGTGAAAGCCCCTTTCTCATAACCGAACAGTTCACTTTCGAACAGGGTTTCCGGAATACTGCCCAAGTCGATTGTTACAAAAGATTTCTCCCGCCGAGGTGAGAAGAAGCGAAGCGAACGGGCTACCAAATCTTTCCCCGTTCCATTCTCTCCTAAAATCAAGATGTTGGCATCCGTTTCAGACAATTTCCGAATGGTTCGGAATACTCCTTGCATGGCTTCCGATTGCCCAATCATTTCGGGCAATTCATCATCCTGACCGCTTAAAGCCTCTACCCGTTCTTTCAGTTGCTTTACCTCGCAACGCGACCTACGCAACTTGACCGCCGACGACAGGGTAGCCAACATTTTTTCTTTTTCCCACGGTTTGGGAATGAAGTCAATGGCACCAGCCTTAATGGCACGAACCGCCTTCTCCGTATCGGCATATGCCGTCATGAACAACACAACCGCCTGAGGGTCCAGCTTCAATATTTGCTCCAAGCAATCAAAACCTTCCTGACCGCTGATGGCATCCCGACGAAAGTTCATATCCAACAAGATGACATCGGGTTCAAACGTCTTCATGAAATGTTCGATACGCGAAGGCTGAGTAGTTACCTTCACTTTCTCTACATACGGTTCCAACAACAAATTCAATGCAAACAGTACATCTTCATTGTCATCTACAATCAATATTTTTCCTTTTGCTTCCATACTTTTGCAAAGATAAGTATTCTTTGCTTGTGTTGTATGTGCGATTCCGCACTATTTTTGTGCGAAATCGCACAGATAATCACTCCTCTAATTTTACCTATTCCGCTATGCAACAAGCACTTATACATTTGGCACGATTTTTGCTCTATCTTTTTCAAATAATTAAATAAAATGAAGCAACTACTATTTATAGCCATCCTTCTTGGAAGCATCACAGCCTCAGCACAAGAAGAAGTCATGCACTTGACATTGCCCCAAGCCATCGAAATGGCTCAAGCTCACTCACCCGAAGCAGAAGCCGCCCGACATACTTACCGAGCCGCCTATTGGAATCATCGGTTTTATCGGGCTAACTACCTGCCGTCCGTTACGCTGACTTCCTCACCGTATTTCAACAAACAAATCAGCAAGGTAA
>JAFQNW010000079.1 GCA_017420875.1 Bacteroidaceae bacterium
CTTTTGCTGCGGGGTGCGGGTGTCGGCAGGCCGTCCGCGGATGTCCAGGCCGCCCTCATAGCAGATACCTATCGAGTATCGGTTGTAGCCTTGGGCATGTGCTCCCTCGGTGTAGAGCGGACGCCCTGCATGAACCACCCCGTCGCGGGTGATGTAGTAATGGTAGCCGATGTCGGCAAAGCCCCGGTTACGATGGTCACGACGACAGTCGTCCACGGTATAGCTACGGGTGCAACGTGTGGCACTACAGTGTATCACCACCAGGTCGATGCGACGGTAGTTCTGGTACTGCGAACTATGTAAAATAGCGTTTGACATTCTTCATTAATTAACAACAAGCCTGCACCCCGAAGGCGGTAGCAAGGGCAGTCAGTACCGTAATGGCTACTTTCAAAATCTTATTCCAGAGTTCTTTCTTATTCATTCTTTATTAGTTGATAGTTTTTTTTGAATGACTAGTAGCTAGTCACTAAACCTCACACTCCCTCGTCCTCGCCGGCGTCTTCACCCGGTTTACTCAAGTCCACTATGGTTTCACCCTTCTTCTGGGCACGGAGCAAGGCAGCTTGAGCGGTGCGACTGGCTACAAGGTTGAATTCCAATCCTTGGAAAAGAGTCTGAAGATCGTCGCCCGGGATGAACTGGATGTTCACGCCTGTGATGTTTTCGGCAGTAAACTTATCGGCCGTCAGAGCCCCCTTGCTGGTAATCTGCAAGCGGAATTTTCCCAACTCGCCGAAGTCTACCTGTTTACCTTCCTTCAGGGCCTTGAGCATTGTTTCCACCGCAGCAATCAGCACGGCAGCCACATCCGCCTTGTGGACGGTACACTTGTTTCCTACTTCTTCTGAAAGTGTCTTCAGCGTCATTTCTCCATTAATTTGTGCCTTGGCATAGGCTTTTGGCGAACTGTCCTTGTCGCGAGGATTCACCAACATGGCAATACTGTAATTTACTGGCATTGTCTTTAAGTTTTAAAGGTTAATAAATAAATTCTCCAGTAGCCAGTCACTAGTAGCTATCCGCTAGTCACTAACCACAGACCAAAGATACAACCCTTCCAAACCAGCATTCTGAATCACCGCGAACAGCCATGAACCCGCATGGAATAAAGTGGATTATAGTTAGCCTAGAAGTTGTTTATAAGCTTGATTATGAGTATCTTTATAGCATAAAGATATCATTATGAAAGAAGAAAAAGAATGGCGGATACGCCCCTACTATAAAAGTGAACTGGCCCAGGCCTATGCTCCCAACCTGGCCGAAGGATCGGCACTGAACCGACTGGCCCAGTGGATTAAACTGAATGCTCCTCTGACCGAAGCCCTGCAACAAACGGGCTATCGCAGCAAGCAGCGGTTGTTTACCTCCCGTCAGGTAGCCCTGATTTTCGAATACCTGGGCGAGCCATAAACGCTTGCTGTCTCACCGCCTTACGCTTGCAGTCTCGCAGGCACATGTGACTAGTCTCACAAGCACCTGAGACAGCAAGCGTTTTTTAGTGACTAGTGGATAGCTATCCGCTAGTCACTAAACAGCCTCTTCATTCTACATTCTTCATTCTTCGTTATCCAACAGGTGTTGTCCCAATTCACGGGACCGTCGGGAATGTCGGGAGTACCGCCCTCCTTGAAGTTCACGAAACGGCCGTTGTACTGGTTATAGCGGAACGAGGATACACCGGGCTGCCCCAAATGACGGAACTTCACCTTCTGTACATGCACCCGGGTGACACCCTGCGTCCGGTCGCGTTCGATGGCAATACCAAAGTCGGCCTTGTTGAAGAAAGCTGCCGAACCGCTGATGTCGTACATCGTAGGTACGGGGAACCTTCCGCTCACCGGGTCTTTCTTCATCTTCGTGGGGTGGGCCGCCAGGATGACCAGCACCTGACGACGATGAGCGAAGCTGCGGAGCCTTTCCAGAAATTCGCTGATGTATTGCGTTTCGCTCTGCCCCGATGGCATCTGGTGTTCCAGACAGTTGTACGGGTCGAGAATGAACACACGGATACCTTTTCTCCGCACCAGGGCTTCGGCCTTTTCGAGAATGGTATCCACGCGATACCCTTCCTCGGGCAGGATGTCGAAGAAATTACGGGTGAGATAGCCAACGGCGGCCTCGAACTCCATCGGCGTCATGGTTCCCTTCTTGAACCGCTTGCCGATGAGCTTTTCCATCAGCTTGGGGTGATGCAGCGTGACGGGGAAGTTCTCGGGACTGAACCAGGCACACCGCCAGCCGTAACGCAGCGACAGCCGCACGGCCATCTCGTCCAGAAACTCGCTCTTGCCGTCGCCGGGGATACCCGTCACCACCATCAACCGGCCGGTCTCCACGCTCAGCAGATAGTCCAAATCGCCCATATCGAGCGTGGCTCCCTGCTGCAACCCCTTCTCGAACAGGATTTCCAACTCGCTCTTTACATCGCCGGCGGTGAACACCCCTTCCAAAGGTACTTCCTGTGCCTCTTCCAACGACTTGCGTACCGCTTCCACACCGCCCAGCTGAAGCAACTCGTTGGCATCCTTGCAGCCCTCGCCGTAGGTCACGATGCGGCACTTCTCCTCGCCGAACCGTCGCACCAGCTCGTTCCTTAACTCCAGGCCCTTCGCGTCCGTATCGGCGGCGATGTAGATGCGTGTCTTGTTCTCGAGGTGCGTCTCGATGAAGTCGTCCAGGAAGGTCAGGTTCTTCTGGGCTCCGTTGGGCACGCTGATGACCTCGTCGCGACCCGCCACGAGGAACGAGAGGGCATCCATCTCGCCCTCGGTGATGATGCACTCGGGCGTATGTCGGATGTGGTCGATTCGCCACGGAACAAGCCTTGCCCCCGTTTCGAGCATGAAGTTCTTCGCCCCGTCGCGGTACTTGCGGTTCACCAGCTCGCCCTCCACCGTATAAGGGAAAACGATGCATTTCTCCACTTGTCCCGTCTGTGGCATTTTCCGGCATACCTTGATGATGCCTTCTGCTTCGGTTACCTCGGCAGGGATGCCTCTGTCCGAGAACCACCGCTTCATGTTTTCGTCCAACGGCTCGGCGTTGGTCAGTCGCGGCGGTTTCTGATACGTTCTCGATTCCTGTTTCATGGGTTGGGTTTTAGTAGGTTGATGGCCTATCTTTTCGGTCTTTCCGAAGAAGAAGCTTGCCCCGCAATGATGGCAGTGGGCGATACAGCTGTTCCAATCCACGGACAGCGACTTGTCCCGTTTGTTGGTACGGTCCGCATGACATTTCGGGCAGAACTGCTTCTTCGTCCCGTCGTTCTTGATGTCCAGTTCCTCCAGTTTATGGTAATCTATTTCCATAATCGTTTTATTATTCACCACAGAGTACACAGAGTCTCACAGA
>JAFQNW010000080.1 GCA_017420875.1 Bacteroidaceae bacterium
TTTCTTGTGTGTATTGGGTACTACTGCCGAAACACCAACTCTTACAAAAGAAGAAAAGGATCAGATTAAACGCCTGGTTATCGAACGTGTGAATGGACGTATTCCTATTCTGCTGGGAGTTGGAAGCAACAGTACCCAAGCGGTGGTTGATACAGTAAAGAACGAGGATATGACAGGTGTCGATGCCTTGTTGGTGGTGGTCCCTTATTACAATAAGCCCTCTCAGGAAGGAATATATCAGCATTATAAGGCTGTGGCTGAAGCCACAGAACTGCCGATTGTGCTTTATAATGTTCCGGGACGTACAGGAGTCAATATGATGGCTGAAACTACGCTTCGTTTAGCCCGTGATTTCGATAATATCGTTGCTATTAAAGAGGCTTCGGGCAATATTACTCAAATGGACACCATCTTAAAGAACAAGCCTGAAGGTTTTGATGTGATATCAGGCGATGATGGAATTACCTACCCGTTGATTACTTTAGGAGCGGTAGGGGTGATTTCTGTTTTGGGAAATGCGTACCCATACGAATTCAGTCGCATGACTCGCTTAGCTTTGCAAGGCGACTATAGCAATTCTTTGGCCATTCATCATAAGTTTACCGAACTATATAGCCTGTTGTTTGTGGATGGCAACCCGGCCGGTGTGAAGGCGATGCTGAATATCATGGGCATGATGGAGAATAAGTTGAGATTACCATTAGTGCCGGCTCGCGATACGACTTGCGAGAAGCTTCGTGCCGTTTGGAAGGAGCTAAAATCTTAAGTTTTAGGTCTAAAAAGTGTTCGATTTATTAGGAAAATAATCTAAATAATCGTATCTTCGTAAGTATTGAAGTTACAAATCTTAATCCTATGAAAAAACTCATTTTATGTTTGGTGATAATGCTGGTCGGCATAAGTGGTGTGTTGGCACAAAGTAAGAATGGAGGTATCAGTGAAGATATGTTAGGACGTATTCGTCAAGGATATCAAGGTACTCCGGAGCAAAAAGCAGTAAAGAATGCGTTGGCATCCAATTCTATCGCAACTTTGGCAATCAATGCGGAGAACCTTTCCATGATTGATACTCATTTCTCACATCGTGTCACTACGAAGGGTATTACCGATCAAAAATCATCCGGACGTTGTTGGCTTTTTACAGGCTTGAACGTGTTGCGTGCTAAAATGATAACCAAATACGATTTGCCTGATTTTGAATTCTCTCAGAATTATAATTCTTTCTATGATTTGTTGGAAAAGTCAAACCTGTTCTTGCAAGCAATCATAGACACTCGTGATTTGCCGATGGACGACCGCAAGGTAGATTGGTTGATAAAGAACCCTATCGGCGATGGCGGACAATTTACAGGCGTGTCAAACCTCATTATGAAGTATGGCGTAGTTCCAAAATCAGTTATGCCGGAAACCTATCAAAGCAACAATACCGGACAGATGGCCATGATTTTAAAGTGGAAGCTTCGTGAATATGCCCTCGAACTCCGTGGCTTGAAGGCTAATAAGGCTGCCGAACGCAAGGAAGCTATGTTGACCGAAGTTTATCGTATTTTGGTAGAATGCTTGGGTGTTCCTCCAACAGAATTCGAATGGACTCGTTACGATAAGCAAGGAAAGGCTGTAAGCACCAAGAAGTATACTCCTAAGAGCTTCTATGAAGAATACATTGGCGAAGATTTGGAAAACAATTACGTCATGATTATGAACGACCCTACCCGTGAGTATGGCAAGGTGTACGAGATAGAATACGATCGTCATGTATATGATGGTGAAAACTGGCTTTACATCAATTTGCCGATTGAACGTGTAAAGGAATTGGCTATTGCTTCCATTAAGGATAATACAGCAATGTATTTTTCTTGCGATGTAGGTAAGTTCATGGATCGTAAGAAAGGTACGTTGGATATTGCCAATATGGATTATGCATCGTTGTTCCGTACACAGTTCCCTATGGACAAGAAGCAACGTATTCAGACTTATTCAAGCGGTTCTTCGCATGCCATGACGTTGATAGCTGTCGACTTGGACGAAGCAGGCAAGCCACGCAAATGGATGGTAGAGAACAGCTGGGGTGCGGCATCCGGTTATAAAGGCAATTTGATTATGACCGATGAATGGTTTGACAACTACATGTTCCGTGTAGTGGTAGAAAAGAAATATGTTCCGACTGATGTCTTGAAGATGCTCGAACAAAAACCGGTTATGCTCCCGGCATGGGACCCAATGTTTGCTCCAGAACAATAATTGTGAGTGTATATATTTGAAGAAAGTGGATGTGTTTATGCACATCCACTTTTTTTGTCGTGTCATTCTATGTTTCGCTTAGGGTGATAATTTGATAGGGAAATTACATAATGATACACCCACTTTTATAGTATTTCATTCATTTTTTTTTATTCATCTTCAGGAAGTTCAAACTTACTGAAAATGAATCACTTACTCTGAAGTTCCGACTGAAGTTCCACGATTATCGCTTTTCTGCGTATATTAGCAATTTTTATTAACTGAAAGTACTTGAAAAGGTTAGTGTGTTACTTAAGTAATATTACATTAAAGTTTATTATCTATTAGCTTCCGCACGTGTGTGCAATTTCTTCGGCACAATATGTGCAGAATCTTCTTTACCATACGTGCCGAAGCAAAATATTCATTAAGTTTACATTATTTTTTTTCTGAAACAAAGGTTAAGACTTCTTGTAGCTGAACATAACTCTAAATCTAATCCAAGCGAGACCTCAGAATGCTACATTAGATTATTTCCCTGCTAGTGAAAAGTGTGAGTAGAAAGAGGGAAATTACGGAATATACCATAAATCAGGAACTTCGGGTGGGAACTTCAGGGTAACATTCTCATTATTAATAAGTCTTACGTTCTGAAGGTATGAAAGTGGGTTATAGTATTTTTGCCGATAATATATAAATTAGCTTTTATATTTGTTGAATTACCAATCTGTACCATCTGGTTTAACGAATTTAGCAGATTTATTAATGTTACAATCGCTTTTCGAAAGATATATATATGCATTTTCTGTTACTTTAATTGGGATGGGGTGTTTAATAGCATTTATTCCTACCTCCGAAAACATCTCTGTTACTATTGTATTATTTTCAAAAGAAAAATTTGCGAGGTCTAGTGATGTAATATTTCTGCAATGAAAAAACATCATTTTCATAGAACCAACCTTTTCGCTTTTAAACTTACTTATATCAAGTACTTTTAAATTTTCACATTGTGAGAACATGTAACTCATGTTTGTTACATTTTTAGTATTAAAATTCTCTATATCAAGTGATACTAAACTTTTGCAAGATTGGAACATTGCATTCATATCCTTTACATTTTCAGTCTCAAA
>JAFQNW010000081.1 GCA_017420875.1 Bacteroidaceae bacterium
CTCTGCTGCAGGATATGGATCGATACCCATGGCACGCAGTTCGTTCAGACTGTTGCGTCTGATAATTTCCTGTTCACTTAATTCTAATACGTTCATCTATTAAAACTTTAACTCAATTTGGGAACAAAAATACGAAAGTTTTTTCAAAGTACCTCATTTTAAATGGAAAACATCTATATTTGCGGAAAAGAGTTCTTTTTTCTTGTGTTATTCTGAACGAAGTGAAGACGAGTTGTTGAGGACTCTGGCCGAAAAATCTCGGTAACATAAAGTGGGTGTTTATTTATAAATTGACTTAATATGAAAAAGTTTATGATGATGGCTGCATTCGTAGCAGCATTGGTATCTTGTCAGTCAAACGACAAGAAGAGTGAAGAAACAGTAGTAGAAAGCAAAGCTGTGGTAGCAGAAGCAGGAACACACGAACCTGATTCTGTAGGCTATATCGTGAGAGTGGGAGATGTGGCTCCTGAATTCGAAATGGAACTGACCGATGGCCTGAAGATGAAGCTTTCTGCCCTTCGTGGCAAGGTGGTGATGCTCCAATTTACTGCCAGCTGGTGTGGCGTGTGCCGTAAGGAAATGCCTTTCATCGAAAAGGATATCTGGTTGAAGCACAAGAGCAATCCTAATTTCGCCCTTTATGGTGTGGATCGTGACGAGCCATTGGAAACCGTGAAGGCTTTTGCTGAAAAGACCGGCGTTACTTATCCATTGGGTCTTGACCCGGGTGCTGACATCTTTGCCAAGTATGCCGATCGCAAGGCTGGTATTACCCGTAATGTACTTATCGACAAGAATGGCAAGATTGTGATGCTTACCCGTTTGTACAACGAAGAAGAATTTGCTTCTTTGTGCAAGAAGATTGATGAGATGTTGGCGGAGTAAGCGATGGCGATTAATTTATTAAACACAGAGTCACTGAGTCACAGAGGAATTTCATTTTTCTGGAAGGTCTTGTCTCTGTGTCTTTGTGTCTCTGTGTTCATATCCCCTTTATCGGCACAGAAGAAAAAGCAGGCTACCGGCAAGGAACCCTTGTTTGGCAAGGCCTTGGCTTCGTATCCCATCACGTCCGGCGAGCTTTCGGGAGCAACTTTCTACTTGGTGGGCGGTCATGGAGGTCCCGATCCGGGTGCCATCGGTAATTATCAAGGTCATAAGTTGCACGAAGACGAGTATGCTTATGACATCGTTCTTCGTTTGGGGCGGGAGCTGATGATGCGGGGGGCTAAGGTGCATTTCATCATACAAGATAAGAAGGATGGTATCCGCAACGGAACCATCCTGAAAAACAGCAAGCGTGAAACGTGCATGGGGAAGGCGATTCCACTGGATCAGGTAGCTCGCCTGAAGCAACGTGCCCAAAAGATTGACCAGCTTTTCCGTAAGGACAAGAGCAACTATAAGCGTGCTATCTTTATACACATCGATAGTCGTAGTCAAGGCAAGCAGACGGATGTGTATTTCTATCATGCTCCGGGCAGTAAGCAAGGCAAGCGTTTGGCCAACCGCATGAGGAACACCCTTGCCTCCAAGTATAAAAAACACCAGCCCGGACGAGGTTTCCGAGGTACCGTAAGCGAGCGGAATCTCTACGTGCTTCGCAACACCCAGCCTGCCGGAGTGTATTTGGAGTTGGGTAACATCCGCAATGCCCGCGACCAGCAACGCCTGGTTTTGGAAAACAATCGCCAAGCCTTGGCTAAATGGATTGCCGAAGCCATTGTAGCCGATTATAAAGGAAAATAGATGAAAAGATTACAGATATGCCGTTCGTAAAAAAGTGTCCTTCACTTTGTCACGAACGGCATGCTTCTTGAATCTCAAAATCTAAAAGAGCTGTTCCCTGGTTTTCGGAGTGAACTTCCTGCTCGTATAAGGGAAGTCAACTTGCAAATGCTATTATCTCAAACCGATAATTCCGTTACATTTATTAGATTATTTTTTCAGCTTCACAATTACAATGGCCGGATTGTCTTCTCCTATTTCATCAGGGATGTATCCTATTAAATGATCCTCCGATTCGGATTTGTAAAAGCTACATACAAAAGGTTTCTCATTAGGCTCCAAATCGTTGATGAAACCTGTCTCACTAATTGCGTTTCGACATGTCCAATCCTTTTTAGAGCAAACAGACCAATATGATTTCCCTTTATATACATAAGAGAAAAGTATGAAAGCCTCTTTCTCATAAATTCTTCTGAGCAAAATATAATTCGCATCATCCGAAGGTTGCGACAAATCATCCAAATCTTCATCATTCATTTTGCCGATATTCAACTGATAGACTGGAATGAATTGCATGGTCGGAGTAGTGCGATGAATGACATTTTGTAGTGTATTCGTGTAATAAACGTTGTCTTTATAAGTATACAATATGGGATTTAAATACAATGATTTTAAGTCCCTGTCTTTAAATAGTGTAGACTTCATACTACCCTGTAGCTTTCCGGTTTGTGCATCGGCACCAAACAGCTCTTGAACATCAGGCTTGTTGGGTAGATGGCAATTCGCATAAACGATTCGCTCTCCGTTTAAGGCTGGTTTGGAATTCAGAAAAACGCCTTTTTCTACAGGCACTTTCCGCTTGAATTTTCCTTCAAATGTATAGACATAGAATGAGAACGAACGCCAATCTTGTATCCAAAATTCGTTCTTCGCTTCATCCACCATAAAATGTCCTCCTTCTCGGTACTCTTCCGGTCCGGGTCCCGGTTTACCTATCCGATTTATAAACTTGCCATCTAAAGTAAAGCGGTAATAATTTCCCGGGTCCATGCCATCGAATGCAAAAATGGATTCTTTTCCGTAATAGATATGCATCTGTTCCGGCACTAGCAGACAATCGTCGGTTGTCTCCAACTGAACGGTTCGTATGGATGTGGCTATTTCACTCAACTTAACAGGATGTGTCTTCCCTACCGAAACTAATAAATCGATGTTTTGCTGAGCAACGATAGGAAGAAAACATAAAATGCAAAACAAGCTTATTCCAAATCTTTTCATCAACATTTTCATTTTAAGGTTAGTATCATTTCTTTAGTTTCATTATCATAATCACTGGGTTGTCATCCGCCTTCAATCCCTTTACCATCTTGCGGTACGCATCATACCGGGCATCGGTAACGGTGTGCTTGCCATTGCCGTCTTCCATGAACTCATAGGCATGGCGGAATGTGTAATATTCATTTCCCTGAACACACGAAGGGAAATGGTTACTTCTTATTCCGGGACTTCCGTATAAATCCTCCATTACGCATGATAGGTTATCATTAAAACCTCCTGTATGCGTTGTTCCCGTTTTCTTGTCATGGACAATAACCCCTTGACGGGAAGTCATTAATATATACCTGTCTGTTTCTTGAATGCGGGAAATACCCAACACCATCCGATGCCTTGGATCTACTTTCCCTGTGGTCAATGACTTGTTATCGGTCTTGTATCTCTCAAACTTTCCACGGTCAATGATGACATGACTTTCCAAATGATAAGGGTCGACTACCCGGTAAATCGTGTCACACCAAAAGTCTTTCACACGAAGGTCTCCCTTATAGTTATAGGCAATAGGTGCAACCGACACCATTTTTTTAGGAATATCAAGCGGATAATCACAACTCATCCTCGAAAGGACTCTATTTTCTTTTTCCGAATAAAAATTAAAACTGAATCTTTCTCCTTTCTTTGCGAAATGATAGAGCATGGATTCCACCAGAAGTTGTGAAGGTTTATAAAGATAGATATTTCTGGCATCGGATATCTTATGCTTTATATCTCCTAAATGTTTTCCTGAATAATCGAACTTTACTAATTTTAATTGCCAATTATCCGACATATAGACCCATTTGTTTATGGTATCAATCGAAATGGACATCGCTTTCGTATATTCTCCCGGCCCATTGCCCTTTGCACCAATTTTATTCAGAAATTTGCCTTTACGGTCGAAGCGATAGCAAAAATTATAGTCATGAACAAGAATATAATCTTTCGTTACAACGATTTCTTTCAAGAATTGGTCCAGCAAGCAATCGTCCGTAGTTTCCAAAGGCACAAACTCAATATCTTCCACAAACTGGCTGGCCTTCAACATCGGAGCTTTCTTTTGAAAAGCCGAATAGACATCAATGTGAATTTCTTTTCCTGTAGCCTTCTTCTGCATGACAGGAATCTTTTGTCCGAATACTGAAACGGACAAAAGCATTAAAATAAGGGATAGGATGTTTTTCATATTTATAATAGTTTAATGCAAAATTATCAATTTTAGAAGTATCATACTGCTTTTAGGGGTCGCTAATGTTTCGCCTTACAACAATCGCAAATATCTAAGAAACAAACACTTAAGCACAAGCCAATTTTATTTTTTTAGCCCAACAAAAGTGAAAGAGTTTAAATGATTGAATATCAATCATTTAAACTCTTTCACTTTCTATAAAGTCCTGATTTATTATATATATCTACATAATTATCAATCACTTACGTTTTCACAACAACGAATAAACATCTTCCTTTGAGAGTTCTGAGTGTTTGATAGTCTCCCTGATTTTATCCCGACGCTTGTAAATGGCATTGGTAGTGTCGCCCGTCAGGGAGGCGATAAAGTTTATCGACAAGCCGGCCAGCAACATGCAAACCAACTGGTAATGCTTTTCGTCGGGTAACTTGACCTCGGAACGTAAACGATGCATGGCATTGTCGTAATATTCATTAATCAGCTCTTCCATAAGCTTGTTCGCTTTGCTTTTGCCATAAAGACTTCCCGACATCTTTACAATGTAATCGTCGATGGCATTTTCTCTGTTCTTTTCTTTCTTTACCTTGATTTGACGCAGCTCATAAAAGGTATCTTCCAGTTGTTTGCCATTTCGCTTGAAAAGTTTGTTGAGCAATGCCAGGAAAGTGGCCCGAAGTTCTTCTTCGTGCAAACGGGCTTCTTCGCGGAAGGAGCGGGATTTCTCGATGTGATCTTTGCTGATTCTCAGTTCCAATGTCAAACGTTCAATATCCTTTCGAGAAAAGACGGATTTGGTTTCCAATTCCTGGGTATAGGCACGCAATTGCTGTTCCCGTTCCAAGGCTTCCGTCTGAAGGTCGGCCAGCTTTTGCTCGTACACCTTCTCTTGTTTCTTTAACTTCTTCCGCAAGAAAACCACCACCAAGGCAGCAACCAGAAAGAAAATGACACCGGCCAAGGTATATACCAAGCGTTCCATCTTCATGCGGTATTGCTTGTGTGTCAACTCTGCTTCCAGAAAATCTTTTTGTAGTGACAAGACGGGTTGCCGAAGGGCCTTCAACATCTCATGGTTCTGCAACATGACACATTGTTCCAACTCGCGATAGGCCCGTTCGTGGTTCTGTTGCAGACGATAGATTACGGAGGATTTATGGTGCAAATAGATGGAATCGTTGACCGAATCGGCCAAAGCCCAAGCCTTGTCCAGATAGGATTGAGCCAAGGTATTATTCTTTTCATGAGCCTGTAGTATTCCCAAACTGGCATAAAAAGAGGGGGTCAACCCTTCGAGGGGACAATTTTCCGTGAATTCCTGATAGAAAGAAACGGCATCGGCGTGTCTTCCCATTTCTGTACACAACATAATCAAATCGCCCAAGCTGTATTTTATCAACGAAGTATCGCCTCGCTGTTTGGCCTCAGACAAAATGTCACAAAGAATATCGTAAGCCTTCTCTTTCTGCCCCATGGTTTCGTAAACGGCACTTTGATTCAACATACCCCAAAGTTTATGCTGATGCTTGTCGGTCCGTTCGAAATAGTGGGTAGCCTGTTGATAGCACTCCAAAGCCTTGGCATAGTCGTAATACTCCCGATAAATATACCCCATCTGCCTATAAAGCAAGCCTGCGGCATAATCGTCGCCCAAAGCTTCCACTTCCTGCTCGGCATTCATAAAGGCCAAGGTAGCCTGGTCCAAGCGGTTGCCATTGACATGAACACGCCCCAGGTAGTAATAGGCATAGAACTTGGACTTGGCATCGTCGCGGTCCTTGTAATAGTTCACCGCAATCTGTATCAGGGAGTCGTTGGCGGTATCGATGTAGTTCTTGTCCAAGGCCTGGCTATAGAGCAAGGCGTAACGGGCTTGTGCCGAGCCGGTGAGCCGTTCGGGAGACGGGATGGTCTTTAGCAGTGTCAGTGCGGAGTCGGGATGTTCGTCCATCAAGGTTTCGGCTTCCGCAAGGACGGAAGCGGTATCGGGGCTTTGCCGGCAACTGCCTAGCTGGAGGCAAAGAAGAATGGCTAGAAAGAGGCTGATGTTTTTCATATTTACAAAGATAGAAAAACAACTTGACATTTTTAAAATTCAACAAGGCGTTTTTAAAAAAGATGAAGACGTTTTTAAAAAACGCCTTGACGTTTGCCCTCAAATGACAAGGCGTTTTGATGCAAACAACTTGGGTTTTTTGCTTCTTGTGTATTTTAGTAGTTTGAGGTTCACTTCAAATCGGGGAACAGCACTTCAATCTTTTGAGAATCAGAAAGTATGACGTTCGTGAGCAAGTGAAGGTGGAGTCTTCTAGCATGACGGGCCTTGGTCATGCTAGAAGACCAAGGCCCGTCAAACGGTATCAATGTGTGCGTTCGTACTTTCCTTCGAGCATCACATCGCGGACAGCTTCGAGGAAGCCAAAGCCAAACTTGCGGTCGGGAAGCAAGTAACTGCCTTCCACCCATTCGTTCCAGGCATTAATCATGATGAAAGGAGGCTGGTCGGGATGGCTGTCGGCATACTCCTTGGCTGCTTGCAGGAAGGTAGCAAAGACTTGCGGCGAGTGATTGAAACGGGTGACATGCTCCGCTCCCTTGGCCGGGAAACGGGGGCTGTCGTCCCATCCGATGGACACGGTGGGGAAGACGGGGATGGAGAACACGTCGTCGTATTGCTTGCGGATGTCGAGGGCCGACTGACCATGCTTCAGGTAGTCGCAATCAAAACCACCCATGTTATAGAAGGCCATGCTGTTGACACCCAGCTTTTCCACATACTCGTTGGCATAGGCTATCTGTTGGTCGGAAAGGAAACCGCCACCACCCTTGTTTTCCTGTACGTGAAGTCCCTTGAAACCGGCCTTAATCACCTCGTCGCGGAAGTAGGCCATAGCCTTGGCTGCCTCGTCCGTACTGCCGAAGCTCTGGATGAACTGGTTGATATCGAACACGCCGAACACCGGGCATCCGTCAATCTTCACATAATTGGGACGCGTGAAATATTGGTTGATGACACGGGCCACAATGGTCTTGAACTGATCCCAATTGACCTTGGGGTCGAAAAGCACGGAGGTATCGTCGCCATGCAAGTGATAGTTCCAGTAGTTCTTAGCCACCACATGGTTGGCCCACATGATGTAGAAATTCATCTGTTCGTTGTTACGGGCTTTCAGGAAACCGTTGTTGAGGGCTCCTTCCAGATAGGGATAGTCCATAAACCAATACCAGTCATAAATAAAAGTATTCACGCCATACTCCAAAGCGGTATCGATCCAACGTTCCACCACGCGGGGGTCGTCATCGTGTTCGTATCCCCACAACGGTTGCTTGGGCTGGTAATGCCCTTCGAAACGGGGATTCCCTTTCTGAATGACTTCCCACTCGCCGTGACCTTGAGGCCACAGGTGGGCATGGCCCAACGAGTCGTCGTGGCAAGAGGGCCAGATGAAGGCCGCTACATAATAATCGTGTCCCGGACGGGTAGAGGTTTCCTGCTTGGGCGAGGAGCCGCAACTCCAGCATAACAATCCCAACAGACAGCTTGCGATAAACGTGTGTTTCATAATCATCGGATTTCAGTTTTTACAAAAATAATAAAAGATTGGATTATCCCCAAAAAATGTTCCAGTGGATGTACTCAGATTCTTCGCGTTGCTCAGAATGACACGGAGGAAGGGGGAGATAGTACTCAGGATTTTGTAACAACCCTTAAAATATAGGAAGAAGTGTACCACCGGCGAACTTTTCCCGACAAGAAACGTTCTTGATTCACAAACAGCCCAAGGTACCAAAAGGGAAGTTATCGTATAATCTAAAAAAAATACAGAAGTATGAAGAAATTTATTCCTTTGATCATGGCAGTGTTCGCTTTCACTGCATGCGAAAAAGATGCCGACACGGATAAGCTGGACAAAAAGTATGTAGTATATACCAGCTACGACAAAAGTGCAAACTTCAAACAGTTCAGCACCTATTACTTGCCAGACAGCATCCTGATTATCGGCGACAACAAGCAGCAAGAATATTGGAAGGATGCCGATGCACAGAAAATCATCGACACGTATCTGTTCAATATGGACAACCGTGGCTACACCCGTGTGACTAACCGTGAAGATGCCGACTTGGGCTTGCAACTGAGCTACGTCAAGAATACGTATATGTTTACCGACTACGGGTATCCGGAATGGTGGTGGGGATATCCGGGATACTGGGATGTGCCTTACTGGGGAAACTGGGGCGGCGGTTGGTATTATCCGTATGCCGTGAACTACTCGTACAGCACCGGCTCGTTCTTGACTGAGTTGTTGAACCTGGACGCTCCACAAGGACAAAACGAAAAGTTGCCGGTTTTGTGGACAGCCTACATGACAGGTATGCTGAGTGGCAATACGCAAGTCAATGTTGAACTGGCTGCACAGGCCGTGGCACAAGCTTTCAGCCAATCGACTTACTTAACCAACAAATAATGTAAAACCATTAAACCAAAAGATATGAAGACAATGAAACGTTTTTCAATGAAATGGCTGGCACTGGCCGCCATAGCCATCGGATTCGTATTGCCAAGCCAGGCACAGACACTCGGGAACTTTTATGGGAACATTGACTGGCAATTCAACTTCCCAAGAGGTACTGAGTTCGTAAAGAAAGGTAGCGGATGGGGTATGAACTTCGAAGGGGGTTACTACCTGACAGACAACTTCTCGGTAGGTGGCTTCCTGGATTACCACAGCAACCATAAATACATTCCAAGACAAACCATGCACCCGACCGGAAACAGTGCGTTGAATGCCGACCAGCAACATACGCTCTTCCAACTTCCATTCGGAGCCGTAGGTCGCTACACCTTCAACCGCGAAGGCTTGTTCCAACCCTACTTCAGCTTGAAATTAGGGCCACAATATGCCCGCTTGAAAACAGAGTTCAACGCCTTGCAGGAAACGGACAACACCTGGGGATTTTATGTGTCGCCGGAAATCGGAGCCAACATCTTCCCATGGGTGTATAGACCGGGCCTCCATGTGGCAGCCTACTACAGCTATGCCACCAACAAGGGTCACTTGCTGACTTACGGAGTGGATAAAGTAAGCAACTTCGGTTTCCGAGTAGGTCTCGCGTTTTAATAAAAAATGTGGGTGTGTCAAAATACACACCCACATTTTTATTTTAGTTAGCCATTTCGGAAATGAACTTGATACGAACCAAGCGGATTTCGTCTTCGGTATAATCGTTGCCAAGCTCGTCCATGGCATCGTCGATCTTGTCGGTTGTAGATTCCTTGAAGTACTCGTAGATATCGAGCATGTGGTCTTCGTCCATGATTTCTTCGAGGAAATAGTCGATGTTCAGACGGGTACCCGAGTAAACGATGGCTTCGACTTCGTCCAGCAGTTCGCCGAACTCCAAGCCCTTTGACAAGGCTATGTCGTCCAAGGCTACCTTGCGGTCGATGGCCTGAATGATGGATACCTTTATCTTGGACTTGTTGGCCACAGTGCGGACACGCAAGTCTTCAGGGCGTTCTATCTCGTTTTCTTCGCAGTGCTTCTTGATGAGCACACAGAACTCCTGACCGTAACGCTTGGCCTTGCCTGCTCCTACGCCCGGAATGTTCTGCAACTCTTCCAACGTAACCGGATAGGTAGTGGCCATCGCTTCCAACGATGGGTCCTGGAAGATGACGTAAGGAGGCACATCCAACTTCTTGGACATCTTCTTACGCAAGTCCTTCAACATGGAGTACAATGCCGGGTCTACCGCACAGCTTCCACCTCCGCGTACCGGTGCTTCGTCTTCTTCCTCTTCGTCAAAATCAGTGTCTTCCACAATCTTGAAAGAAACCGGTTTCTTCAGGAATTTATGACCGGCCGAAGTGACCTTCAGCAACCCGTAGTTTTCTACGTCCTTACTTAAATAGCCGGCTATCAACGCTTGGCGGATAACGGCATTCCACACTTTTTCGTCTTCACCCTCACCAGACCCAAAGGCTTCCAAATCCTCGTGTCGGTGTGCGAGAACTTCAGATGTTTCTTTTCCTAACAAAACATCTATTATATAGTCTGATTTAAAGTTTTCTTTTACTGCTATGATGGCTTCAATCACAGCACATAATGAATCCTTTGCTTCCACTTGCTTTTTAGGATTTAAACAGTTATCACAATTTCTACAATTATCTTCTGCATAGCTTTCGCCGAAATAGTGCAACAACGACTTGCGACGGCATACGGAGGATTCTGCGTAGGCTTCGGTCTCACGCAGCAGCTCGTCGTTGATGTCTTTTTCGGATACAGGCTTGCCTTGCATAAACTTTCTCAATTTCTGCATATCCTTGTTAGAATAGAAGGCTATGCACTGTCCTTCGCCACCATCGCGGCCTGCACGACCGGTTTCCTGATAATAGCCTTCCAAACTTTTAGGCATATCATAATGGATGACGAAACGGACATCGGGCTTGTCGATTCCCATACCGAAGGCAATAGTCGCCACAATGACATCGATGTTTTCCTTGATAAAGTCGTCCTGAACAGCCGAACGGACTGCCGAGTCCATGCCTGCATGGTAGGCACTGGCGTTGATGCCATTGGTCTTGAGGATTTCGGCAAGTTCTTCCACCTTCTTACGGCTCAAGCAATAGATGATGCCTGACTTGCTAGAATTGGCCTTGATGAACTTGATGATGTCCTTATCGATGTCGTTGGTCTTGCGACGTACTTCGTAGTAAAGATTCGGGCGATTGAAGGAAGACTTGAACTCCAAAGCATCAGGCATACCCAGGATTTTCTTGATGTCCTCGCGTACCTTTTGGGTAGCGGTAGCCGTCAAGGCGATAATGGGTGCCGAACCTATCATGTTGATGATAGGACGAATGCGGCGGTATTCCGGGCGGAAGTCGTGTCCCCATTCGGAAATACAATGGGCTTCGTCCACTGCATAGAAGGAGATTTTCACGTTCTTCAGGAAAGCCACATTGTCTTCCTTGGTCAACGACTCGGGAGCAACATAAAGCAGTTTGGTCTTGCCATTCAAGATATCAGCCTTTACCTGGTCGATAGCCGACTTGTTCAAGGATGAGTTCAAGAAATGAGCCACACCGTCTTCTTCGCCATAGTGACGCATGGCATCCACCTGATTCTTCATCAAAGCAATCAGGGGAGAGATGACAATCGCTGTGCCTTCCATCATCAATGACGGCAACTGGTAGCATAACGACTTTCCGCCACCAGTCGGCATCAGCACAAAGGTGTCGTTCCCATCCAAGAGGTTTCGGATGATTTGTTCCTGATCACCTTTAAATGTGTCGAAGCCGAAATATTTCTTCAGCGTGTCCGTTAAATTCAATTTCTCCGCCATGATTCCTTGTTTTTCTTGGTTCCCGAATTGCCTAATCTTTCTTTTCTAACAAAATTAGCAACAAGTTCGCAAATTATACAAATATTTCGGGCACTATTTTACAGAAGAATTGCATTTTTTCACTCTCTGCTACAGTCGAACCGCTTATGCATGCTGCAAACGGGATATATTGGCCTTTGCGAGCTGTTGCTCAGCATATTCCTTGGTCAACTCGTACGTCTTCACCTTCATGGAAGGGATGTCGAACATGACATCCATCATGATGGTTTCGACGATGGAACGCAAACCACGGGCACCAAGTTTGTACTCGATTGCCTTGTCGACAATGAACTCATATACCTCCGGTTGGAAAGTGAGCTTCACACCATCCATCGCAAACAGCTTGATGTATTGCTTGACAATGGAGTTCTTTGGCTCGGTAAGGATGTTGCGAAGGGCATGACGATCCAGTGGGTTCAGGTAAGTCAGGATGGGCAAGCGTCCGATGATTTCCGGAATCAAGCCAAACGACTTCAAGTCCTGAGGGGCGATGTATTGCATCATGTTGGAGCGGTCGATCTTCAGGGTTTCCTTCGTTGCACCATAACCTACCACATGGGTATTGTGACGCTGGGCTATCTTTCGTTCGATGCCGTCGAAAGCACCACCACAAATGAACAGGATGTTCTTGGTATTGACCGCAATCATCTTCTGATCGGGGTGCTTACGGCCACCTTGAGGAGGAACATTCACCACCGAACCTTCGAGCAACTTAAGCAAACCTTGCTGGACTCCTTCCCCACTCACATCGCGGGTGATGGAAGGGTTGTCACCCTTACGGGCTATCTTGTCTATTTCGTCGATGAAGACAATGCCCCGTTCTGCTTCGGCCACGTTGTAATCGGCCACCTGCAACAAACGGGTAAGCAAGCTTTCGATGTCTTCGCCCACATAGCCGGCTTCGGTCAGAACGGTAGCATCGACAATGGTAAACGGGACATGCAACAGCTTGGCAATGGTACGGGCCAACAGGGTCTTTCCGGTACCGGTGCTACCTACCATGATGATATTGGACTTCTCGATTTCCACGTCATCGTCGCCTGTTTTCTGAAGCAGACGCTTGTAATGGTTGTAGACGGCTACCGACAAGTATCGCTTGGCATCGTCCTGACCGATGACATATTGGTCGAGAAAGGCTTTGATTTCTACGGGCTTCGGCAAATCTTTCAAGTCCAACGAACTTGAGTCGGGCGATTTCTTCATCGCCTCTTGCACAATTTCGTAGGCTTGCTGGGAACACGAGTCACAAATGTACCCGTTCATTCCGGTAATAAGAAAGCCTACTTCGCTCTCGGGACGTCCACAAAAGCTACAACGTCTTCTATTATTTGATTTTTCTCCCAATGTATTTTCGCTTTAGTTTATACCTATATATATTAGAGTGTCTTACGCGACAGCACTTCGTCGATCATGCCGTATTCCTTGGCTTCTTGTGCAGTCATCCAATAGTCACGGTCGGAGTCGGCCCATACCTTATCGAATTCGGTATGCGAGTGGTCGGCAATGATGGTATAGAGTTCTTTCTTCAACTTGGCAATCTCGCGGGCAGTGATTTCGATATCCGATGCCTGACCTTGTGCACCACCCATAGGCTGGTGAATCATGACACGTGAGTGTGTCAAGGCCGAACGCTTACCTTCCTTGCCAGCAACCAACAGGACAGCAGCCATCGAAGCAGCCATACCGGTACAGATGGTAGCTACATCGCTATTGATGTATTGCATGGTGTCATAGATGCCCAAGCCTGCATACACCGAGCCGCCCGGCGAGTTGATGTAGATGGAGATGTCGCGAGTATTGTCGACAGAGTCGAGGTACAGGAGCTGTGCCTGCAAGGTATTGGCTGTATAATCATTGATTTCTGTGCCTAAAAAGATGATACGGTCCATCATCAAACGGGAGAACACGTCGAGCTGAGTGACATTCAGTTGGCGTTCTTCGAGGATATAGGGATTCAAATACCCTGCTTGTGACTTGATTACGTCGTCTAGTACTAGGCTATTCATGCCCAGATGTTTGGTTGCATACTTCTTAAAATCATTCATATTCTTATGATTTAGTTGTTAGTGATAAAAAAAAGGGACTTTCAACCCTTCCTTTCTACGGCAAATTTACAAAATTACGGTATACATACCAAATTGTTTTTACCATTAAAGAAAATTCAAGGTGGAAAGCCTTTTTTAAAACTCCGACAGAAACTAAAAAAGGTGGATGCGTAGTGACGCATCCACCTTTTTAATATAGCATATCAGGTATTACTTCAAGAGTTCGTTGAATTCTTCTGCAGTAACTTCCTTGTTGTTCAAAGCTACCTTGCTCTTCAATGCAGCGGCCAACTTCACTTCTACAGCACGGTTTACAAGGCCTTCTACATTTTCTTTCTTCTTCAACTGTTCCTTAGCATAGTTTTCGATCATTTCTTCAGGCAAGTTGTTCATGCCGTATTGAGCGAACTGCATGCGAGTGTTTTCCTTGGCTACAGCCAACAAGTCGTCTTGTTCTACCTTGATGCCGTTAGCTTCTACCAATTGTTCCTTGATGAGGTACCAAGACAATTCTTCCAAGCTCTTTTCGTAGTTTTCGTCTACGAAAGCCTGACCCTTTTCCTGGTTGTTCATCAACATGATCTTCTTCAACAAAGGTTCTGAGAATTCCATCTTACCTACCTTGTTCATAGTGTAAGTGCGAACATCCAACAAGAACTTGTAGTTGCTGTCTGCTTCGAACTGAGCAGCGATACCAGCCTTGATCTTTCCGCGGAATTCTTCTTCGCTGCTTACTGCACCTTCGCCAAATACTTGGTCGAACAAAGCTTGGTCGATAGCTGCAGGCACGGCACGAGTGATTTCTTCGATCTGGAAGCTGAAGTTTGACTTCATATCAGCCACTTCGTCACGCTTGATCTTCAACAAAGTTGAGAGTTCGGCTTCGTTGCCATCGAATGCTGTGTTCGGGTTGAATACCAACACATCGTTTACCTTGGCACCGTTGAAGATAGCCTTCTGGTCGTCGTTCTTCATGTAAGATGGCATCATGACTGAGCCTTCGATCTGGATACCACCTTCCTTGGTATTACCGTTTTCGTCCAATTCGGCCATCAAACCCTTCACCATGTCGCGATCTTGGTATTCTTCTACCTTTTCGTACTTAGCAGCACGTTGTGCGTACATGTCTACTTGAGAGTTTACCATTTCGTCGGATACGGTGATGGTATAGAAATCGATAGTATCTTGTGAAGTGAGTTCAGCGTTGAATTCAGGTGCCAATGCGATGTCGAATACGAACTCGAAGTTTTCTTGAGTATCGAAATCGATGGTTTGCATCTTTTCTTCGTTAGGCAATGGCATGCCGAGCATGTTCACCTTGTTTTCGCGGATGTATTCGTTTACCTTGTCCTGCATCAACTTGTCTACTTCTTCGGCCATCACTGCCTTGCCGAACTGCTTCTTGATAAGGCTCATAGGAACCATACCCTTACGGAAACCAGGAACGTTGGCTTGTTGACGGTATTTCTTCAACACCTTTTCTACATTTCCTTGATAATCTGCTTTTTCGATATTGACAGTAAGCAATGCACTTACCTTGTCAACGTTTTGGAATGAAACATTCATTTCTTTTCGATGTTTTATGATTTAATTATTACTTTTTCTGCACTTTACACAAATCGGCTGCAAAATTAATGTTTAATCCGCCAATTACCAAATGCATAACCCAAAAAACATCTGAGCGTTTCAAAAAAACGCCTTGACGTTTGGACTAAAACGTCTTCACGTTTTATAAAAACGCGAAGGCGTATCGTACATTTCTTATTGAGCGGCTCTTTCTGCCCGCAGTTTTTCTTCGAGTTGGAAGTCTTTTCGGCGGAGAACGAAGTTCGTGCCCAGATACTTTTCACGAACAACCGGATTTTCCGCCAATTCTTCAGGGGTACCCTGGAAGAGGATACGACCTTCGAAAAGCAAGTAGGCTCTGTCTGTCAATCGCAAGGTTTCCAACGCGTTGTGGTCGGTAATCAGGATGCCGATATTCTTGTCCTTCAACTTCCACACGATGTGCTGGATATCTTCTACGGCAATAGGGTCGACCCCGGCAAAGGGCTCGTCGAGCATGATGAATTTAGGGTCGATGGCCAGGCATCGGGCAATCTCCGTACGGCGTCGCTCGCCCCCTGAGAGTTGGTCGCCCAGGTTCTTACGGACTTTCTGCAAACGAAATTCGGCAATCAGACTTTCGAGCTTATCTTTTTGGTATTCAATCGGTTTATTAGTCAGCTCGAGCACAGAGGCAATGTTATCCTCGACCGACATCTTGCGAAACACCGACGCTTCCTGAGCCAAATAACCGATACCGGCCTGGGCATGCTTGTATACAGGGAAATTGGTGATTTCCAAATCGTTCAGATACACATGACCGGCATTAGGGACTACCAAGCCGGTAGTCATATAAAAGGAAGTGGTCTTACCCGCACCGTTAGGCCCCAGCAAACCGACAATCTCGCCTTGCCTTACGTAAAAGTTCGCACCGTTCACCACCGTACGCTTTCCATACTTCTTCACCAGCCCTTCCGCACGAAGCACCATGCTTTCTGCAGTGCCCGTCATTGCATCCATCTGTTGTATATCCGTTCCTTGCTCTGTCATAAACCTAATTTTGCAACAAAAGTACGAAAAAAGTTTAGTATACGGATAACAGAACACAAATTCAGACATTCTTTTGCAGAAATACAGATAAAAAAGCCTACTTTTGCAAAAATTTTGAAACTATGATTTTAAAACCCATAGCAACAGTTGGGAAATACCTGATGCTGATGGGACGCACATTTGCTCGTCCTGAACGCTTCAGAGTGTATTTCAAGCAATACGTCAACGAAATGGAACAGCTGGGGATAAACTCCATCGGGATTGTACTCCTGATTTCTTTCTTTATCGGAGCTGTTATTACCATTCAAATCAAGCTGAACATTGAAAGTCCGTGGATGCCACGTTTCGTAGTAGGATACACCACCCGCGAAATCATGTTGTTGGAGTTCTCCTCCTCCATCATGTGTTTGATTCTAGCCGGTAAGGTCGGTTCGAACATCGCTTCCGAAATAGGCACCATGCGGGTAACCCAGCAGATCGATGCCCTCGAAATCATGGGCGTGAACTCGGCCGGCTATTTGATACTGCCGAAAATCGCAGCCCTCATGACCATGATTCCTTTCCTGGTCATCTTCAGCATTGTGGCGGGCATTTTCGGAGCTTTCTGCACCTGTTGGTTTGGCGGGGTGCTGAATGCCGAAGACCTTGAATATGGTTTGCAATACAGTTTCCAGGAATGGTTTATCTGGTGTAGCTTCATCAAATCCATTTTCTTTGCATACATCATTGCAAGCGTATCCGCCTATTTCGGCTATACGGTCGAAGGAGGCTCCATTGCCGTAGGTAAAGCCAGTACAGACTCCGTAGTCATGAGTAGCGTATTGATCCTATTCTCCGACTTAGTATTAACACAACTCTTAATGGGATGATAGAACTTAATTCAATCTATAAATCGTTTGAAGACAAGGATGTACTGATAGACATCAACGCCTGTTTTGAAAACGGAAAGACCAACCTGATTATCGGACAAAGCGGTTCGGGAAAGACAGTCTTGATGAAAAGTATCGTAGGGCTTCTAACCCCTGAAAAGGGAGAAATTCTATACGATGGACGAAACTTTCTAAGCATGGGCAAGAAAGAAAAGAAATCACTCCGCCGGGAAATGGGGATGATTTTTCAAAGTGCAGCCTTGTTTGACTCACTCTCCGTACTGGAGAATGTCATGTTTCCGCTAGATATGTTCTCGAACGACACTCTTCGTGAACGTACCCGCAGAGCACAATTCTGTCTGGATCGTGTAAACCTGATCGACGCACAAAACAAATATCCGGGCGAAATCAGTGGAGGTATGCAAAAGCGTGTAGCGATAGCTCGTGCCATCGCCCTTAACCCTCAATATCTTTTTTGCGATGAGCCTAACTCCGGTCTTGACCCTAAGACTTCGCTAGTTATCGACGAGTTGATTCACGACATCACCACCGAATACAACATGACAACTATCATCAACACCCACGACATGAACTCGGTGATGGGTATCGGAGACAGCATCATTTTCATCTATCAAGGTCGGAAAGAATGGGAAGGGAACAAGGACCAAGTCTTTACTGCAACCAACAAGCGATTGAACGACTTTATCTTTGCTTCGGATTTGCTAAAGAAAGTAAAAGAAGAGGAGAATCAACACCACAAATAAAGATAAAAAAGGATGTGTATTTTACACATCCTTTTTTATTACTTCTGACGAATATAAATATTAATCGGAGTTCCCGACAAGTGCCACTTTTCACGCATCTTGTTTTCCAAGAATCGTTTATAAGGGTCCTTCACATACTGAGGCAAGTTCGCAAAGAACACAAACGAAGGCACCTGTGTATTGGGCAATTGCGTACAATACTTAATCTTGATATACTTACCCTTGTTTGATGGTGGCGGATAAGCTTCGATCAACGGCAACATCTCTTCATTCAAACGAGCTGTAGGAATACGGGTTGTACGTGCCTGATAAACCTCTTTCGCCATTTCAAGCACCTTAAAGATACGTTGTTTGGTCAATGCAGAAGCAAAGATAATGGGGAAGTCGGTAAAAGGAGCAAACCGTGAACGGATAGCTTCCTCGAAAGTCTTCATCACCTTCACATCCTTATTCTCAACCAAATCCCACTTGTTCACTACGACTACCAAACCTTTCTGGTTACGTTGTACCAATGAGAAAATGTTCAAGTCCTGGCTTTCTATCCCACGAGTAGCATCAATCATCAAGATACATACATCAGAGTTCTCAATAGAACGGATGGAACGAATAACCGAATAGTATTCCAAATCTTCTGTCACCTTGTTTTTCTTGCGAATACCAGCCGTATCCACCAAATAGAAGTCAAATCCAAACTTTTCGTAACGAGTATAGATGGAATCGCGAGTGGTTCCGGCAATATCAGTAACGATGTTACGGTCTTCGCCGATAAATGCATTGACTATAGATGACTTTCCAGCATTAGGACGACCAACCACCGCAAAGCGAGGGATCTCATCTTCCAACACCTCTGTTGTATCCTTTGTGAATTTGCTCACCAACAAGTCCAACAAATCGCCTGTGCCAAATCCGCTCAATGCCGAAATGCAATAAGGATCGCCCAAACCTAATGAGTAGAACTCTGCTGAATTATACTGCAAGTCATTATTATCCGTTTTGTTGGCAACCATGAGAACCGGTTTCTTGGTACGACGAAGAATCTTGGCTACTTCCATATCCAAGTCTGTTACCCCATTCATCACGTCCACTACAAACAAGATAACATCGGCTTCATCAACTGCCAACATTACCTGCTTACGAATCTCTTCCTCAAACACATCGTCCGAATTAACGACCCAACCTCCTGTATCAACGACAGAAAACTCACGTCCTAACCACTCGGACTTGCCGTACTGACGGTCGCGTGTAGTACCGGCCTGTTCGTTTACGATAGCTTGACGTGTCTTAGTCAAACGATTAAAAAGTGTAGATTTACCCACATTCGGGCGACCTACGATTGCTACTAAATTACCCATCTGTATTTATTTTTACGACTATCACAGTCGATTAATCCAATTGATATACAAATTTTTTCAATTCCTTGTCGGAACTTCTCCAGTCTTTATCCACCTTCACAAAAGTTTCCAAATAGATGGATTTCTGGAAAAACTTCTCCAATGTTTTTCTGGCTTCTGACGAAACCTTTTTCAGGGCTTTACCCTGCTTCCCAATGATAATACCCTTTTGCGAATCGCGTTCCACATAAATGACCGCATTGATATGAATGCTTTTGGCTTCTTCCTTGAATTGCTCAACAACCACCTCTACCGCATAAGGAATTTCCTTGTCATAATATAAAAGAATCTTTTCACGAATGATTTCCGTTACAAAGAAACGAGCCGGTTTGTCAGTCCATTGATCCTTGTCAAAATAGGGAGGGGAATCTGGTAACAAATCCTTGATACGCTTCATAACCACATCTACTCCAAACTTCGAAATAGCTGAAATTGGAATAATCTCGGCTTGCGGAATCAACTCATGCCATTCTTCTACACATTTCACCAATGCTTCTTGATTACTCAAGTCAATCTTATTGATAAGCAAAAGGATAGGGACTTGCATTTTTCGAACCTTTTCAATAAACTCCATGTTCTTATCCGGTTTTTCAACCACATCTGTCACATAGAGCAACACATCAGCATCCGCTAAAGCCGACTCCGAAAAGTTCAACATGGATTCCTGCAACTTATAATTAGGCTTCAAGACCCCCGGAGTGTCCGAAAACACAATCTGCATTTCATCCGTATTCAAGATACCCATGATACGATGACGGGTTGTCTGAGCCTTGAAAGTAGCAATGGAGATACGCTCTCCAACCAGTAAATTCATCAAAGTAGACTTGCCGACGTTAGGATTACCGACAATATTTACAAATCCAGCTTTATGCATATCATTATTCTTTTAATTGGTTACAGACAAAAAAACGCATCTGGGAACGGATGCGTTTCTTATATTGTTTCTACGAACATTACTTCGTATTTCCATCATAACCCCATTTCACATAAACGGCACCATAGGTAAAGCCTGCACCGAATGCTGTAAATATCAGGTTATCACCCTTCTTCAGTTTCTTTTCATAGTCCCAAAGACACAATGGAAGTGTACCGGCACTAGTGTTACCATATCGTTGAATATTCACCATTACCTTTTCCATTGGAACTTCCAAGCGAGATGCTACAGCATCAATGATTCGCATATTGGCTTGATGTGGAATTACCCAGTTAATATTATCCTTGGTCAAACCATTCTTTTCTGCAATCTTAGCTGTAATTTCAGACATATTGGATACTGCATATTTAAACACAGTGCGTCCTTCTTGGTAAATATAATGCATCTTATGGTCTACAGTGAAATAAGAAGGCGTACATACAGAGCCACCAGCCTTCATGTGAAGGAATGGCAGACCTTTACCATCGGTGCGAAGAATTGAATCCATGATACCATAATCTTCAGTAGTAGCTTCTACCATCACTGCAGCAGCCCCATCACCAAAAATCGGGCAAGTAGCACGATCTGTATAATCTACCATCGACGACATCTTGTCTGCTCCCACTAGAATTACTTTCTTGTGTCTGCCAGATGCTACAAGCGAAGCGACAACTTCCATGCCGTACAAAAAGCCACAGCATGCAGCCTGAAAATCAAAAGCAAAGGCATTCTTCAACCCCAACTTATCACACAATATAGAAGCTGTAGAAGGGAAATGATAGTCTGGAGTAGTGGAACATACAACAACAGCATCAATATCGTCCGGATTTGCTCCAGTACGTTGCATCAACTGCTTAGCTGCTTTACGTGCCATGTAAGAAGTCCCTAATCCTTCTTCGTGCAGGATACGTCTTTCCTTTACTCCAATTCGAGTCATAATCCAGTCATCGGTTGTATCCACCATTCTTGAGAGCTCTTCGTTCGTCAAGACATAATCAGGCACATAACCCCCGACTCCTGTTATTACTGCATTAATTTTTTCCATCATTCCTGATCTTAGTTTACAGTCCACAAAAATAGCCGACAGAGCCGAAGCTCGCCGGCTTTATTTTTTAAACGTAAAACGCGTTTATAAGCCGCTTATTAAATAGCAGCTTCTTTTACGATAGCCAACTTACCTCTGTAATAACCGCAAGCTCCACACACTGTGTGGTAAACATGCCATTCGCCACAGTTAGGGCAGATAGCCAAAGTAGGAGCAACTGCCTTATCATGAGTTCTTCTCTTAGCAGTTCTCGTTTTTGATTGTCTTCTTTTAGGATGTGCCATTTTTTCTAATTTTAATTATTATCTAATATTTTCTTTAATTCATTCCATCTCGGATCAATTTCCCGAGGTTCATCATCAGCGTCGGTTTCAAAAGATGTTTCCGACAATTCATCTTCTTCATCTACAGAAACACGCAAATGGCGGTTTAGTTTACTTTCCATGCTCTTATTACATTTGCCAGGTGCATGCACATGTTTCATCGGGATGCTCAATGCAATAAATTCGTAAATAAACCAAGCCACATTAATATAGCCATCTTCTTCTGGGACTACAACAATATCGTCAATCTCAGTATATTCATCGCCCAATTTAACCTTCAAGCGATCGGTACTTTCAATCGGTTGTTCCATATCATCCAAACAACGGTCACATGAAACAACCACAACACCTTCAGTTTGAAAATCCAATTGGTAAATACCAGAAGTTTTTCTTACCTTCAGAATGGTTGTCACATTTCCTTTTTGGACTTCGGGAGCATCCAAATCTTCAAAAAACTGATTATCCAACTGATATTTGTATTCACAAACATCAGCAAGCATATTCTTCAGTTCTACCTTATATTTACTAAGCTTTCCCAAAATCAACACACTATACAATTCGGGCGACAAAGATACAAATAAAATTTCATTGTTTAAAATACAATTAGCAATTTTATTATAAATCTGAGTCAAAAAGAATGCAAAAAAGCCTCCGATACAAATCTGTATCGGAGGCCTCTGTAAAAACGGCAGCTACCTACTCTCCCACAAACGCAGTACCATCGGCGTGACAAGGCTTAACTTCTCTGTTCGGAATGGGAAGAGGTGGAACCCTTGTGCTATAGCCACCTGAATTTCTTTAAAC
>JAFQNW010000082.1 GCA_017420875.1 Bacteroidaceae bacterium
CGTTTAACGTGATGGGTTTACGGTGCTGACTGCCCTCGCCACCGCCTTCGGGGTGCAGGCATGTTGCTAGTCTAGTGACTAGTAGCTAGTCACTAAACCAATGAATAACGCCATACTAACCAGCAACAAATATCAGGACTACCGCCGCATCGCGACTTGCCCGGTGCACGAAAAGCCTGTCCCTGTTTCGATGTGGATGGTGAATAGGTCATTACTTTCCTGAACGGCTACAGTAGCTTGTTGATTGCGTATTCAACAAAGTTTAACACCACAAGATATTATAACAGAAATTCTCTATTTTACTTTTATTTGCTTTAAACAAATAAAATCTTGCCTATTAAGACAATTATAACTATTTTAGTAAAAAATTTATTGAATATGGTTAGATGGAATAAAGCATATATAAAAAATACAAGAGAAGTGGTTGGAGTTGATGATGAACTCCCTCGTAATACAGAATTCGAATGTATGTCTTGTGGTGCTAAAATGATTCCAAGAAAAGGACAACGTCGTGTACATCATTTCGCTCATAAAGAAACAACAGAATGTAATCCAGAAAGTTATTTCCATAAGTTAGGGAAGAAAATATTTAAGGATATATATGATAATTCACCTGAATATATCATTACGCTACCATCAAAATCTATAGATTTAAAACTAGAATATGGTGAGTGTCTTATGGAAGAAGCAGGTATAATATTAGACAGAAGATCTGATCTTTATATTAAACATATAAATGATAAGGATAAAGATATAAGCGTAGAAATTCTATTTACTCATCCAGTCTCTAAGAAAAAAATCGATAAAGGTTATCGAATAATAGAAATACGTTTGCCTAACAAATATTCCTCAGAGGATATTACAAACGATGATATAGAACAAGAAATAAAAGAAATATGTACACCGCCCTTATTTAAAAATGACTATATCCGTTTATATAATTTTGAGGAAGGTGTAACATATATAGAACCTGCTAATCCGATGACTGATTTATCATTTAATCATTCATCTTTAAATGAATTAGACGGCGATTGTATAGGAATGGATATAATCATTAAATCTACACCTAAATTTCGAAATTATATAAGTTATGCAGAAAATTCTAAAAAAGAGATAGAAGCTATTAATGATTCAAACGAAAATGAAGATGAAGATTCAATAGCAACTCTTCATCAAACTAACAAAATAACAAAACAAACAATTAGTAGAGATTTTATTCCATTAAAAAACGAATATATATCTCCAACAATATATTTTGAGGTAAGCGATGCTGTGAAGAAAAAATATCCATATATTAAACATAGGCCTGCTGTTTTACCTAATTACAAACAAATAATTGATATTATCCTAAATGATAACGATGATATCACATTTGGTATCGATTATCGTAAACATGAAGTTATTGTTGGCGATTTTGACAGAAAGATTCCACAAGAATTTAAAGACGCTGTTAGAGAATATATACTTGATTTAAGGCCCATTAAATAATTGCCATATAAAAAATTATCACTTGCTGTTATTATACTCATCGTTCTGATTGCTGTATCAGCAGGGTGTTTTTTGATAGAAGAAAAAGACGGCATCTGTAGGATGCTTCAATCATGTATTTACCAAGGATGAAAAGAGTGTGAAAAAAGACTCGAGATTAGGATATTAGGGAAAAAAATTGTTTATTTGTAAATCAATCATCTAAATGCTGGAATATGGCTCTAGAAAATGCTCAACAAATGATTCCTAAGATTCAGGCTTTTTTCGCTAATCAGCCGTAAAAAAAGCTTGGCTATTCGGTTCTTATTCTCGTGGAGAAGAAGGGCCTGATAGTGATGTGGATATTTTGGTGGAGTATACAGACTCGGATGAAATTTCGTTGATGACTATTTCACGCATGATAAATTCATTGAAAAAAATCTTGAACAAGAAGGTGGATTTGGTGGAAGAAGGATGTCTTTTGCCATTTGCATCAGAAACTGTTTATAAAGACAGAATTTTGATTTATGAGGTGTAGCCCGGCGATGTGGAGGTAATCAGGGTGCTAACAAACTGCGTAAACAAGTAAACAGTAAACAGTCAGCAGAAAAAAGAATTGGTTGTAAAAACAATAAGGATGACGCCCTATTTTAGGGCGTCATCGCTGTTCTGTATCCTGGGTAATTCGTAGTTGGACAGAGCCTCGCACATCAGTTGGTGGCCACGGTCCGAAATCTCGCGGGCCTTGGCATAGTCGCTGATGTCGCCATAGCTATCGAAGGGCATCTTCACCAGAACGTCGGGCCGACAAAGCTCGAGCATCAGCTCGGTGTTTCGGTGGTTCATCAGACTGAAGGTGCGGTCGAGCAGGTCGTAGTAGTTTTCGCCCACTTCGAGCGAATCGTCTTCGTGGAAGGCCTTGCGGTAGTTCAGCACATCCTTCAGCAAGGCCATGCTACGGCTTCCGGCATGCTTGAGTCGCTTCAGGAAGCTCATGTCGGTGTCGTTCTTGAAGTCGTGCAACACATCGAGCAGCTCTTCGTGCACTTCTTGCTCAAAACGTTCGTCCACCAATCGGGCCTCGTGTTCCTGGTGCAGCAGGTGGCTGATTTCGGCCTCGTCGACATCGTTCACATCGAAGGCCACCAGCATATCGCCTTCGGTGCGGGGCACGCGGTTCAGCGGAAGGCAGTTGGCAATGGCTCCGTCTATCAGGGTGGTGAGCCCATAACGCACGGGGCGGAACAGGGAAGGGATGGAGATGGAGGCCCGGATGGCCGAGAAGAGGGGTCCGCGGTCGAACACTACCTCGCGACCCGTGTAGAGGTCGGTAGCCACGGCCCGGTAAGGGATGGGCAGGTCCTCGATGTTCACGTTGGGCACAATCTGCATCATGGCTTCGATGACTTTCTCGCCCTTCACAAAATGGTTCTTGCCGATGGAGAGGTCCATGAGCGAAAACACTTCCCACGCGTCGAGGGAGTAAAGCCATTCCTTGAACTCGGCCAGCTTGCCGGCAGCATAGATGCCACCCACCAGCGAGCCCATGGAGGTACCGGCCACCGAGGTGATGGTATAACCATGCTGATGCAGGGCCTCGATGGCTCCGATGTAGGCAAATCCGCGGGGACCTCCGCTGGACAAAACCAATGCTACATTCTTCTTGTTCTGTTCCATAAGATTACTAAAGTCTACGCAAACTTACACAAAATCTGAATAATTTTATGTATGTTTGCAAAAACAAAACAAAGAAATATGGGAATAGGTAAATGGATAGGCGGTATTGTGGGCTTCATGGCCGCAGGTCCGCTGGGAGCTTTGGCAGGTTATGCCATCGGCTCGATGTTTGAAAATAACGACGATAGTAACTCGCAATCATACAGACCCGAATACAATCAGCCAAGGTATGGCCAGCGGAACAGCTTCTTGTTCTCGTTGCTGGTGATGGCATCCTACATCATCAAGGCCGACGGGAAGGTGATGCACAGCGAAATGGAGTTCGTACGCCGGTTCTTGCGGATGAACTTCGGCGAGCAGGCCGTCAGCGAGGGGAACCAAATCTTGCTGAACCTCTTTGAACAACGCAAGAAGATGGATGCCACCAACCCTTCGGCCTTCAAGAACACCATCTACGAATGTGGCGTGCAAATCCGCAACAACATGGGCTACGAGGAGCGTCTGCAATTGCTGAACTTCCTGGCTCAAATTGCGAAAAGCGACGGTAGCATCTGTCAGGCCGAAATCGAGGCTCTGAAGGAGGTGGCACAGGCCATGGGTCTCTCGGCCAAGGAGGTGGAATCGATGCTCAACCTGGGCGGAGACACACTGGAAGAAGCCTACAAGGTGCTCGAAATCGAACCTACCGCTACGGACGACGAGGTGAAGGCGGCTTATCGAAAGTTGGCCTTGAAACATCATCCCGACAAGGTGGCCACCCTGGGCGAGGATGTGAAGAAGGCTGCCGAGGAGAAATTCCAGCAGATAAACAACGCCAAGGAGCGTATCTACAAGGCTAGAGGAATCAAGTAACACTTATAAAAAAGAGACAGGCGTATGAAAACAAGGTTCTTATCCATCGTTATGGCAGGCATGGCTCTGCTCGCTGCATGCAGCCAACCGGCCAGCAAGCAGGCTCCTGAAAACGGCACTCAGGTGAAAGTGATTTTTGACAATGCGAAACCCCGCACCATGCCGCTCGACCTCTTTGGCGAGGTGCCCGAAGCGATTGTGAGCGAACTGGGCATTGCACAAGGGGTACCGGCTTCGGTATCGGTGATGCTCGTGAACAGGGCAGGGAAGAACATCTTGTTTGATGCCGGAAACGGAAACAAGGACTCGCAACTGATGGGCAAGCTGGCTGAAGCAGGAGTGAAGCCCGAAGCGGTGGATTATATCTTCATCACACACCTGCATGGCGATCACATCGGCGGATTGGTGAAGGACGGACAACGGGTGTTCTCCCAAGCGAAACTTTACATCCCGGCCACCGAACTGGAGGCTTGGACCAACCGCGAAGGGGGTGCCCCGCAAAACGTAGCCACCCTGGTGAAGGCTTACGAGGGTAGCCTCGTGGCGTTTACTTACACCGATGCACTTCCTTGCGACATCAAGGCTCTGCCGGCTCATGGACATACACCCGGACACACCATCTACCAGTTGGACAAGCAGCTGATTGTGGGCGACATCATGCACGGGGTAGCTCTCCAGCAGGTTCATCCGGAGTATTGTGCCCGCTACGACATGAATCCCGAGCAGGCCATCGAATCAAGAAAAAAGGTGCTGGAGCTAGCCAAGACTCAAGGGTTGAGCCTGTATGGCATGCATTTCCCTAGCACCGAAGCTTGGGTCATCAAGTAACCGGAAGCTCTTTTAGCTCCGAAACGATTATGCCATCCGCTTGCACTTCCCGCTCCACTTGCGGATGTCCAGGCGGATGATTTCTGTCCGGGCAAAGGACTTGCGGGCCATGGCAAGACCCACCTCCACATCTTGCGGAGAGTACTTCTCGAGCAGGAGCTTCAGGGCATGCATCCGCTCCTCGTCGGGCAGACCCACACGAGCCGAGCAAGTGAGGACAATGCTTTCGAAGGCCGTAGTAAACTGGTTGGGGATGACCTTTGTAGTGCCTACCACACAGAAAGACACCTCGGGGAACGCCCGGATGCAACGCAGCTTTTCGCCCTCGGGGGCACCATGCAGGTAGATGGCCGATTGCCCGTCCCACACATAGTTAAGGGGGATACCATAGGCTGAGTGTCCCTCGTCCTTCACCATAGACAACACGCCATACTCGCCCTGTTGCAACAAGTGTAGGGCTTCTTTCTCTTCCAGAAGACGGTCTTGTCTTCTCACCGGTTGGTTTTCGTAGTTCATAAGTTCAGCATTTGGCAACAAAAATAGCATAATTGGAAAAGATTTGCTACATTTGCTCAAAAGAATCTTGGTACAAAACCATCCCCAAACGAATATCATTATGAATAGACATATCCTTCCGGTCCTCGTGTGCCTGCTCATGCTGGGGCATAGCTACATGCTCGAAGCTCAGAACCCTCGCATCCCCGAAAACCTGCCGACCGAAATCCTGACAGGACCCTTCAAGGCAGGACACATTCAGGGAGTAGCCATCGACCGGACGAAGGAAGTTGTTTATTGCTCGTACACCACCATGCTGGTGAAGACCGACTTGCAGGGGAACATCCTGGGCACCGTGACGGGCTTGTTGGGACACCTGGGTGACCTGGATTTCCGCGAGGCCGACGGACGGGTATACGGCTCGCTGGAGTACAAGAACGATGCCATCGGGAAGGGTATTCTGCAGATGGAGAACAGCTCACGGACACTTCAAAACGGGTTCTACATCGCCATCTTCGACGGAGACAAAATCAATCGCATGGGCATGGATGCCGAGAAGGACGGAGTAATGAAGACCGTGTATCTGCCTACCGTGCTCGAGGATTTTCAGGCACAGGTAGCGGTGGACGGAAAAGTGCTGGAGCATCGGTCAGGATGTAGTGGTATAGACGGAGTGACCTTCGGTCCCGAGCTGGGGCACACGGATGGCAAGGAATATCTCACCGTAGCTTATGGCATCTATGGCGACACCACTCGCATGGACAACGACTATCAGGTGCTTCTGCAATACGATGTGGAGGACTGGAAGAAGTACGAAAGCCCTTTGTCGCAAGACCGGATGCACACCCAAGGCCCTGCCAACCCCCGGAAGAAGTGCTTTGTGCTGACCGGGAACACCACATACGGCGTGCAGAACCTGGAGTA
>JAFQNW010000083.1 GCA_017420875.1 Bacteroidaceae bacterium
CGGTAACCGTTTAGTGTAAATCAAAGATGTTTTAATAGGGACATAAAAAAACGACGTGAAGCCCTGCACTATGCTCGCTCCACGATCTGAGGCCCTAGGACTGCCTTGCAAGTCGAAGCGAGCAACGCAGAAGCCCCACGTCGGTACGTATAACAATCCGCCTACACTGATAGTTCCATTGGTGTACGGATACACCAATGGCTATCAAGGATAGTGCGGGTATGTATATAGCACACCCACGGGGCATCTACCGTTGCTTTGTTTCTGACTTGCATTTTGAAAATTTCCTAGGTTTTCAGATCGTCAAAACCAAAGCGTAGTAAACGCCTTTTTTATATGTCTGTTCCGTAAAGGAACAATGCAAAACTAACTAATATCTTGTAAAATTAAAAATAAACAGCGGAAAAATATTGCTACACGGGAGAACCTTGGCCCTATAGCAAAGAAGTTTACCCCACCTTCACTTTGTCACGAACGGTATACTTTTTGAAAATGAGGGACTTGGAGTGAACTTCCGCGTGCCGACGGAATCGATCAGTCTCGCACTACGCTCACCCCATAATTTCCGGGGACGGGGAAGTAGAAGGCGGAGCGTAAGGAGCCGGGATGAGTTAATTTACCAACTTCCACCCGCTCTTTCAATCGACGGAGTGCGGTATGTTTACTAAGTCCGCAAAGTATCTGCAATTCTTTGGTGGTGATGAAGGTGTGGTCCTTGAAATATTCCATCAAACGATCGTCTATCTCAATCTCGCTAATGTCGGTCGAAGTGCTCGAATAGGTTACTTTCTGAAACTTGGTGGCTCCCAATCGCTTGGTGAGTTTCTTCTCTGCACGAAATACCACACCACCAAACTTGATGCTTTCGGCACGCACTTCTTTCTTCGAACGGACGGATGGCGATTTGGCATGGATGCGGAAGGTGCCTACCCCGTTCAGCTTGATGGCATAGCCTTCGCCAAGCTTTTGCAAGAAGAAGTCGGCCATCTCGTCGAGTACGGCCATCGCTTCGGCCTTCCGAATGGTGCTACGCTTGGAAATTTCTTCCGCAATGTCTTTGTTGGTTAACGTACGCTCTACTACCAGTCGGGCATGATATTTTTCTTCGGGCTGTTTGTCCTTGGGTTGGGGTGTCGGAAAAAAGTCGTATTTTGCTGCCATCGTTTTGTCTTTTTAAGAAAGAGTGAATAAATAAATGTTTTCGTTCGGACAAATATACAAATTATTCCGATGTTCAAGGCAGATTAGCCTTGTGTTCTTCAACAACTAACCGAAACTTCCTGTTTTTATAGCTGTTCCACAAGCTGTGGAATAAGTTTTCCACATTATATGGAACAGTTAATCCACATTATGTGGAACAGCTTTTCCACATTATGTGGAAAAGGTTATTTGTCTTCATATTCGAGCTAATTCTTCTTGAACATCCGACTAGTTCTTCAAGTCTACCGAGATAGACGATTTTTCGATTTTTTATACGGCTAAAAACTGGAAAATCGGGGTGCTCTTTGCTTGTTTCCGCTTGCCGGAAAGTAACGAGGTATGCCGATGGTGAGCAAGTGAAGGTCTTCATCTTGAATCTATAGGCATACGGCTTGCCTTCTTAAGGCAAACGACTTTTTATAGGCGTTAGACTAAATAATTTAGTTATATAATGTGAATTGTATTGTTTTATTGAATTAGATTTTTTAGTTTTGCCCGAAAATAAATCAAAAATATCCTTGAAATGATGAAGAAAATGTTGTCTTTGGTGCTAGGTGCACTCTTGTTTTTGGCTTGCAATGAGCAGGAGGAAATGATTCGTGTGGATGTAGATCAAGCCATGAATTCCACTTTGTCCAAGAAGTTGTCGGATGTGGTAAAGAAACTGGATTATGTTGCTTTGGAAACGGATTCCAATAGCTTGGTGGGTAGGAACTTTGAGGTTGCTTTGTTCGATAAGGACATTGCTGTTATTGAAAATCGGAAGATACTATTGTTTGATCGTGAAACCGGGAAATTCAAACAAGAAGTTTTGCACCGCGGAAACGAACCGGGAGGATATGCAAGTACCTTGGTAGGTAGAGGCATGGTGGCGAATGAAAAGGCGGGTTATCTGTTCTTGAATGAATGGGATAAAAAGATGTCCACTTACAACATTTACACGAAGGAAAGAAAACGCTTTCCGGTGATGGGTCCCATCAAATCGGTGGCTTATACGGAAGATGATTCTTTTGTGATCACTGCCTTTAATTTTGACGGGCAGCATCCGCTCAAAATGTGGGTTTACAATCATTATCAATGTGTTGATTCCATTCCAAATTCCTGGAAATTCAAATTGATGAGCAATGCCATGACGATTATACATAACGATGAAATCTTCTACCGCATGAATGGCCGTACTTATTTTAAGGATGCAACCAACGATACGGTATTTGTCGTAACGGATACGCTTACTCCGGTCTTTGTTTTCCAATCGTCCAATTTGCCACAGATTGAATTGAGGGAACACCCGGACATGTTGTATCAGAAAATGTTGGATAAATATTTTGTGAACAATATCGTGGAAGATGCCAACCACATTTATTATACCGTGGCGTATCAGGAAAAGACATATCAATTATTGTACGACAAGAAGACGGGCGAAGGTGGGGTGTTGAAAGGAGGGCTTACAAACGATATGGATGGAGGCATTTCTCTTTTCCCCGAGCACATCACCGATCGTGGCGAGTATGTGTTTGTGCTTAATCCGGCCTTGATGGATGAGGCCGAATTGGATCGATGTAATTTGAAGGAAGATGATAATCCGATGATTGTAATAGGGAGATAAATAGGTAGGGTGTGTCATTCTGAACGATGCTCAGAATGACACGCTGATAGAGGATTTGACGTTCTTATAGCTTTTCCTTCAAGAATTGTCCGGTGTAGGAGGAAGGATTTTCGGCGAGTTCTTTGGGGGTGCCGCACGCTACCAAATTACCTCCCTTTTCGCCACCCTCAGGTCCCAGGTCGATGACGTGGTCGGCACACTTGATGACATCCAGGTTGTGCTCGATGATGACAATGGTATGACCTCGGCTGATGAGGGCATCGAAAGCTTCGAGCAGCTTCTTGATGTCGTGGAAATGAAGGCCGGTGGTAGGTTCGTCGAAGACAAAAATGGTAGGCTCCGCCTTTTCGATGCTGAGGAAATAAGCCAGCTTGACACGTTGGTTCTCACCGCCCGAGAGGGTGGAGGAGGATTGTCCCAACTTGATGTAGCCCAAACCTACTTGTTGCAACGGAAGCAGTCGCTTGACAATCTTGGTCTGCTTGTGTTCGGTAAAGAATTCGATGGCTTGGTTCACGGTCATCTCCAGAATGTCGTGAATGTTTTGCCCTTGGAATTTCACTTCCAGTGTGTCGCTCTTGAAACGCTTGCCGTGACACGATTCGCACTCCAGTACCAGGTCGGCCATGAACTGCATTTCGACCGTAACCGTACCTTCGCCCTTACATTCTTCGCAACGGCCTCCTTCGGTGTTGAACGAGAAGTATCCGGCCGAGAAGCCCAGCTGTTTGGCCAAAGGCTGTTCGGCGTAGAGCTTGCGGATTTCGTCGTATGCCTTGACGTAAGTCACCGGATTGCTTCGCGAGGACTTTCCGATGGGGTTTTGATCGACAAACTCGATATCCTTCACCAGCTTGATGTCGCCTTCCAGGGAGAGATGCTCGCCGGGGCGTTCGCTACTTTCGCTATATTCCCGTTTGAGTGCCTTGTAAAACACATCGCGTACCAATGTACTCTTTCCCGAACCGCTGACACCAGTAACGACCGTCATGACATTGAGCGGGAAACGGACATCGATGCCCTTCAAGTTGTTTTCGCGAGCTCCCTTGATTTCGATGTAATTGTTCCAAGGGCGGTAGGCCGAAGGCAGATCTATCTGTTCCTCGCCCAACAGGTAGCGTACCGTATAGCTGTTGCTTCCCGGTTGGAGGTCTTTCATGTCGCCTTGGTAAACGATTTCACCTCCCAGACGTCCGGCTTTCGGACCGATGTCGATGATATAGTCGGCCGAGCGGATGATTTCTTCATCATGTTCTACAACGACCACTGTATTCCCCAATTCCTGTAACTGGCGTAGTACCTTGATAAGGCGTTCGGTGTCGCGGCTATGCAGACCGATGCTAGGCTCATCCAAAATATATAAGGAACCTACCAGACTGCTTCCTAACGAAGTGGCCAGGTTGATGCGTTGGCTTTCACCCCCCGAGAGGGAGTTGCTGAGGCGGTTCAAGGTGAGGTAACCCAATCCTACATCCATCAAGAACTGGATGCGGTTGTTTATCTCGGTCAGAATCCGCTTGGCGATGGCGGCATCGTGTTCGTTCAATTGCAAGGTGCGGAAGAATTCACGCAAGTCGTAGATGGGCATATCCACTAATTCCGAGATGGAATGTCCGCAGACTTTCACGTAGCTTGCTTCTTTCTTCAAGCGGGTGCCGTGGCAAGTCGGGCAGAGAGTCTTGCCCCGATAGCGAGCTAACATGACACGGTATTGAATTTTGTATTGGTTCTCTTCGAGCATCTTGAAGAAAGAGTCGATGCAAGCCTTTTCCCGTGGCCCGTGCCACAGATAGTCCTTCTGCTCTTGAGTCAGTTCGTAATAAGGAGTAAAGATGGGGAAGTTGTGTGCCGGAGCCTCGTGGATAAATTCCTTGAGCCATTCGCTCATCTTTTCGCCACGCCAACACACCACGGCACCATCGTATACAGACAAGGCACGATTGGGGATGACCAAGTGTTCGTCGATACCGATGATTCGTCCGAAGCCTTCGCAAGTAGGACAAGCCCCTATCGGAGAGTTGAAGGAGAACATCTGGTCGCTGGGCTCTTCGAACATGATGCCGTCGGCCTCGAACTGGGTACTGAAAGTAAACAATTGTGTACTTCCGTCGGACAAATAGAAACGGAGTATGCAAGTGCCGTCGCCTTCGTACATAGCGGTTTCGGCAGAGTCAGTCAATCGGCTGGCGGTGGAAGGCTGGTTGTCGGCCGTCATACGGTCCACCAACAGGTTGATGTTGTATTTCTTTTGGGCATCGCCGGCCTGTTGCAATTGCATCAGGAAATCTTCGATGCGGATAATCTCCCGATTCACTTCAACACGGGTAAAGCCTTGTTTCAAGTCGATGTCGAGTTGTTCCATCAACGAACGGCCTTCACGAGGTTTCAATGGAGAAAGCACGGTAAATTTGGTTCCTTCCGGAAAGGAGAGCATGCATTGCACAATGTCTTCGGCACTGTGTTTCTTTACTTCCTGACCGCTAATCGGAGAATAGGTCTTTCCGACGCGGGCAAAGAGCAGACGCAAGTATTCGTAAATCTCGGTCGAGGTGCCAACGGTGGAGCGAGGATTGCGGCTGGATACCTTTTGCTCGATGGCAATGGCTGGAGGAATGCCTTTGATGAAGTCACATTCCGGCTTGCTCATACGGCCTAGGAACTGGCGGGCATAGGATGACAAGCTTTCCACATAACGGCGTTGCCCTTCTGCATAGAGGGTGTCGAAAGCTAGCGATGACTTGCCCGATCCTGACAGGCCGGTAACGACTACCAGCTTGTTGCGGGGAATGTCCACATTGATATTCTTCAGGTTGTTGACCTTGGCTCCACGGATGGAGATATATTTACTGTCGCTCATTGTCAAAATGAATTGGTTGAATATGCAAAGATAACATTTACTTTTTTTATCTTTGCAAAAATCGTAAAGATAAGCAGCACTTGGCATAATCAAATAAATTTGTTTCTGCTCTCGGTTTGCATTATCTTTGCAAGCAATTAAAAAAAGAATCTCTAAAAAATGAAAGTAAAGACACTTATAACTTTATGCCTAGCGGTATTGTTCAATGCCGTAGCAATGGCTCAAAGCCAGCCCCCTAAACGTGAATTCCGTGGTGCTTGGATACAATGTGTAAACGGACAGTTCCAAGGTATGTCAGCCGATAGAATGCAACAGATGCTGATATCGCAGTTGGATGTGTTGCAAAAGGCGGGTATCAATGCCATCATCTTCCAAGTGCGGGCCGAGGCGGATGCCCTTTACAAGTCCAGTTATGAACCATGGAGCCGTTTCTTGACAGGCGTACAAGGTAAGTCTCCCCAATGGGATCCATTGCAATGGATGATAGACGAGTGTCACAAGCGTAACATGGAACTGCATGCCTGGATCAATCCCTACCGGGCCAAGACGAAAAGTGCAGCTGCCTTGTCGCCCATCCATCCTTACAACAAGAACCCGAAATTGTTCGTGAACTATGGTGGACAGCTTTACTTCGATCCGGGATTGCCCGAAAACCGCAAGTATATCTGTAAGATTGTACAGGATATCGTGAGCCGATATGATGTGGATGCCATCCACATGGACGACTATTTCTATCCGTATCCCAATCCGGGTGAGGATTTCCCGGACAATGTAAGTTTTGCACAATATGGTCGTGGCTATGCCAACAAGGCCGATTGGCGTCGGGATAATGTGAACGTGTTGATTAAGGAGATTCAGCAGACCGTGCGTGCCTGCAAGCCTTGGGTGAAGTTTGGGGTATCGCCGTTCGGCATTTATCGAAACAAGAAGAGCGACCCGAACGGAAGCAACACCAACGGGTTGCAGAATTACGATGACCTGTATGCCGATGTGTTGTTGTGGGTAAACAATGGTTGGGTGGATTACAACATTCCACAGATTTATTGGGAAATCGGACACAAGGCTGCCGACTATGATACCTTGATACGCTGGTGGGCCAAGCATGCATCGGCTCGTCCGCTCTTCATTGGTCAGGATGTGATGCGTACCGTGAAAAACGTGGATGCCCAGAATCGTTTGCAACATCAGTTGCCGGCCAAGATGAAATTGCAACGTTCGTTGCCTACCGTTGAAGGTAGTTGCCAATGGTATGCAGCAGCTGTGGTAGAGAATCCGGGAAATTATTGTACGTTGTTGGAAAAGGATTACCATCGTTACCCGGCCTTGATTCCTACTTCACCTTTCATGGACGACAAGGCTCCTGGTAAGGTAAAGAAGTTGAAACAGGTGTGGACCTATCAGGGACCGGTTCTTTTCTGGACCGCTCCGAAGGCAAAGAACGAAATGGACAAGGCCATTCAGTATGTGGTTTACCGATTTGAAAATAAGGAACCGATTGACTTGAACGATCCAAGTCACATCGTGGGCATTACTCGTGATACATTTTTCAAGTTGCCTTACGAAAACGGTAAGGTGAAATACCAATATGTGGTGACTGCTTTGGACCGTTTGCACAATGAGTCCAAACCGGCCAAGAAAAAGGTGAAGCTTTAAGAGATTATGGAACAGATTTCAACGGAAATATTTAGATATGAGGTGCAGGAAGGGGTCTCGGAATATCATGCTATCCTTCGTGTAACCAATCCTCGATTAACTTATGCCGAGCAGGTGGACTGCTTACTGAAAGCTTATGATTGCCTGATTGTAGGGGAACTGAAAGGGGCTGTAGCGGTATTCAAACGATTCTTTGTGAGTGATGCGGCCAATCAGGCTAATTATCTGCAAGCTCTTCATGCCGAATGTTCGGATTGTGCTTTGTCCATTATCGAACAGGCTCCATTGGATGGTACCAAGGTGGCCATGTGGGTTTACCTGCAAAAGGGAGTGCAGACAAAGACGTTGAAGAATGGTATTTATGAAGTGCAACATGGGGCTTATCGTCATTTGTGGATGGCAGGAGCCTGCAACCAAGCAGCGAACTCGGAATATCAGATGCGTATCATCTTCAACGACTACGTGATGCAGTTGCTGGAAAACGGTTGTAACCTGGCACAGAATTGTATCCGTACCTGGATCTTTGTACAGAACGTGGATGTGAATTATGCCGGAGTGGTGAAAGCCAGAAACGAAGTATTTGTAACGCAGAACCTTACAGACAAGACGCATTTCATCGCTAGTACGGGTATTGCCGGTCGCCATTCCAATCCGAAGGTTTTGGTACAAATGGATGCTTATGCCGTAGACGGTATTCGTCAGGAACAAGTGCATTATTTGTATGCTCCGACCCATTTGAATCCGACCTATGAATATGGAGTAAGTTTTGAACGGGGTACGTATGTCGATTATGGTGACCGTCGGCAAGTATTCATCTCGGGTACGGCAAGTATCAACAATAAAGGAGAAATCATGTATCCGGGTGACATCCGTAAACAAACTGCTCGCATGTGGGAGAATGTAGAAACGTTGTTGAATGAAGCAGATTGTACTTTCGACCATGTAGCCCATCTGTTGGTATATCTTCGGGATATAGCAGACTATACGGTTGTTAAAGATATGTTTGAGGTACGTTTCCCCAATATACCGAAAGTGTTCCTCCAAGCTCCTGTTTGTCGACCGGGCTGGCTGGTCGAAATGGAATGTATGGCGGTAAAGCCTATCAGTGACGAACGCTATCCGGCCTATTGATTAATACAGCAGCCAGCCGGCAACTCCGCAAAGCACAATCATCAGGATAGGGCTGACCTTGAACTTCCTTGTACCGATAAAGGCTACGAGGAAAATGATGACACTGATGAGGAACTGATAGCGGTCTGTGTGCCAGTCCCCAAAGTTCTCGGAGGTCATGAGGAGCAAGGCGGCTGCAGCCAATAATCCGACAACGGCAGGGCGGAGCCCTTTGAATACCGCTTCTACTGCAGGATGTTTTTGATACTTCAGGAAAAAACGGCTGATGGCTATCATCAGGATAAAGGAGGGTAGAACAACTGCAAAAGTAGCAGTTATCGAACCTAGAATTCCCCATGCATGACTATATCCGGCATTGATGGCTGCGGTATATCCTACATAGGTAGCCGAGTTGATGCCAATAGGTCCTGGTGTCATTTGGCTGATGGCTACAATATCCGTAAACTCACTGGATGAAATCCATTCATGTCCGGTAACCACTTCGCCTTGAATCATGGAAAGCATGGCATAGCCTCCTCCAAATCCGAAGAGGCCTATTTGAAAGAAGGTAAGGAAAAGTTCTAAGTATAGCATGAGGGAGTTTTGAGTTATGAGTTATGAGTTATGAGTTTTCCATAGATGAATCCGCCTAATCCGGCAAGTACAATAATATACACCGGTGATACTCCCACCAGCCAGATGAGTAGAGCAGATACGACAGGAATCCATACATTGTATCGATTAATCTTTGCCGACTTGGCCATGCTGAAAGTAGGGGCCGCAATCAAGGCTACTACTGCCGGACGAATACCCTTGAATATATTCTCTACTGCTTCGTATTCTTTGAACTGATGGAAGAACAGGGCGATGGCCAGGATGATAAGGAACGAGGGGAGGATGGCTCCCAATGCCAAGGCCAATGCACCCGGAAAGCGTTTTAACTTATAGCCGATGAAGATGGAGAAGTTTACGGCAAACACTCCCGGCACAGATTGTGAGATGGCCAGTAGGTCGATAAAATCTTCCTGATTGAGCCACTTTTTTTTCTTGACTATTTCTTCTTCTATCAGTGGAACCATGGCGTATCCTCCACCAATAGTGAATAATCCTATTTTAAAAAATGTACTGAATGCGGTAAGGTAGAAATTCATTTCTTTTCTTGTTTCATGTAGGCACTTGGAGTCATTCCGTAGTGCTTCTTAAAGATGTCTGTAAAATATTTCGGATCGCCGTATCCCAATAGGTCTGAGACTTCGGCAATGGTGTATCGCTGGCTCTTCAACAAAATGGTGGCTTCTTTCATACGTATTTGGCGTACAAATTCGCTAGGTGAACAGTTGGTCAGAGCTTTTATCTTGTTGTAGAAACTGCTTCGGCTCATTCCCATTTCCATGCAGAGATCGTCCACATTGAAATCCTTGCCCAAGTTTTGCTTGACAAGTGCCGTTGTCTTCGTCAGGAATTCTTGGTCTAAGTCCAATCCCGGTATTTCCTGTATTTCTGGAGGAAGGTCATCGGTGTGGTAATTCAATTGGGCAAAGCGTTGTTTGATAAATTCCTTGTTGGCCAAAATGCTGTCGATGTTGGCCTTCAGAATATCAATGTCGAAAGGCTTTACAATGTAGTTGTCCGCTTTGATTTCCAATCCATGAATGATGCTTAAACGGTCATTTAGGGCAGTCAACAAGATGATGGGGATGTGACAGGTTTCCACATTTTCTTTCAAAATTCTGCACATGTCATCTCCTCGCATGATTGGCATCATGACATCCGAAAGTACCAAATCGGGTTGCCGCTTGGCTATCTGGTTGAGTGCTTCCTGACCATTGTTTGCTTCCATGATTTGATATGTTTTCGATAAGCATTGTCGCAAGAAACGTCTCAAGTCGATGTTGTCCTCTACCAGCATGATGGTTTTGTTGGCGGAATCGGTTACCGGAAGTGGATCTTGTTCGGCTCCTTGAGGGATTTCCCACTCTTCTTCCTGCATCGGAATCTTCCAACCATCTTTTTCGTGAATTTCTTCATGATGTTTGAATCGGCTATGGTTGATTGGGAAGCTCAGTTGGAAGGTTGTTCCTTCGTTTTCTTTACTATTGACTGTTATCTTTCCTTGGTGCCGCACGACCAACTTGTAAGTCTGTAGCATTCCGATTCCGCTTCCTGTTATCTGTAGGTTGACAGCATTGTCTCCACGGAACAAGTGCTTGAACATTTTCTTTTGGTCCTTGCTGGAAATGCCTATTCCCGTATCGGTTATCCACAATAACCAATGCGTATCAGTGTTTTTTAGAAGTACCTGCACCTTGCCACCTTCCGGTGTATACTTCAGGGCATTGCTTACCAGATTGTGTACTATGGAATCGATTTTATTCTGGTCGATCCAAGCATGTAGGGGTTGCTCTGTCCCAACGAATTCAAACTGAATGTTTTTACGCTTGGCATACATTTCAAACTGCTGCAGGAAGTTGCTTAGGTAGTCGTTGATTTCGCTACGGGTTACGTTTACATCCGATGTGTAAAGCTCTTCCTTTTGGAAATCAATCAGTTTGGTTGCCAATTCCGAGAGCTTGTCTGTGCTGTGAATAGCCATGTCAAGGTTGGCCTTGCCTTGCTCGGAAAGTGTTTCGTTCTTGTTTATTTCACTCAATGGTGCTTTAATCAAGGTCAACGGAGTTCGGATGTCATGAGCGGTGTTGATAAAGAACTGAATCTTTTCTTTCGAAATATCACTGTCTTTCTTCAACCAGAGGTAACGGATGACGGCAAAGATGATCAAGATTACGATACTGATATAGATCATCCAGGCCCATATCGTTTGGCTGAATGGCGGCTTGATGATAATCTTTAATGCTCGTTCTTCCAGTGTATGTCCATCATCCAACAGGATAGAACGAACCTTTAACGTATAGGTGCCGGGGTTGATGTTGGTATATCTGATTAGGGGGGCATCGCTTGGGGTTGTCCATACATCGTAAAACCCTTCTAGTTGCCAAGAATAAAGTATGCGTGAAGGGCAATCGTAATTGATGGAGGACACATTCAGTGAAAAGATGTTTTGATCGTGTGACAAGACAATTTCCTGAGTTTCGTCAATGGATTGTTTCAACGGGGAATTTTCATCACCGGGCAATATTTTCTGGTAGTGGATATTGAAGCCGGTAAACACCATTTTCGACTGGAACAGGCGAGGCAAATTGATAGAGTCCTTGATGATAATCATCCCTTCACCGCTACCAAAGGCGAAGACTCCTCCCCGTGTATGTATACCGGCTGCCGTATTGAACTTGGCCGACAACAGTCCTTGTTCCTGAGTCCAGTTCAAGAATAACCTTTCGTCGATATCGTAACATACCAGCTCGTTTTCTGTGCTGATTATCAATTCGTTCGGGTTACTTCCAGGCAGAATACAATAAATGTTGTTGCATATCAAGGCAGAGTTGGCTGTGTGGAAGTTCTTTAAATCTTCAGTCTGGTTATTATACACCCATAGCCCATTCCCGTTGGTACCGATATAGGTTGTTTGGTCTCCATCCTGATAGATGGTGTTGATGGTTCCTATATCGGAATTCAGGTTTGCTTGTTGAATTTTTTTCTGCTTCTTGTTGAATTTATACAATCCGTTGATGGTACCCAACCACAGTTCATCCTTATTCTTGGAAGTGATGAATGTGATGGGGTATTCGGTGGTGTAATGGTTCATTTCTCCGGTGTGTGGATCGATTCGTTTAAAGTTGTAGTATCCACCAGCCCATACATTGCCTTCTTCATCCCGATAGATGCTTCGGATGTATTTGTCCGGACGGATTTGCGTATATCCTTCTCCTTGGGGTGAGAAGTATTGGGGTTTCATGTCTTTTTTGTTGATGCGGTACATCCCTGCCATGTATCCGCCTACCAAAATGGTACCGGGAGTTGATTCGCACAAGGAGATGAATACGTGATTCTGTTCGTGCTTGTCTTGTTGGTAACTGGAAAGTATACTGGTCCATTTCTGAGTACGGATGTTATAACAGCATACTCCGTTTCCGGTAGCTGCCCAAATGTCGCCGTCCGAGTCTTGTAGCAAATAAGTTACCTGATTATTGATAAGCGAATTCGGATTGTCGGGGGAGTGCTTCAGCCATTCATATTCCGGATATTTGTCGGAAAACACGGTGACACCCACCGGGAAGACTGCCATCCAAATTCGTTTTTCGTCGTCGATATAGATATCCTTGATGATGTCACCATTCATCTTGTTGGAGTAATGATGGTTTACCGAAAGATAAGGCTCCAATGATTTGTTGGCTAGGTTCAGTCGGAAAATGCCGTTGCCGTCGGTAGCCAGTAGCACTTCTGTTTTCGAGTCAGGGACAGGAGCCACCTTGTTGATGTTTACATCCGTCATATTCCCGAGTGCTTCCAACGTTTGTTTTTTAGGACTATAAAGATAAAAACCATCCATCAGTGTACCGATAATCAACTGTTCGGTAGGCTCATGGAAATAAAGATGATGGATGATATGGAAGTTTTCCAGCAACGGGTCAGTCTTTACGGATAGTTGTTTCCCTTGCAGGGTGGCTTGATATACGTTATGGTTGGTTCCCAGAAAAAAGGTGTTTTCCTTCGTTTGAGTCATGAAGGTGATTTCTTCCTGGATGGGACTTTCCAACTCGATGAATTCTTCGGTTTGTATCCGGTAGATGTATTGTTTGGTTTTGGTAGCCATCCATAAGTTATCTTCACTATCGAGATACGTCATGGTCAACGGAAGTCGCTTCTTGCTTTGAGTTTTTTCCAAGAAGTTTAGTTTTACGTCATATTTGTCTTGTGCGGGATTGTATCTGAAGAAATATCCGTTTTTGCCCAATACCCAAATCCCTCCTTGGGAATCTTGGCCTAGCTTATTCAAATTAGGGAATTGCTGGAACTTTTTTTCACCGTCAGTTAAAGGGTAGTGTACGTATTCTTTTCCGTTGTATTTGTCTACACCTTCGTGGGTAAGGAGCCAAATGTATCCTTTCTTGTCCTTCTCAATGGATAATACCCGTCGACTGCTCAAGCCATCTCGGATATCTAAATATCGATAAAGCTGTGCAGGTACATGATTCGCCAAAAGAAGCGTTATGAAGGTCAGGACAAGAGCTCTTTTCACTATTAACGTTTTTTGGGGATATATACAATTACAAAAATCATAAAAAGAAATATAAACCGCAAAAAATAAAAGCGGTTTATCACTTAGACAAACCGCTTTTTTATGATTTTATAACAAATAGTTGTTATTTCTTGTTCGTTTCTACCCACTTGCGAGCGTTGACGAATGCTTCAATCCACGGAGTAATCTGGTCATTCCAACGTTCTGTTGGATAGTAACCGCATTGCCATGGGAAGATGGTACGTTCTGGATGTGGCATGATAGCCAAGTGGCGACCGTCCTTGCTGGCTACGGCAGCTACATTGTACGATGAACCGTTCGGGTTGCCCGGATATTCGTCGTAAGAGAACTTGGCCACTACGTTGTATTCGTCTTCCGGCAACGGCAAGTGGAA
>JAFQNW010000084.1 GCA_017420875.1 Bacteroidaceae bacterium
CGGGCCGCTGCGGTAGCACCACCGGCTACACCACCCACGATTAAATACTTAGGATGCGAATTTGCTTTCATAGTCGGTTATTTTATTTAGTTAGTAATAATCAAATAATAATTTCCAAAGGAAACTATTGCAAATAAAATACATTCTTTTCATAAAACAAAGTTTCCAATGGAAATTATTCCTTTATTTAATATTCTTTAAGAACTCAGAAGAAGGAGCCTATTTGCCGAACCGCTATCTCCAACATCGGGTCATCCTGATAACGCACATCCGTTACCGTATTGTAATACTTCATCAACTCGTCAGGGTTAGGCAGATCAGTAGAGCCTTGTGCCCCTCTGTCTAATTGATATCGACGCATCAACTCAGGTAAAAAAGCCTCGTCTACAAACCCTTCCATACCACTCACCAGACGATATTCGGGGAAGAATCCATAATAAACCATACCAGTAAAAAATTCGCCATACGTAAATTCGTTGGGTACCGGAATCAAGTCGAAAGGAGTGGAGCCAAAAGGAGAATCCTTTAAATCGAAGCCTACATCCAACTTACCACTCTTTTTAAATGAAGCATCCCAACGTCCACCTGCAATGGCTCGCATCGGACACTTCGGGTCGTTTACCACGGCAAAAGAGCTGATAAACACATTGGCTACCTTCCCAGGATAAGCCTCTGTCAAGAAACGTCCGAAATTCACCCGTCCAAAAACATCTCGCAAAAAGGCATGCCGATAATTCATGATGACCAAAGCCTTTCCACCACCTTGCTTTTGATATATACGGAAGAAATTGTCGGCCAGGATACTATCGCGTTGGGGCATCAAGCTATCCCGCAAGCGGATTTCATCGATGGTAGCCGTTTTCCAATCCTTGATACCGAGGTCGAGATTAAACAAACTTACCTTCTGCTTTTTAGGCAAGGATTGGTTGATGCGATGCATCCCTTTCAGGAGATAGGAGTAGTTGGCTTTCTCCCACATGGAAGCTCCGTAGGCATCCCGATGCAAGGACATGACTTTGGCATTGACATCGGCTTGCGTCAAGTGTCCGTTATGCAGGAAAGCATTCAATTCGTCGTTGTGATGTACATTGCCGATTTCGGTATACAGATTGCCCACCTTTCGAGTAAAACGTTTGTCGGCCAAAATATCCAGAATCAAGTCATATTGCGTCCATTCCCGGTGATCACGTTCGCAAAGCACCACCACATCGTACTTGTCGAAAAGTCCCAACACATAGTCCTTGGCGGAGGTTTGTTGCCTATTCAAGAAGTGAACATACGAGGTGAATATCGAATCGGCCTGTTGGGCATGCAGAGCTGGTAAAAAAAGGAAGCATAGCAATACTTCCCAAAGGTTTTTCTTCAGTTGTTTCATGTCTTTATAGGGTTGTTTTTAAATGAATACTCTCCTTAGACGGAGTCTAGTTACGAAAAGGTTGCAGAAGCTTATCGTTTTTCGATGAAAATGATTATTTTTGTCTATACACGTTGATAATTCTTAAAAGATGAAAACAAGAGCCGTATATTTCAGTGCCACCTACACCACCCGAAAGGTAGTGGAGCACGTAGCCCAAAGACTTTCCGATGAAGTGACCCTCTACGACATCACCAACGATGCGGATACAACCGAAATCATTATCCCTCAGGATGAATTGCTCATCGTGGGTATCCCTGTATATGCAGGTAGAGTACCGGCCATGGCCATAGAGCGTATCAAGAGGTTCAAAGGCGAGGGGACACGGGCCGTGGCATTGGCCATCTATGGAAATCGAGATTATGATGATGCCTTGCTTGAACTTTCCGACCTCTTGAGCGAAAATAATTTTCTGGTCATCTCGGCAGGAGCATTCATTGCCCAACATAGCATCTTCCCGAAGGTGGGTGCCAATCGTCCGGATGCGGAGGACTATAAACTGATGGATGAATTTGCCGACGAAACCCTGACCATTTTTGGAAAAGAGAATCGGGAGTTGTTACCCATCCATATCCGTGGGAACCGTCCCTACAAGATTCCCGGCTCCATCCCCATCTTCCCATCAGGAACAAAGAGTTGCAACGAGTGTGGACGTTGTGCCAGGTTATGCCCCGCGGGTGCTATCCCGACAGAGCATCCCAAACAGGTGGACGAAACCAAATGCATCAAATGCGGAAGATGCATCGTGGTTTGTCCTACCCAAAGCCGTCGTTTCAAGGGTTTGAAGTACATGCTCGCCTCCATGAAGTTCAACAAAGCCTTCAAGGCTCGCAAAGAGCCGGACATGTTCTTTGCCAGATATAATTAATATAGGTATAAATATAGAAAGGACACATGCCTATCATCAGAATCGACTCATTAAGTCATCCGGGAGTAGAGATATTCGCCAACCTCACCGAAGCCCAATTGCGTAACCGCTTAGAACCTTCGAAAGGAGTTTTCATAGCCGAAAGCCCCAAAGTGATTCATGTGGCTCTGAATGCCGGATACGAACCGTTGGCCTTGCTATGCGAATACAAGCATATCGAAGGGGATGCCGCTACGTTGATTAATCGGTGCGGAGATATCCCCATCTACACCGGCGAACGGGACGTCTTGGCTCAATTGACGGGATATACCCTGACAAGAGGCGTGCTTTGTGCCATGCGTCGCCCCACACTTCCTTCCGTCGAAACCATTTGTAAGGATGCCCGACGCATTGCTATCATCGATGGAGTAGTGGACACTACCAACATCGGAGCCATCTTCCGTTCGGCTGCTGCTTTAGGCATAGATGCCGTATTGCTTACTCCCTCGTCGTGCGACCCGTTGAATCGGCGTGCCGTGCGTGTTTCGATGGGAAGTGTCTTCCTAGTACCCTGGACATGGTTGGAAGTCCCCATCCCGTCCTTACACGAGTTCGGATTCCGCACCGCGGCCATGGCATTAAGCGACCAGTCTATCCCCATAGACCATCCGGCCTTAAAAACCGAGGAGCACTTGGCCATCATTTTAGGTACAGAAGGAGACGGGCTTTCCCATCAAGTAATTCAGGAAGCCGATTATGTAGTACGCATCCCCATGTCGCATGAGGTAGATTCCTTGAATGTAGCTGCAGCTTCGGCCGTTGCATTTTGGGTGTTGAGGAAATAGGAATGGATAAATAAAAAAGGGTTCACCCGAAGGTGAGCCCTTTTCATTTATTATTTCAGAATATTGATTATTCTTCTACTGCGGCTTGAGCTGCGGCAAGGCGAGCGATAGGCACGCGGAATGGAGAACAAGATACATAGTTCAAACCAACCTTGTGACAGAACTTCACTGAAGAAGGTTCACCACCGTGTTCACCACAGATACCACACTTCAAGTCAGGACGTACTGAGCGACCCTTTTCAACCGCCATTTCGACCAACTGACCTACACCATTCTGGTCGAGTACTTGGAATGGGTCAACCTTCAAGATCTTCTTTTCCAAGTATACCGGCAAGAATGTAGCGATGTCGTCACGTGAGTAACCGAATGTCATCTGAGTCAAGTCGTTTGTACCGAATGAGAAGTATTCAGCACGGCTAGCGATACGGTTAGCTGTCAAAGCAGCACGTGGGATTTCAATCATTGTACCAACCTTGAATGGGATTTCGATGCCTTCTTCTGCGAACAATGCAGCAGCTGTTTCGCGGATTACCTTTTCTTGAGCTTCGAATTCATACAAGATACCAGTCAACGGAACCATGATTTCAGGATGTGGGTCGAAACCTTCCTTCTTCAACTGAACACAAGCACCCAAGATAGCACGTGTCTGCATTTCAGTGATTTCTGGATAAGTGTTACCCAAACGACAACCACGGTGACCCAACATCGGGTTAGCTTCGCACAAGCTTTCAAC
>JAFQNW010000085.1 GCA_017420875.1 Bacteroidaceae bacterium
ATGTGTACGATGGCCTTTGCTCAGCAAGGTACCGTAACTGGGAAAATTATTGACGATTTGGGCGAACCTGTAGTGGGTGCCAACGTTGTGGTTAAGGGAACTACCGTAGGTGCAATTTCAGACCTTGACGGTAACTTCTCTTTGGAAGTAAAAGACTTGAAGAAAGCTGTGCTTGTCGTGTCTTTCGTAGGTTACAACACTCACGAAGAAGCTTTGAGAGGCCGCAACAAGGTGGGCATCAAGCTCGAATCTTCAGTTATCAACTTGGGTGAAGTCGTAGCTATCGGTTACGGTACTCAGACTCGTCGTCAGATTACCGGTTCTGTAGCCAACGTATCTGAAAAGGACTTCAACACTGGTGTAACTCGTGAAGCAACAGACTTGTTGCAAGGTCGTGTAGCCGGTTTGAACATTACTTCAGGTTCAGGTGACGTTTCTTCAGCTCCTCAAATCCGCTTGCGTGGTACTTCTACTTTGCAGAACGACCAGGGTCCGATGATCGTAATCGACGGTATCCCGGGTGGTGACATGTCAACAGTAGCTCCATCGGATATCGAATCTATCTCTGTATTGAAGGATGCTTCTTCTGCAGCTATCTACGGTTCTCGTTCTGCAGGTGGTGTTATCTTGATTACTACCAAGAGAGGTCAGGGTGGCAAGACTCAAGTAACCTACGACGGTTATGTAGCGATGTCTACATTGGCTAACAAGCCTGACTTGTTGACTGCTGACGAATGGCGTGACTATGCAAAGAACAACGGTTATGCAGAAACTATGGGTCAGTACGACCAATACGGTGCTAGCACTGACTGGTTCGACGTAATTTCTCGTACAGGTATTTCTCAAAACCACTCCTTGTCTTTGTCAGGCGGTACTTCAAAGAGTAATTATCGTGCTTCTGTAACTTACCAGAAGGGTGAAGGTGTCATCCGCGACAACAGCCAGGAACGTTTCAACTTCCGTTTCCAATTCCAACAACGTGCGATCAACGACCGTTTGCGTATTGGTTTGACCGGTGCGGGTACAATGATGAACTACAGCCCAACTTACGGTTATAACTTCGTATTGGCTTACAACATGGTTCCTGTATGGCCGGTTTACAATGCCGATGGTACATGGCATGAAGAAGTTGGTTACGACCAAGGTAACCCGCTTCATAACATCGAAGCGAACACTCGTCAGAACAAGGGTCAACGTTTCTATGGTAGCGGTGACTTGCAGTTCACTATCGTGGACGGTTTGAACATCAAGGCTATGCTTTACAAGAGCCGCCACCAGAACGAATACTCTCAATACTACGATTCTACAACTGACGCCGGTCGCGATGACGGTGGTTATGCTTACAGAAGCAGCAACACTCGCGACAAGGAATTGATGGAATGGACTTTGGACTTTGACAAGACTTTCAACGATGTTCATAAGGTAAGTGCTTTGTTGGGTTACTCTTGGGAAGAAAACACATACCAATCAATGAGTGCAGCTAACCGTAGCTTTACAACTGATAACTTGGGTGCCAACAACTTGGGTGCCGGTCAGGACTTGCGTCCAGCTGACGTTGCTTCTTCAAAGAACGAATATCGTTTGATCTCTATGTTTGCTCGTGCTAACTATAGCTTCGGCGAACGCTACATGGTGACTGCTACTATCCGTCGAGACGGTTCTTCTAAGTTCGGTGCTAATCACAAGTGGGGTTGGTTCCCGTCAGCATCTGCAGCTTGGGGTATCTCTCAGGAAGCTTTCATGGAAGACGTTGAATGGGTAAGCGACTTGAAGTTGCGTGCCGGTTGGGGTGTTACAGGTAATCAGGACGGTTTGTCTCCTTACAAGACTCTCGAACTTTATGGCTCATCTGGTAAGTATTATGACAATGGAAAGTGGTTGACTGCATATAAGATTAACCAGAACGCTAACCCTGACTTGAAGTGGGAAGAAACTTCGATGTTGAACATCGGTTTGGACTTCCAGTTGTTCAAGGGTCGCTTGGGTGGTACCATCGAATGGTATAGCAAGCAGACTAAGGATATGCTTTACACTTATACAGTGCCTTCTCCTCCATACTTGTATCGTAGCATGATGGCCAACGTAGGTGACATGAGCAACAAGGGTATTGAAGTATTGTTGAACTTCGACGCTATCAAGACTAAGGACTTCTCTTGGAACACTAGCTTGAACTTGGCTCACAACAAGAACGAAGTGACTAAGCTTTCTAACGACCAATTCTCTACTGATCGTATTTATGCTGGAGATGCTTGGGTTCGCGGTGGTTCCGGTGGTACTACTCACGTAGTAGAAGAAGGTTATCCTATCGGTCAGTTCTATGGTTGGCAATGTGATGGGATCAAGGACGGTAAGTATATCTTGAAGGATATGAACGGTGACAATCAGATTTCTGAAGACGACCGTACATACATCGGCGATGCTCAACCTGACTTGACATTTGGTTGGAACAACAGCTTCCGTTACAAGAACCTCGACTTCTCATTCTTCTTCCGTGGCAGCTTAGGTCAAAAGGTAATGAACCACGTAAGAATGGCTTACGCTCAATCAGGTGGTTTGATTGGTGCAAATGCATTGAACGATCCTTTGACTTACGAATTGAAGGAAGTTCCTAAGTACTGTTCATACTACATTGAAGATGCTTCATTCGTTCGTTTGGACAACGTAACTTTGGGTTATACATTCAATACTAAGGGCATCGACTGGTTGCAGAAGGCACGTGTATACGTTACAGGTCAGAACTTGTTCGTGATTACAGGTTATAAGGGTCTTGACCCGGAAACTAACGTAGGACGTAACGACGGTTTGGCTCCGGGCGTTGAAGACCGTGAATTCTATCCGAAAGCTAGAACATTTACTTTGGGTGTTAACTTGACATTCTAATCTTAAAAACAGTACAATTATGAAAAAATCAATTATAACAAAATGGTTGTTGGGTGCGGCTATCCTTGCTGCTCCTGCATGTACCGATTTGGACGAGAATGTGTACGACTCTATTCCGTCAAGCTCATTTGGTACAACTCAGGCACAGATCAACTCCATCATTGCTCCGATTTATGGTGAATTGAAGGGCGTATGGCCAGGTGATTTCTTCTGCTTGATTGAAGAAGCTTCTGATATGGCTATCACTCCGACTCGTATCGGTGGTGACTGGTGGGACGGTGGTTACCACATGGAAATGAAGCGTCGTAACTGGACATATATGAATAGTTTGAACAGAACGGCTGGAATGAATGTATGGACGGTATCGCTACTTGTAACATGGTTTACCACATGGTATCGCAAAATGAAGCCATGAGTGATGAACTGAAGACTCAGACTTTTGCTGAAATCCGTGGTGTACGTGCTTACTGGGTATACATGTTGGTAGACAACTGGGGTAACGCTCCTTTGGCAACTGACTTTGGTTCTACAGAATTACCTAAGATTTCTTCTAGAAGCGAATTGTTTAATTTCGTAGTAACTGAATTGAACGAAATCAAGGATCAACTTCCAACTAATTCGGATGCTACATATGGTAAGTTCACTCAAGGTGCTGCTTACACATTGTTGGCTAAGATGTACTTAAATGCTGAGGAATGGATTGGTACTCCGATGTGGACTGAAACTATCGCTGCATGTGATAAAGTTTTAGGCATGAGTTATGTTTTGGAAGGTGACTGGAAAGTAAACTTCCAGGTAGAAAATGAAATTTCAGGTGAAGCTATCTTCTCTGTTCCTTTCAGTAAAACTGTTGGTGGTAATCACTTGCATAATCGTACGCTCCACTACAAGGACCCTATTGCTTTAGGTTTTACAAAGGGTACTTGGAACGGTATCTCAGCTAACCCTGATTACGTAAAGGAATTCGACCCAGAAGACCCGCGTTACGAAGGTTCATTCTTGATTGGTCCGATGATTGATCCTTCTACAGGTCAAGTTATTGTTACAGACCACGGTCGTGACTTGATTCACACTATTGATATCAACTTTATGAATACCGATAAGTACGATGGTATTTGGGGTGAAGTTCAACAGGAAGAAGGAGCTCGTTGTAACAAATGGACTTTCGAAGCCGGTATGAACAATACCGATATGGAAAATGACTTCCATATTTTCCGTTTGGCTGATGTTTACTTGATGAAGGCTGAAGCCTTGGTACGCAATGGTGGTGATAACGCTGAAGCTACTCGCTTAGTGAACGCTATCCGTGAACGTGCTTATCAAAATGCAGACCATAACTACGCAAGCGTAGACTTGGAAAAGATCTATAAGGAACGTCGTTTCGAATTGGCTTGGGAATTGGTTAGTCGTCAGGATATGATCCGTTTTGGTAAGTTTAATGAACCGGGTTACTTGTTGCCTGAAACAACTCCTGATTACAGAAAGTTGTTCCCAATCCCATATACTGCATGGCAAGCAAACAATGGCTTAGTTCAGAACCCAGGTTATCCTGCATTCTAATCTTAGAGTTTAAGTCGTTTTATCTTCATAGAAAGGCTACCCTTCGGGGTAGCCTTTCGTTGTTTCAGGCAGGTTTGTAGGCCTGTGGTGACCAGTCCCAATACTCATCGTAGGCGGTCAGGTCTTCGGAGGGACGGTCGTCCTTTCGCTTGCCGGGATAGGCCAGGTCGTAACCATCCCAAATGGCCTGCATATCGACTTGCTCCATGCGGATGCCGTTCTCTACACAAGTCATGGCAGCTATCAGGAGCACGGTGCGTTCCAGCCGGTAGAACTCGCGGTTGCGGTACGGACGGGGGATGTTTTCGTTACCTCCCAGGCCGGTCAGGGTCAGCACGTGGCGGATGTAGGCCCGGGTATCGTTCTCGGAAGGGGGTGCCCAACGGTGGATGATGTTGCACACGTTGTAGGCGATACGTTCGCGGCGGAAGCGTAGACAGTAGGTGTCCAGTATCTTCCAGACAGCACGGTAGCCATAGGCCAGGCTCTCGAACTGCACAAAGCTGGGGTCGGTTTGCTCGGTCCGTGCACCCTGCCAATGGTCGGCAGAGTGACGGATGTTGAGCGGATTGTTGTTGTTTAGTCCTCTCATGGTTGAATGGTGTCGTGTTTAGTTTTTGTGTAATAATGGCAGGTATCAGCCATACTTTTGCATGTAGACGTCCGTCTTGGTGTATTGTTGGAACATCACTTCGTTGCGGCTCCTGATTTCGCCGTGCAGGTCGATGTAGCCCCGGTGTTTCCAGTTGGCCAGCATCTGTGCCAGGTTGCCTTGGCTGATGCCTACGCGTTGTCGCAACTGGGCAGCTTCCTCGCGGGTGAAGACGGTAGGCAGCATGGCCAGCAGGTTTTGCGGATTGCTATGCTGGGACGGCTCGGGAGACTTGTCGGCCTTCTCGATGGCATCGCCAAAGAAGTGCATCTTGCACCAGAGGTCGTAGCGGAGCGACCAGCGGACGAACTCCTCGAGGGTCTTGTCCCACTTGCAGCCATGTGCCACGTAGAGCACACAGGCTTTCAGAAAGGCGATGACGGTGGCACGGAACGAGAGGTTCTCGTACACACGGCTCTGCGACAGGCGGGCAAAGTCGGCATTCTCTTCCACCAGCTTGCGGGCCAGGGTGCGGGCTGCCCGGCACTCCACGGATCCACGGGCTTGGTTCAGCCGATCGATGTAGGGACGCAGCTCTTCGTCGAACGATTCGTCGTAATGGCCATAGACGGGCATTTCGGTGCCGATGGGTTGCTCGGGGATGGTGCAGAAGTTGATGCGGTTGATGGGACCGTCGGTCAGTACATGGCGAAAGTACGATTGCCCCTTGCTGACGGTGGTACAGGCGTTCCAGTTGAAGCGGATGCATACCCGTTCGCTCACCGAGGTGGTGCCTACACGCGTCTGTCCGTACACGTTGCCGGGGTCGAAGGACAGGCACATGATTTGGAACTGGGCCTTGCACCGGTTGGAGGTCTTCAGCCCGTCGAACTGGTCGAGCTCGTTCATCTTGGCGTATAGGAAGCGTTCGTCGGCATCGGCCAGGCGTTGTACGAACGCCGCGTTGGTCATGTCGGGATCCACTTCTTGTATCACCAGCCCTTCGGGACGCTTCTGCTTGTCCTTGTTGGCTCCCTTGCTCATGATTTCCCGCTTCCAGTCGCGTTCGCGTAGCAGGTTTTCGCGGTCGCGTGCCCGGATGTCGGCCATGATGTGGTTAATGGGTTCGGTGATGCAGTTCTTGCCCGACCCGGTGCCGGCCATGAGGATGTTCATCAGCGTGGCTTCGTGCTCTACGTTGTCGATGTAGCGGAAGGTGGTTTTCCACAGGTGGGTGGCCAGTGCAGGGAACACGGCGTGGGCCACAGCCGGGCGGTAGAGCTTGGGAGTCTTGCTCACGAGCAGCTTGATGAGGGGCGGCAGACGCACGGGCATGGCCGGTGGGGTGTCGGTCTCTACTTGCTGGTTGATGATTTCCAACTCCTCCTGACGTTGCCTGCAGAGGTTCAGGGTGCGACGCATGATGCGGGGCATGCGACGGGTTTGCGAACGGCTACAGGCACTGCGGATGCTCTTGAACCACTTGTCGCGTGCTTCGCCGTAGGTAGGCAACACTTGCGAAATCCAGTCGGCATCGTCGTTGCAGATGTAACGCAGGTGGCAAGCCATGGAGAAGATGAAGTTGTTGCGGCTACCATGCTCGGGCTGCCCGCCCATCTGTTCCTCCAGGGTTTGGACGATTTGCGAATACGGGATGTCTTCGTAGGTTTGCGGGTAGTCTTGATTTTCACCACGAAGTACACGGAGTTCCACAGAATCTTTTTCTTTTTTCCCGTCCGCAGGGTTATTTAATAACTCCGTGGAACTCTGTATACTCTGTGGTGAATAAGGTGAGAAGAGAGCATCCGTATCCACCCACAGCACATACTCCCTGGGCACCAGGAAGGAGCAGCGGGCATAGTCCTTCACGCAGGCATCGTACTGCTCATCGCCCAGCTGGCGGGCCATCCAGGCCTGGGCATCGGGCAGGGAAGCTCCTGCAGGCACGACGAATACCAGCCGCAGACCTTCGGTGCTTGGGGTGATGTGGGCCAGCAGGATGCCCAGTTCTTCCTTGCGGCGTTCTACCTCCGCCCACTTTGCCCGTGGGTTCGGGATGTGATCCAGGTCGTAGATGGCGAGTCCGCTGGGCACAGCGTCGTCGTTCTTTCGGTGTCCACTGGGGAAGGTGGCGTGGAAGGTAGCGATGGGCAATCGCTTCTTGGCAGCAGTCTTGATGGTTTCATACTCTTCGCGGCGGAGGCCCCCACTGAGGCAGGTTTCCAAAGCGTCGGCAATTTCGGTACAGACGTCGGCCACTAGGGGCGAATCGAGGTAGCGGTTGAACAACTCAGGGGTACAGACTTGTACCGGACTCTTTACGTTTTCGGCAATTCCAAATTTCATAGATGTTTGTGTTTTTAAAGGGTTATGGTGCAAAGATAACTCGCATGGTGGCATCTCGCAACGATTTCGGGTGATGGGTGGAGTTATGGGGAGTAATGGGTAAAGTTTGTAAAAACTAGGCACCATTTCTCCCCATTTCATCGCTACTTTTTGTTAGCATGGCGAATTTGGGCCATTTTCAGGCACTCGTTGGCACAACCGGCTACCTGCAGGTATTCCTTGTATCGCTGGCCGGACACGGGGGCGTTGTCGCGATTCCACCGGTCTACAGGGCGGGCGAAACTCTGCACAGCCATGCGTCGCAACTCGCGGGCATTGGGCAGGTGCTCGTGCCCCGGCACGGCCTCATGTATCCACTCCGCAAAGGTGATGTAGGCTTCGGAGGTCAGCACATCGGCATCTACCAGGGTGCGGAACACGGCATACCACTGACGGGCAGTCTTCACCAGCGGTGCGGACTGACGGATGGCTTCCAGGGCATCTTCCTTGCCCAGAAGGATGGGTCGGGCTTGCTGGCTTTTGTGGTAGTTCACAATGCGTATACACTCGTTGTAGGGCATTCGGGGAATGTTTCGCAGGATGGTAGTCACTACCCCTATCATGTTTACGTCCATGTCCTCGGTCAGACGGATGGGGGAATAATCCTTGTTGTAGGGTATCAGCCATTTCTGTCTGTTTTCATCGGTATAAAAGGCCTTTACAGTGGTCTCGTTGTTGATGGATACTACCACTATATCGCCGTCGAAGGCGGTCACACCAACCTTTACCCACAACAGGTCGCCGTCCAGAATACCGGCCTCTTTCATCGAGTCGCCCTCGGCGTTCACCACAAAGGTAGGGTACTTGCCCACCAGATCGCGGGGCAAGCATAAGTACTCGCCGGGGGTATGAGCACCCGGATCGGTAGGCACGCCGGCCCGAACACTCGAGTCGTAGTAAGGCACCGGGAAGTTACATACTTGCGGGTTCATGCCCGCCTTTTCCAACAGAATCAAATCATTCATAATTTCTTGTGTCATGATTAAAACAATTTAAGTGATTATTACAGGGGCAAAGCTACGGCCGGATTTTGACAAACTACGTCACAAAAAACTTCAGAATACACCAAAATGAGGGTGTTTTTGTTATAAATTGTTAAAATCAGACATATCAAGGGGTGTCTCAAGGGGAGAAGTATTTCACCATTTCAGCATTTCAGTGAAATACACGCCCCTCGCTGTGTAAAGAAAAATCATTATATATATTATATATA
>JAFQNW010000010.1 GCA_017420875.1 Bacteroidaceae bacterium
ACAATCTTTTTATCCCTAAACAAATCTTACCTTATATATCTTTATTCGGTGAGTGCTTTCATAATCTCACCGGCTTTTCCTGAATGATCAAATCCACCCATGTCGTAGGATGGCCAACCTAGCCCATCATAACATGCGGGTTTCCAATCTCCGTACACTTGAGGTTCCCAATAAAAAACGCCCTTACAATTTCCATTAGTTTGATTATGCATCAAATCCATAAAATGTTTCAAAGTCTCTATTGCGACATCACCCGTCTCAGGTTTTACTCCTACTTCGCTAATCATCACTGGTACTCCGTAAGTTTTGGCCCATGTATTTACATTGTTCAATGCCAATTCATTCATTTCTTTCCAAGTCTTTTCACGATGTGCTTGCGGATAATGAGACAGAGCAATCATATCTGTCTTTCCTTGATGCTTCTTGAATTCGGACAACCACCAGGTGTTCGTCTCTGTATCCCAAGCGTTATCGATATGAATCATAACCATAGCTTCAGGACAAACAGATTTGGCTGCTTCGTATCCGGTATTGCTCAATGCTACATAGTTGGTCCAACCGCCTTCTATATTACCGTCCTTGTTATAAAGTTGTCCTACGGGATGAAGCATACCTGGACGTGTTTCATTACCAATCTGAATCCATGCAGGAGAAATGCCTTTTTCTTTTAATGTATTCAATACATCTTTTGTGTGGTTGGCGATGGCAGTCTTCAGACCTTCTACATCCAAATCTTTCCAATCTGCAGGAGTTTCTTGACGACTGGGGTCAGCAAACCAATCGCTGTAGTGAAAGTCTATCATGATGTCCATGCCTGCAGCCTTAGCACGCTCAGCACTGGCTACCACGCTTTCTTTATCACAACATTTGGCTTGATAAGGACTTTTACTTGAATCTACCCAGACACGTAAGCGGATAGCATTAACGCCTGCCTCCTTCAATACGTCATAACAATCGGCTTCTGTTCCATCGCTCATAAAGAATTTAACGCTATCAGCTTCCATTTCAGGCAACCAACTGATATCTGCACCTTTAGCAAATGGGACAATCGTTGTCGTTTCCACAACATCAAAAGCTATCGAACCTTTTCCCCCACATGCAGTGAGAGAAAAGGCTGTAAAAGCTACCATCAATAAAAAACAAAGCTGTTTTTTCATTGGAATCCTAATCTTATCTTATTTAACTTCTTTAATACTGATAGCAAAACCACCACCGCTTGCAGCCTTCAAGTTCAACTTGGTCTTGTTGGTCACTTTTTTCTTGGTTATGGTATATGCTTGTGGGTTCTTGTCCCAGCTGGCATCTTTGGCGTCGGCATAAATGGTTGCTTCGTATTTCTTGCCCGGTTCCAAGAAATCGAGTGCCAACTTGGTTTGATGTCCATTTTCATCGGCAGTACATCCTACATACCAATCGTTAGTGCCTTTTGCACGACGGGCAATGGTAACATAATCACCTGGTTCGGCTTCCAGATACTTGCTTTCATCCCAGTCGATGGCCACATCTTTGATGAATTGGAAGGCATCCATGAAGCGTTCATAGTTCTCAGGGAGGTCGGCTGCCATTTGGAGCGGGCTGTACATGGTTACATAAAGTGCCAATTGACGAACCAAAGTAGAACGAACACGTGAAGTGTTTTCGGGATTTACCTTGCTACAATCTGTTTCGAAAATACCTGGGGTATAATCCATCGGCCCACCAATCTGACGGGTAAATGGAAGGATAGTGGTATGGAATACCTTGCTTCCACCGAATGATTCGTATTCGGTACCGCGAGCTGATTCATTACCAATTAAGTTAGGATAAGTACGGCAGATACCTGTAGGACGAACGGCTTCGTGAGCATTGACCATAATCTTATAGTCGGCAGCTTTCTTTACCGCATGCAGATAGTGGTTGTTCATCCATTGTCCGTAGTGGTATTCTCCACGTGGAATGATATCACCTACATAACCGCTCTTTACAGAATTGTATCCGTTGTCTACCATAAATTGGTAAGCCTTGTCCATATGACGCTCATAGTTACGTACCGAAGAAGAGGTTTCGTGATGCATCATCAGTTTAACTCCCTTAGAAGCAGCATATTCGTTCAACATCTTCACATCAAAATCGGGATACGGAGTAATAAAATCGAATACATAATCCTTGCTGCATCCGAACCAGTCTTCCCAACCTTGGTTCCAACCTTCTACCAATACCTGATCGAATCCATGTTCAGCAGCAAAATCAATGTAACGCTTTACGTTTTCATTGTTAGCCGAATGCTCGCCATTGGGCTTAGTCTTGGTATAGTCTGTTTCTCCCAATTTTACACTGGCAACATCGTCGGTATATGCCCATGAGCCTTTATTGGTAATCATTTCCCACCAAACACCTACATATTTCACCGGTTTGATCCAAGAAGTATCTTCAATCTTACATGGTTCATTGAGATTCAGAGTGATGCGTGATGCTAATATGTCGCGGGCGTCATCGCTAACAATGATGGTACGCCAAGGAGTATGGCAAGGAGTCTGCATGTATCCTTTATCACCGTTTACATCGGGAGTTAACCAACTTTCGAATACCATGTTCTTGTCATCCAAATTGAGGTGCATACAAGCATAATCAATCAAAGCAGCTTCGTGCAGATTGATATACAAACCATCATCTGTTTTCATCATCAAAGCAGTCTGTACACCTGTCGGAGAGAATGGAGTTTGCGATGAATTGGGTGTAATGGCTTCTTTCATCAAACCGCGGATTTCAGAAAGACGAGATTCTGTGTAGTCGTATTCCTGTGTGTCATAGTCACCTGGAATCCAGAATGCTTTATGGTCGCCGGTCATGGCAAACTGTGAACGTTCTTCCTTGATGATGAAATAATTCAAGTTTGGCTGTTGGGGGAAATCGTAGCGGAAGCCGAGCCCGTCGTTAAACAGACGGAATTCTATAATAATATACCTATTGTTCTTGGGTTGTGCCAAAGTGACGGCCAACTGATTGTAATGATTGCGAATCTCTTTTTCTTCGCCCCAAACCGGTTTCCATGTTTCGTCGAAAGAAGTAATTTCTGTCTTTTCAATCTTGAAACCATCGTAAAGATTGGTCTTGATATCAAGAGTACTTGCATCTTTTACTTCCTTCCATTCAAAATCGGTATGTTTGTTGGCGTCTTCTTTTTTCAGTTCCAAACCTAATTTACTAGGCTTAATAACAGTCTTACCTTTATATGACAATTCATACATAGGTGCTCCCTTACCGTCAAGGGAGAAATTCATTTCCAGATTGCCATCTGGTGAGGTGAGTTTCTGTGCGTTCA
>JAFQNW010000011.1 GCA_017420875.1 Bacteroidaceae bacterium
GTATGTTTCCGAGATTCTTCGCTTCGCTCTGAATGACATTTTTTATTTAAGCATGGGGATAAAAAAAGTAGCAGGGAGGAAAGCTCACGCTTTGCTCCCTGCTTGTTGATATTGAAATAATTGAGAAAATAAATTTACTTTAATATAAATCTATATTAGGTTCGTCTTGCTCGCATGCTGTTAAACATTTTGAGGCTAATTTCACATAAACCGTACCATCCTCTCCAATTTTTATGATTTTATAGGTTTCATTAGGTATTAAATTAAAGCTAGGTAAACTATTGAGGCATTCATTCCCATATGCTTGCTTATTTACGTTAAAACAGTCGTTTACTTTGTAATTTTTGATAAAACTTTGGCCACCTCCAACTAAACAAGGTGGTATAGCTTGGAATTCCTCTTTTGTAAAATCCTCTTCTTCTACATATTTTGACCCCGCAATAAATTCCTGAGTCTTTACTTCAAAGCGGCTCATCTCTGGTTTCAAGTATGCCCTTTTCTTTTTTGTTGCTTCCATATGCATCTGTTTTATTGTTGTCTTTTGTATATCAGTTTACAAAGAAAACGAACAATTGGAAATAATGTGCCAAAACACTGTCTCTGATTAGTTTGCATGTAAACCAATCAGAGACATAGCTCTTTAAAACCATCAAAGGGTTACTGCTTTTTGGGCTGATAAGGCTTTAATTCCGGCTTGATGTATGTCTTCTTTTTGCTCCCTGCTACGTTGGTGTGGGGGGTAGGTTGCTTGGTGTCGCTCATGATTTCCTCCTTTGCTTGTTTCAAAAGCAAAGAAAAGAAAGGTTTGTCTGATAAGGAATAAATATTGTCTCTAATTGGTTGGCATGCCAACCAATTAGAGACAATCCCCTACGTGCTTGTCCAATTGGACAATCCCCTACGTGCTTGTCCAATTGGACAATCCCCTTTTTCATTTCGGTTGAGTAGAGGCTGAAGAAATCAAAATCCAAAATCTTCGATATGCGGATCAACACATCTGTATCCACCGATTTCTTGTCGTACAGTTTATAAACGTTTGTGCGACTACATGATAAACTCTGTGCCAGCCAGACACTGGTCTTTTTCTGTTCTCTGACTTTCTGTTTAATAAGGCTTCCTATATGCATGATGATTCGTGTTGGGTTTCAAAGTATTAGGTTTATATTAAGGTCTTTTCAATGCCTTATTTTGTTTTTCGTCAAACTACGAACGATTTCCTTTAAAAAATATCCAATTGTTTTTCGTCGAACTGCGAACAATTGGAGTAAAAAATTTAGCAACAACAATCATCATCGTCGTCGCAACAGCAACGATCTTTCTTGCAAACGCATTGGTTTACAAAGCTGTTGAACAAGGCTTGCATCAGTTTCCAATTTTGCTTGTTGATGCAATAAAGCACTCTTGGCCCTTCTATTTCCCCTTGGATGATGCCGGCATCTTTCAGCTCCTTCAAGTGTTGGGATACGGTTGCCTTGGCAATGGGTAGCTCTTCCCAGATTCTTCCAAAGTAGCATTCCTTCTGCTTAATCAGGAACTGCACAATGGCTACTCGGTGTGGATGTCCCAATGCTTTGGCAAATCGAGCCAGTTGCTCTTGTTTTACCATTTCTTTGTTTGGCGTCTCCATGTCATTTATTTTCTCAATCGCAAAAATACGAATAGTTTGGAGAATAGCAAAAGTAAAGGGGAAAATTTCTATCTTTGTAACCTAATTAGAGAAAACGTTATGATTCAGATAGACGATGTAGTAATCAGCCTCGATGTGTTCCGCGAGAAGTTTTTGTGCGACCTGGGGGCTTGCAAGGGTGAGTGTTGCATTGAAGGTGATGCCGGAGCTCCGGTAGAACTGGACGAAGTGGAGAAACTGGAAGAGGTGCTTCCCGTGATTTGGGACGACCTGGCTCCTGAGGCACGAGCCATCATCGACAAGCAAGGCGTGGTGTATACCGACGAAGAAGGCGACCTGGTGACCAGCATTGTGAACGAAAAGGACTGCGTGTTTACCTGCTACGACGAGAAGGGTAGTTGCTTCTGTGCCATCGAAAAGGCTTATCGGGCCGGTAAGGTGGACTTCTGCAAGCCGGTGTCGTGTGCCCTGTATCCCATCCGCGTGGGCGATTATGGTCCCTACAAGGCAGTGAACTACCATCGTTGGGATGTGTGCAAGGCAGCTGTGTTGCTGGGAAAGAAAGAAAACATGCCGGTGTACAAGTTCCTGAAGGAACCCCTCATCCGCAAGTTTGGAGCCGAATGGTATGCCGAACTGGAAATCGCTGCCGAGGAACTGAAGAACCGAGGTCTGATTTGATTTTGGTAATAAAATACTGTTGACAACTTTGTGTTCCCTTAATCTTTTTGTAACGATGAAAAAGTTTGTCTTAATCTGTCTATGTATCCTGGCTGGCTTGTCGGTCCACGCCCAGCAAGAACCGCTGATTTCGCCGAACGACTCGGTAGACAGCCTGTTGGACCGCATCTTCCCGAATACCAAAACAGATCTCTCGGCTCACATGAATCTGGAGTTCTATACGTCGGCTGCCGGCTACTTCACGGATGGCGAGTTCGATGAGGCTGCTTTCAAAATCAACCGCGTGCGTCTGGAAATTCTGGGTTCGTTCAGCCCGTCGCTGTCTTACCACTTCCGCCAGTCGTTCAACAACTATGGCCAACATCACTCGCTGGACAATCTGTCTTCATCCATCGAGTTTGCTTATATCAACTGGAAACTCAACCCGTTGCTGAAACTTACCGTGGGCAAGCAGTTCCTGGCCTTGGGTGGTTACGAATACTACGTCAACCCCATCAAGGTGCGTGAGTTCAGCCAGTTCAATAACAACGTAGCCTGCTATCAGGCCGGTGTCAGTGCGGCACTCAACCTTTCGCCCACTCAGGAGCTGGTCTTCCAGGTGCTGAACAACCGCAGTGGCGAGGACGAGGATGCCTATACCTTCGGTCGTCCGGCAGACATCGACCGGGCCAAGGTGCCGGTCATCTCGACCGTGAACTGGAACGGACTCTTTGCCGACCGTGCCGTGCATCTGCGATATGCCGCATCGTGGGGACAGCAGGCCCAGGGTCGTAACATCCTGTACCTGACCGCCGGTAATGTGTACGAGAAAGGTCCCGTGGTGGCTTACCTCGACTTGATGTACTCCCGCCAGGGACTCGACAGCCAGGGCATCATTACCTCGTTGCAAGGCCCTGCAGTGGAAACTCCGGCTACCGCCCAGCACACCGAGTACTTCTCGGTCATCGCCAACTTCGACTACCGCATCCATCCCAACTGGAATGTCTATGTGAAGGGAGCGTACGAAACGGCCGGTGTCTATCAGGCCAACGGCGTGTTCGAGAAAGGTCTCTATCAAACCACCTGGAATGCACAAGCCTGCGTGGAGTTCTTCCCCATGCGTGACAAGGAACTGAAAATCTTCGGTCACTTGCTGTACAAAGGTTACGACCTCACCAACCGTGCCAAGGCATTGGGAGCCTTTGTTCCCAATACGCAACGCATCTCCATCGGGTTGCTCTATACCCTGCCGGTGTTCTGATTGAGCCGTAACGGTCTTTATCATTTATCAACATCCGTTTAGCATCTATTCAGCAAGAAGATTTGTTCTCCAAGGAGTATTCATCAAAAACTTGGAGATATGAAAAGAGACTATCTATGGAAAACCTTCCTACTGCTGCTGATGGGGTGCCTGGGATGGGCCGAGGCCTTCTCGCAACAGATATCCATCAGCGGGACGGTGAAGGATGCTGCGGGAGAGCCTGTGATCGGTGCGAACATCCTGGTGAAAGGAACCACCCAAGGCACCATTACCGACCTGGACGGTAACTTCCAGCTCAGTGCCGACCCGGAAGTGACCCTCGTGGTGTCGTTCGTGGGCTATCAGACTCAGGAGCTGCCGGCACAACCCTTCATGAACATCATCCTGAAAGAAGATTCGGAACTGCTGGACGAAGTAGTGGTCATCGGGTATGGCTCGGTGAAGAAGAACGACCTGAGCGGTTCCGTGGTGGCCATCAAGGCCGACGAACTGAACAAGGGAGCCGTCACCTCTCCGCAAGAGTTGATACAAGGCCGTGTGCCGGGGCTTTATGTCTCGGCAGCCGACGGTCAGCCGGGAGCCGGAAGTAGCATCCGCATCCGTGGTGGGGCTTCGCTCAATGCCAGCAACGACCCGCTGATTGTCATCGACGGAGTACCGGTGAGCAACGATGCCGCTCCGGGCACACCCAATGCCCTGGCCACCATCAATCCCAACGACATCGAAACCTTTACCGTGCTGAAAGATGCTTCGGCCACCGCCATCTACGGGTCGAGAGCTTCCAACGGGGTTATCATCATCACCACCAAGAAGGGTGCCCAAGACCGGGTGAAGGTGCAGTATGCCGGTACGTTTACCGTCCGCGATCCCTATAAGCGGGTAGAAGTGATGCAGGCCGGCGAATTCCGCGAAACGGTGGCTGCCCAATACCCACAAGGCACCACGCTGGGCAATGCCGCCCAAGCCATGCTCGCGATGTATCCCAACCAGGCTACCGATTGGCAGGACGAAATCTTCCGCACGGGCCTGGCTACCGACCAGAATGTGAGCATCTCCGGAAAAGCCGGTTTCTTGCCTTTCCGTGCTTCGGTGGGGTATAACACCGAACGGGGTACCTTGCTCACCTCCAGCTACAACCGTTACACCGCTTCGCTCAACTTCAGTCCGAAGTTCCTGGACGAACACCTGTCCATCGATGCCAATGTGAAAGGCACCGTGAACCGTACCCGTTTTGCCGATAGCGGAGCGGTGAGTGCAGCCGCGTTCTTCGACCCCACCAAGCCTGTACGCAACGATAGCGGACGATACAACGGCTACTGGACGTGGGAGACCGTAGCCACCGAGGACGGCGTGACGAAGTATTACCCCAACACCCTCTCGGGTACCAATCCGCTGGCCATCCTGGAGCAGTACAACAACCACGGACGCACGGTGCGAAGCCTGGGTAACTTCCAGGTGGACTACCGCATCCATGGGCTGGAGGACTTGCGGGCCAACCTGAACCTGGGTTACGATGTGGCCAAGAGCACGGGTAGCCGATTCAATGTGCCCGAGTCGCCACAAGCCGTGTTGAGCGGAAGCTTCGACAACCAGGGCGAGGGAGCCACCTGGAACAACCTCCGCCGCAACCTATTATTGGATTTCTACCTGAACTATAACAAGGAGATTACTGCCATCCATAGCCGCATCGATGCCATGGCCGGTTATTCCTGGCAGCACTTCTACTATTCGGATCACGACATCAACAAGTCCAACCCCGTGGCACCGGGTGTCAAGGAAGGCTGGACCTACGATACGCACGAAGGTCGCTACATCCGCGACGGCCATCATCGGGTGCCTCGCGAGAACTACCTGGTGTCCTTCTTCGGTCGGTTGAACTGGCACTTCCTGGACCGCTACTTGCTGACCGCCACGTTGCGTCGCGATGGCTCTTCGCGGTTCAGCAGCAACAACCGTTGGGGCTTGTTCCCGTCGGTGGCCTTTGCCTGGACTGTCCTGAACGAGCCATGGATGGAACCGGCCCGCAACCTCTTCTCCAACCTGAAACTCCGCTTGGGTTATGGGGTGACCGGTCAGCAGGAAATTGGCGACTACCTCTACATCCCCACATATTCCCTGGGTACCGACCCTACCAGCCAGTACCTGGCTTCGTATCTGCTCAAGCCCAATGGCTATAGTCCCGACCTGAAGTGGGAGGAAACGACTACCTACAACCTGGGACTCGACTTCGGCTTGCTGAACAACCGCATCTCCGGCTCCATCGAGTACTACGAAAAGCGGACCAAGGACTTGCTGAACAGCATCGCGGCACCGGCAGGCACCAACTTTACGAACATCATCACCGCCAATGTAGGGCAGATGAAGAACCAGGGTGTGGAATTCAATATCAATGCCGTGGCTATCCAGGCGAAGGACTTCAGTTGGGAGCTGGGGTATAACGTCACCTGGAACAAGAGCCGCATCACCAAGCTTACGGCGGTGTACAATCCCAACTATCCCGGTATTGCGGCTGGCAATGCCCCGTTTGCAACCGGCACCACCATCCAGTACCACCAGGTAGGCTACGCCCCGTCCACCTTCTACCTGTACCAGCAGGTGTACGACGAGCACGGCAACCCGATACAGAATGCGGTGGTAGACCGTAACGGCGATGGCGAAATCACCCAGGCCGACCAATACTTCACCGGCAAGAGTCCGATGCCAACCGTGTTCATGGGCTTGAGCTCGCAGTTCCGCTGGAAGGCATGGGACTTGGGCTTCCACCTGCGTGCCAACTTCGGGAACTATGTGTTCAACGGGTTTGCGGCCGACCACACCACGCTGTACCACTTCAACAACCAGGGGTTCATCAATAACTATTACCAGGAAGCCGGCAAGTATGGGTTTATCCACCTGTCCGAGAACTTCCAGAAGGCCAGCGACCTGTACCTCGAAAATGCCTCCTTCCTGAAGATGGACAACCTGACACTGGGCTATACGTTCCAGAAATTCTTCTCCGAACGCATCAGCGGACGCCTCAGTGCCACCCTGCAGAATGTGTTTACGGTGACGAAGTATAGCGGACTGGACCCTGAATGTGCAGCCATCGACTCGAACATCTGGCCCCGTCCACGCACCTTTACCCTAGGGCTGAGCTTGAATTTCTAATGATCATTTATTACAATTTGTCATTCTTCACTACACTTTGTTACGTTCTGAATGACACGAGAGTAAGCAAACTATTTTAATTTAAAAAGTTTATGAGAAAGAAACTATACATATCAATAGCGGCCTTCCTGGTGCTGGTCGCCTGCACCAACGACCTGAATGTGGAGCCGTTGGACCCAACCGTGTCGACCGCTACGACGGTGTATCGCGATGCGGCCGGTTACGAGAAGGCATTGGCCAAGATCTACTCCGTGTGGGCCTTGTCCGGACAAGACGGGCCGGGCAGCTCGGACATCTCCGGTCTGGATGCCGGCAATACCGTGCTCTTCCGTAGCTGGTTTACCCTGCAAGAGCAGACAACCGACGAGATGAAAAATTCGTGGGGCGACCCTTGGTGCCTCGATGTGAACGGTATGACGTGGGGAACCACGCAGAGCGAACCCGTGGAAGGGGTGTACCAACGCTGCATGTACGTGGTGGCACTGGTCAACGAATACTTGAAGAACATCCCGAACGCTCCAGCCGAAGTAAACCGCACCCGCCTGGCTGCCGAGGCCCGCTTCTGCAGGGCACTGGCTTACTATACCCTGATGGACCTGTTCGGCATTCCGCCGTTCGTTACAGAGCAGAACTATTCCATCAACCCGAGTCAGCTGGAACGGGCTGCCTTGTTCGACTGGATTGAAAGCGAACTGCTCGATCTCCGCGAGGCTCTGCCGGCTCCGCAGAGCACGGTGTATGGACGAGCCGGACAAGCGGCGGCCGACGCCCTGTTGGCACGCATGTACCTCAATGCCCAGGTGTATACGGGCACGCCCCGATACTCGGATTGCATTGCAGCCTGCAACCGCATCACGGCCGGTGGCTATCAACTGGCTCCCGACTATGCCACGCTTTTCATGGCCGACAACGGACAGAACTCCCAAGCTAATGGCGAAATCATCTTCCCCGTCTGCTTCGATGGCGAGGTGACCAAATCGTACGGCATGGCAGCCGTCATCCTGGGCTCTCGCGGAAGCGGTGAGTTTGCCGAAGTGCCGGCCGGAATCAATGGCGGTTGGGACGGCTATCGGGGCACCCCCGAGTTGGTCCGCCTGTTCGACTTTGCCGACAACAACGCCCCGCAAGCCGATGAGATACTGGACCGCCGGGGCATTTTCTTCGACAAGAACCGCAGCATCGACATCACTACCTCGGTAACCGGTACCTTCACCACCGAGGGCTGGGCCGTGTACAAGTACACCAACCTGCGGAGCGATGGACAACCCGGTAGCAGCTCCACCTTCCCCGATACCGACTTCCCGTTGTTCCGCCTGGGTGATGTGTACCTGATGTATGCCGAAGCGGTGGCCCGAGGCGGACAAGGAGGCAGCCTGGATACGGCCGTGGGCTATGTCAATGCCTTGCGTCAGCGGGCTTTTGGCGATAATCAGCATGCCATTGATGCGGCCTGGTTGCAAGCCGACAACTATCGCAACCTGCTGGACGAACGCGGACGCGAACTGTACTGGGAAGGCGTGCGTCGCACCGACCTCATCCGCTTCGGGTTGTTCACCTCGGCTGCCTATCTGTGGACTTTCAAGGGTGGTGTGCTGAGTGGGGTAGGCGTAGACAGTCGCTACAACGTGTTCCCCATCCCGACTACCGACATCAGCGTGAACGCAAACTTGCACCAGAATGCAGGATATTAACCAGTAAAACAACCTAAAACCGGATAGATATGAAACGATTCCTGACGATACTTGCAGCTGTGGGGGCCCTGCTGGGCCTGCCGGCTTGCGACAGCGATTTGGAGAAGGTGTATTACGACGAGGCTTTCTCAAAGCCGGCGGTGCTGCAAGGCATTGGCCCCAGCTATGTGCTCGAAGCCTCGCAGGCCGACCAGCCGGCCATCACGTTTGCCTGGCAGAAACCACAACTGGGCTTCCCGGCTTCCGTCACCACCGACCTGCAGATGGATGTGGCCGGCAACGACTTTGCCAATCCCCGCACCCTGGCTTCCACCAAGACGGGCGATACCTGCTCGCTGCTTACGGCCGACCTGAATGAAACGGTGTTGCAACTGATGGTTTCCCAACCGGCAGAAAATGGCTCCTTGGCGGTAGAATTCCGCTTGGTTTCGACCATTTCGGCCTCGCAACCTCCGCTTTATTCCAACAGGGTATTCACAACCATCACTCCGTATGTGGAGTAAACAGGCCTATTGAAGCCTGGTTGAAGCAGGTTTTCTCCCTATTTTCGTGTCATCCTGAGCAAGGCGAAGCGTCTGAAAACATCCACTAGATGTATACAGGCCCCTCACTTTGCTCAGGGTGACACTCTTTGTAAAATCCCAAAACTTCGATGGAATGGGCTATTTTGGAGAACCCCTTACCGAACCATCACCTCGCCACACCAACCAGAAGCATTTCACCATTTCAGCATTTCAGTGAAATGCACGCCCCCTCGCTGTGTAAAGAAAA
>JAFQNW010000086.1 GCA_017420875.1 Bacteroidaceae bacterium
CTACCATCTTCTTTAAAAGGAGTCACCAATGCCACTCCCATCCCTTTCAATCTTTTATACATCATGACTTTATTTCTCTTTTATTCTTTTTGACAAAAATAACAAAAAATCCTTTTTTATATGGATTTATGGGAAAAAACTTAGGGTTAACACCTCGTTATTCTATCATTTTCAAGAAATCATCCTCATTCACAATCGGAATACCCAGCTTATTTGCCTTTTCCAATTTACTAGGCCCCATATTCTCACCGGCCAGAATAAAACTGGTTTTCTTTGAAATGCTTCCTACATTTTTTCCTCCATTCTTCTCTATCAGTTCTTTATATTCGTCTCTGGAATGATGGGCAAACACCCCACTGATAACAATAGACTTACCGCTTAATTTATCGGAATATTCGGATAAATCAAGCTCTTCCATCTGCATTTGTACTCCGGATTCCCGCAAACGTTCTATCAGCAAACGATTCATTTCATCCGAAAAATAGAGCAATATGCTTTGTGCGATACGATCGCCTATTTCATCGACCTTTACCAACTCTTCCAAGCTTGCGGAAGCCAAAGCATCGATGGAACGGAAGTATTTTGCCAATGTTTTAGCGGTTGTTTCGCCTACAAAGCGAATTCCCAAAGCAAATAAGACCCGTTCAAACGGCACATTTTTCGAGGCTCTTATACCTTCCAGAATGTTCAAAGCCGACTTCTTGCCCATCCGTTCCAACCGAGCGATGTCCGGTGCTTTCAAGGTATAAAGGTCCGCAATGGTGCGAATCAGACCTTCCTGATAGAATTGGTCAATAGTTTCAGCACCCAATCCATCTATATTCATCGCCTTACGACTGACATAATGCTCTATCTTTCCCTTGATTTGCGGAGGACAAGCCGTATCATTGATACAATAATGAGCTGCTTCGCCCTCGTAACGCATCAATGGGCTGCCACATTCAGGACATTTATCAATGAAACGAACCTTATCGCCTACCATAAAACGAGCATCCATGTCCACTCCTACGATTTTCGGGATGATTTCACCGCCTTTTTCGACATATACCATGTCGCCGATATGCAAATCCAGTCCTTCGATAATATCTGCATTGTGCAAAGACGCCCGTTTTACTACCGTACCGGCCAATTGCACCGGATCCAAGTTGGCGACAGGTGTAACTGCTCCCGTACGCCCTACTTGATATGTCACCTTATTCAAACGCGTACAAGCCCTCTCTGCCTGAAACTTATAAGCAATGGCCCAACGTGGAGACTTAGCCGTAAATCCCAAATTACGCTGCTGGCGACTCGAATTCACCTTTAATACAATCCCATCTGTTGCCACCGGCAAGTTCTTGCGTTCCACATCCCAATACCGGATAAACTCCAAAATCTCCGATAAATTGGAGCATTTTCGCATAATCTCACTGATTTTAAATCCCCAACGGGAAGCAGCCTGCATATTTTCAAAATGTCCATCACCGGGTAATTCATCTCCTAAAAGAGAATAAAGATAGGCATCCAACTTTCGAGATGCTACAATCGATGAATTCTGCAATTTAAGAGTACCAGAAGCAGCATTTCTTGGATTGGCAAACAAAGGTTCCTCACGCAATTCACGCTCTTTGTTCAATTGATCAAATACCTCCCATGGCATCAGGATTTCCCCACGAATTTCAAATTCTTTTGGATAATCAGTATCGTGGAGGACCAAAGGGATAGAACGAATTGTTTTGACATTGTCTGTTACATCATCACCTTGTGCACCATCCCCACGGGTAACCGCACGAACCAATTTACCATTCTCATAAATTAATGAAATGGAGGTTCCATCAAATTTCATCTCGCAACATATCTCAAAATCTTCGTTTAACGACTTCTTAACACGCTCATAAAATTCCGAAACTTCTGCCTCAGAATAGGTGTTTGCTAGCGAAAGCATAGGATATTTATGGGCTACTTGCACGAAATTCCGATTTAAATCACTTCCTACACGCATCGTAGGTGAGTTCTCATCGTAACATTCCGGATGTTTAGCCTCAAGGTCCTGAAGTTCACGCATCAAAAAGTCAAACTCCTGGTCACCTATCTCGGGCGTATTCAAAACATAGTAATTATAGTTATGCTTATGAAGCTCCTTACGCAACTGATAAATTCTTTCTATTTCATCCATAATGTATAATAAAGCGTATTATTTAGGACAAAAATAGGCATTTTTGACTGAAAATCACTTTGCTTTTCGTACTTTTGCAAAAAATAGAGACCCAAAAAGATGAGAATAGACATTATAACCGTATTACCCGAAATGCTGGAAGGTTTTTTCAACTGTTCCATCATGAGCCGAGCTCAAAAAAAAGGCCTTGCCGAAATTAAGATTCATAATTTACGCGACTACGCCTACGACCGATATCGTAAAGTGGACGACTATCCATTCGGAGGATTTGCCGGAATGGTGATGAAAATTGAGCCAATTGACCGTTGTATCACTGCCCTAAAGGCTGAGCGTAACTACGATGAAGTGATTTTTACCAGTCCTGATGGCGAACAGTTTAACCAACCGATGGCAAACAGCCTTTCATTAGCACAGAATTTGATTATTCTATGTGGACATTTTAAAGGGATAGACTACCGCATACGCGAACATCTCATTACAAAAGAAATAAGTATAGGGGATTATGTTTTAACAGGAGGGGAACTGGCAGCAGCCGTTATAGCTGACGCTGTAGTACGTATTATTCCCGGAGTAATTAGTGATGAGCAATCGGCATTATCCGATTCATTTCAAGACAACCTTTTAGCAGCACCTGTCTACACACGTCCGGCTGAATACAATGGATGGAAAGTGCCCGATATTCTTTTATCGGGACATGAAGCCAAAATAAAAGAATGGGAGTTACAACAATCATTGGAAAGAACCCAAAGATTAAGGCCCGACTTATTAAAGTAATTAATATTCACAAAATAAAGAACCTCGCATTTAATCAAGAAAACATTGTCTGATTAAATGCGAGGTTCTTTTTTCTTCTTTCTCTCTTCCTTTTTACAGCACATCTTTTAAGAATACGATTCCCTCTTTTTCATAAAAAGAATACATGAAGCAAAACGATTTATCCCAAAAAATCCCTTTTCATCGTAAAAACATAGTTTATGAAGAATAATTTAGTTATATATGCAACTAAAATTCATCTATCCATACAAGCATTTGATTGGAATAAAAAAAACTTCAAAGCACTCTTTTAAAGTGCCTTGAAGTTAAACTTTATAATTGGTATTATTTTTAAACAATCAACCCACCAATAATATCCTTTATAGATGTAAAGCCATGACGATCCAAATAATCATTAATACCATCTGCAACCTTAACAGTAATAGCCGGATCAATAAAATTAGCTGTACCTATTTCGATAGCTGTCGCACCAGCCAATAAAAATTCGACTGCATCTTTCCAGTTTGAGATACCACCTAATCCAATAACAGGAATATTCACCGCCTTAGAAACTTGCCAAACCATACGAAGAGCAATGGGTTTTACTGCAGCTCCACTCATACCACCTGTGATGGTAGACAACAAAGGACGACGTTTTTCTGCATCAATAGCCATACCCAAAAGCGTATTGATTAACGACACACTATCAGCCCCTACAGACTCAACCGCACGGGCAATCTCGGTGATATCTGTCACATTCGGTGATAACTTCACAATCAAGGTCTTTTTATACACTTCACGAACAGATTTCACCACTTCGGAAGCTCCCTTTGCCGATACACCAAAAGCCATCCCACCTTGCTTTACATTAGGGCAAGAAATATTCAATTCGATGGCCGGTATAGCTTCCAATTCATTGATTTTTTCGGCTGTTTGTACATAATCCTCAATAGCTGATCCCGAAACATTAACAATCATATTCGTACGAATATCCTTGATTTGAGGATAGATATTTGATATTTGCAATTACATTTTTTATCAGTATAATCGTTTTGACTGTTTTGCACGAGTTGATACACGGCTTGACATGGGCGTTTTTTACGGAAAAGCATTGGAAGTCCATATCTTTCGGTGTTATTTGGAGCGCCTTGACACCATATTGCACATGCAACGAACCATTAAATAAAAATGAATATATCTTAGGCTCTATTGCTCCTACGGTTA
>JAFQNW010000087.1 GCA_017420875.1 Bacteroidaceae bacterium
ATCCAGCATCGGCAGCCTTTACACACGCCGAAGCAAAACCATTACATCCTGGGAAACCACATCCACCGCAATTGGCTTGAGGGAGCACTTCGGCTACCTGAGCAATACGCGGGTCTTCATACACAGCAAACTTCTTCGAAGCGACATACAAGATTACCGCGGCAATCAAACCAATCGCACCTAATGAAATTACTGCAACCAGAATTAAATCCATAGTGTTAGTTATTATTGATAATTATTATTTTTCAATAGTAAATGTAAATGTTTTATTCAATTTCTCTTTACACAAATAGATAACGATATAATAGGGAACAATTGCTATCAAAGAAACCAAAGCAGAAAACAAAGCATCACCATCAGTTATCCGCATGGCAAGAAATAAAGCAAATAATAGAATAAGAAGAGGAATGCCAAAAGATAAGAATACAGCTTTCATCCCCATGGATGTAGAGCCACACAAAACAACCTTCTCACCTATCTGGTAAGAAGCTCCTATTTCATAAACATCAATCTGTTTTTCCTTACTTTCCGAAGCGTTACAAAGCCCTTTGGCACTGCATGAAGAACATGCAGATGTTTGGACAATTCTCACTGTTACATGAGAACCATCTATCTTTTCTACAATACCCTGATGTTTGATTATATCGGCCATTTTTGCAAACCCAACATGACAAAACTATGCAAAAGTAATATTTTAATTGCAGAGTATAAAGCATTAAATCATTATTTTCTTGAAGAAGCACTATTTTTAATGATAAAATGTAAAAAATCAATTTAGGTGCTCCAAAATATTTCTATTTTTTAACGCACTGAATTCACTTAATAATTATATTTGCATAAAATTGCTAATACTAATGAAAAGCTACGTGGCATGAAGACTCCCCAAAACACCACGTATCAAGACTAAGAAAAACATATATGAGCAGAAAATCAAAAATTGAAATTTGTGCTAACTCTGTAGAAAGTGCAATCAAGGCACAAGAAGGTGGAGCATACCGTGTTGAATTATGTGCAGGGATACCCGAAGGAGGTACAACTCCACCCTTTGGTGATATGCGTATGGCTAGACAAATGTTACACCAAACAAAACTACATGTTATCATTCGACCTAGAGGGGGCGACTTTCTTTACTCTCCTTTAGAACAAGAAATTATGCTTCACGACATCAAGGTTGCCCGTCAATTAGGGGCAGATGGAGTTGTTTTCGGATGTTTGACAGCCGAAGGAGATGTTGATATGGCAGCTATGAAAAAGCTCATGAATGCAGTTGGAGACATGAACGTTACTTTCCATCGAGCATTTGATATGTGCAAGGATCCATTTAAGGCTTTGGAACAAATTATTGAATTGGGTTGTACACGTATCCTAACTTCAGGACAAGAATCGAATGCTGTAAAAGGAATTCCTCTGCTGAAAGAATTGGTTAAACAAGCGGATGGACGTATCACCATCATGCCTGGTTGTGGTGTTAATCCGGGAAATATCAAACAAATAGCCGAAGAGACAAATGCTACAGAATTCCACTTTTCAGGAAGAAGTTCGTATGAAAGTGATATGATATTCAGAAATCCAAAAGTTTCCATGGGAGGAACAGTTAAAATTGAGGAATATCAAAGAGACATCACAAATCCTGAAATTGTAAAAGCAGCATTAGCCGAACTCGCAATCAAAGATGAGCAAGATGAGATTCGAGAAAAAAAGGAAAAAGAGACTAAAGCTAAATCGAAAAAGAAAAAAGATGAATTTGATGATGAAGAAGAGAACTAAATATCTATAACCTAAATTTAATTATACTATGAATCAAGAACCTAAATTTAAAGTTGAGATTTGTGCCAACTCCGCAGAGAGTGCATTAATGGCTCAAAAAGGTGGTGCTTATCGTATTGAGTTATGTGCAGGTATTCCTGAAGGAGGTACAACTCCATCAGCAGGTGAAATCCGTATGGCAAGAACTTTGCTGAAAGAAACAAAGATGCATGTTATTATCCGTCCAAGAGGTGGTGATTTCTTATATAATGAATACGAACAAGAAATCATGATTAATGATATTAAACTTTGTAGAGAGTTGGGTGTAGACGGTATTGTAATTGGTTGTTTAACAGCTGAAGGTACAGTAGATATTCCACTTTGCAAGAAATTGATTGAAGCTGCAGGAGACATGAATGTTACTTTCCATCGTGCTTTTGATATGAGCCGTGACCCAAAGGAAGCTTTGGAAGACATTATCAGCCTGGGATGTACCCGTGTACTTACTTCTGGTCAAGAGCCTGATGCTGTTCAAGGTATTCCTTTGATTAAAGAATTGGTAGAACAAGCAAATGGCCGTATCATCGTTATGCCTGGTGGATGTGTTCGTTCAAACACTGTTCGCCAAATTGCAGATGAAACCGGTGCAACTGAATTCCATTTGACTTGTAGAAACTCTTATGAAAGCGGTATGATTTATCGCAATCCAAAAGTTTCGATGGGCGATGTAGTTAAGATTGAAGAATATAAGAAAGATGTAACTAACCCAGTAATCGTTAAAGCTGCAGTTGATGAATTGTTGGATGACAATCATGAAACTGTAATTTTCGAAGACGAACATTAATTCATTTAAAGGATATAAAAAAGGTCCTCCAATTGGGAGGACCTTTTTTATATCCTTATACGATTTAGAGTTTGTGAATGACCTTCATCATCTGTTCACCCAAACCAATTGTATATCCCTGTGAAACAAATACTACACGATAGAATGTATCACCAATAATAAACATTGGAAGAATATCCTTGTTGGACAATTTCATTTCTGTGGCTATCAATGATTGAATTACACCATCCTTATCAATACCATAAGAAATAGTCTTAGGTAACCCAGGGAAATCTTGTGGACGGAACTTAGCAAATGATTCTTCGTCTGGGAACAAAAGAACAATGCTTCTACCCCATTTTTTGAATTCAGCGGACATCGCAGCAATATCACGTAATGCATGATTAGTAGGTTCTTGGTTTACGCCAAGTACACCAACTACATAATATCCACGTCCTGTTGTATTCAATACAGAAGTCATTTCATCACTGCCAATCAATTTATACTTAGTTTCTGAATTGAAGGAACCGATAACTTGGATTTCGTCGCTATTTTCACGCATAACCAAATCGACACTTGTGGTTTCTCCAGCATTGACAGGGAAGAATTCAAGATCTGTCAACACGCCACCATTGGCCAATCGTGTTCCTGTTACCATCATATAATAACCTTCATCCAATGCTGTACCATTCTTCAATACATTGCTCCAAGTGGCACCACCACCCATGTCAATATCACCTTCATCGTAATTCAACAACTGCAATGTACCTTCGTCTGTAACTTTAGAAATGGTGAAATGTGAATAATATTTAGGGTCATCCAAGAATGCTATAGAAGTATATTTTGCAATAAACTTACCTGACTTGGTTTCTGCAGATGCAGCTCCGTCAAAGTTAACATCAGTCACTCCATGAACATCAATTAATTGAACCTTACCAGTCACATCATCAATACGTGAAGGAATACCCAAACTACGAGCCATAGACACAAAGAAAATGTCACGGCTATGAGCATCTGCAACACGTGCTTTCCACACACCTGCAGGTGAAATAGGTGCACCACCCAAATTGCATTGATCATCTACCTTAATATTTTCAGAAACCCATGTTGCTAGCTTGGTCGGTTCAGCCTTAAACGCAGCCTTATCAGCTTCTGGAATTTCTTTTTCAAAGAATGCCTTGTATGGAGTCAACATTTCGTTGCTCACGCGTGGGTTACGAATGAAACGACGGAAATAATCCATATTGGCTTCATAAACATGTGATTGCATGTGATCAATCAGGACTTCCAAGCTAACATCTCTTAAGTCTTTAGCCGAAATACGTTGAAGCAAATCAAGACCACCTGCTTTAGATTTATCAGAACGCAAGCGTGACAAGAAATCACAAATTACGTCATGATTACCTCTTGAAGCAACCAATAATTTAGCTACAATATCTTCATCCAACTGATATTCTTTTGCAAAATTTCTTGCAGATTCGTCTGTCATAAAAGTAGAAGTATAAATTCCACGAATGGAATCTTCTTGAATTAAACGACGGTCGTTTTCAGCACGTTGTTCTGAAGTAACTTCCGGTAAGTTATAGCCTTCAACCGGAGGTATGATATCGAATGCAGCAGAATGTCTTTCACCAGCATTCTTATCTAATTTAACGATAAGCTCAGTGTCTTTTCCAAAAGATAATTTAGCATAGCCAAACTTACCATCTTTTGATGCCCAAATCAACATATCTCCCTTACCTGCAGTAAGCGATGTTTTACCAGCTTCATCAGTTAATTTATTTGCAACTGTATAGAACTCAGCATAATTATACACCTTAAATTCTACCTTAGCATCCTTGACAGGTTTGCCTGATTCATCTTGTACAATCACTGTTGCCGGAGCATTAGCAGCATAATTACCAATGATATTGATTTCAGTAAAGTTAGGATTTTGATGCATCACTTCTTCGGGACCATTATAACGACCAAATACCTTAGTATGCATCAACATACCTCTTGAAGCAGGTGCATTAAACCATGCATAATTCAATACTGGTTCTGGTTCGCAAGCACCAAGGAAGTACCACTTACCATCTACCCATGCTTCTACCCATGCATGATTATCATCAGTATGTGCCCAACGTGGGGTATATACTTGACGAGCTGGAATCCCTACAGAACGTAGAGCAGCCACAGTAAATGTAGATTCTTCACCACAACGGCCATAAGCTGTTTTTACAGACGCAAGTGGTGAACTTGTTCTAGAATCAGACGGAGTATACACCACCTTTTCATGACACCAGTGATTCACTTCCAATACAGCGTCATGCAAAGAAAGATTCTTAACTCTGTCTTTCAGCTCTTCATAAAACACTTTTCGGCTGCTGTCCAAATTTTCGTTATTAACACGAATAGGAAGTACGAAATGGCGAAATTCGCGTTCAGGAATCATTTTCCCCCAAGGCATTTCTTCCTTAGCTTTCAAAGTATAGTCAATGTTTTCTAAGAAAAAATCACCAGAATAGTCTGTGATATCTCCTAATGGCATGTATGCATAAAGAAAGGTCATCGCTTCTTTCTGCATATCAGTCATCGGTTGATTAAAGACATCAAACAAATTTCCTTGACTTAGCTTAGCAACTCGATTATCAAAATCACTCTGTACTACGGCACGTTCAGTAGCATCACTAATCAAGTGATTTTCCGTACATGAATGTGTCAATATCATAAAACTGACACATAAAGCACAACAAGATAGAAACTTCATAGTTTTAATTATTTAAGGTTAAATCAATTCATCAATATTTAATCTAATTTTAACACAGCAAGGAAAGCTTTCTGTGGAACTTCCACATTACCAATTTGCTTCATACGCTTTTTACCTTTCTTCTGCTTTTCAAGCAACTTACGTTTACGACTAACGTCACCCCCATAACACTTGGCGGTAACATCTTTACGCAACTGCTTGACGGTTTCACGTGCAATAATCTTTGCACCAATAGCTGCTTGGATGGCAATATCAAATTGTTGACGTGGTATTAACTCTTTCAGTTTTTCACACATTCTTCGGCCAAAAGTTTCAGCATTATCAACATGTGTCAATGTAGAAAGAGCATCGACAGGCTCACCATTCAACAGGATATCCAATTTTATCAATTTAGATGGTCGGAAACCATTCATATGATAGTCAAAGGATGCATATCCTTTAGAAATACTTTTAAGTTTATCATAGAAATCAATTACAATTTCTCCTAACGGAATGTCATAAAAGATTTCCACACGATTACCTGAAATATATTCTTGTTTAACCAGTTCTCCACGTTTGCCCAAACATAAAGTCATGATAGGACCAATATAATTGGTAGTAGTAATGACTGATGCACGAATATAAGGTTCTTCAATATGGTCAATCAGGGTTACCTCCGGCATACCGGAAGGGTTATGTACTTCCTTAACTTCGCCTTGTTTATCGTATATCATATACGAAACATTAGGAACAGTAGTAATCACATTCATGTCAAACTCTCTATCCAAACGTTCCTGAACAATTTCCATGTGCAACAACCCCAAGAAGCCACATCTAAAGCCAAACCCTAAAGCAACAGAAGACTCAGGACTGAAAGTCAACGATGCATCATTCAATTGAAGCTTTTCCAATGAGGCACGCAGATTTTCATAATCTTCTGCTTCGATTGGATATACCCCTGCAAACACCATTGGTTTTACTTCTTCAAAACCTTCGATTGCTTTTGAACATGGACGTGCAATATGAGTAATCGTATCCCCAACTTTCACTTCCTTAGATGTCTTGATACCAGAAATGATGTATCCAACATCACCCGTACGAAGTTCATTACGAGGAACCATATCCATTTTCAATACGCCAATTTCATCTGCATCATATTCCTTGCCAGTATTAAAGAATTTAACTTTATCTCCTTTTCTTATAATACCGTTTTCAATCTTGAAATAAGCAATAATACCTCTAAATGAATTGAATACAGAATCGAAAATCAACGCTTGTAACGGAGCTTCTTCATCTCCCTTTGGATGAGGAATGCGTTCAATTACAGCATTTAAGATATCTTCAACCCCTAAACCAGTCTTACCAGAAGCACGGATAATTTCATCACGTTTACAACCTAAGAGTTCAACGATTTCGTCTTCAACTTCATCAGGCATTGCACTATCCATATCACATTTATTCATAACCGGAATAATTTCCAAATCATTCTCTAAGGCCATATATAAATTTGAAATGGTTTGAGCCTGCACTCCTTGTGACGCATCGACGACCAATAATGCACCTTCACAAGCGGCTATAGAACGAGAAACTTCGTATGAAAAGTCAACATGTCCCGGAGTATCAATCAAATTGAGTACATATTTCTCACCTTTATAGGTATATTCCATCTGTATGGCATGACTCTTAATGGTAATTCCTCTTTCCTTTTCAAGATCCATATCATCAAGCATCTGCCCTTCAGTCACTTTAATGGTTTGAGTAAACTCAAGTAAGCGGTCTGCTAATGTTGACTTACCATGGTCAATATGTGCAATAATACAAAAATTACGAATATGTTTCATTTTAAATTATATTTCTGGCAAAGATACAAAAAAATTGCGTTGAACAACATATGATATAATGTGTCAACGCAATTTTTATAAGGTGTCAATGATTAACTTACACTAATTTTACAAAGATTTCACCTTCTACTTCAGAAACAGCAACTTTATCTTCTCTCAACAACCAGCCTAAGCCCAAGAAAAAATCCTTATCAGCTTTCATCTTTGCTGCTTTCTTAATTTGTTTCTGTGTCAAACCTTCTGTTTCGTTCAATGCTACCCAGATCTGTCCGGCTAAAGCACCTGCTTTTTCTTTCAACATTTTCTAATATTGCTTTATGTGGTTAATATTTCGAGTGCAAATATACTATTTTTTATGTTATTCAACATATTTTCAAGTAAAAAAAAGATTTTTTTATCACTTTTTTTAATTGATATGCCTATTTTTTGTGTTTTTCAAGATATTCACACCAAATTTTAGCTGCTTCTTCAACCATTTTTACACACGGACGCTTTGCATAATATTGATTTGTACGTTTTTCAGGAGTAGATATTACAGGTTCATTTTTTGACAAACCTAATAATTCGGCACACTTCAAAGCCCCGTTCCTTCTTTTAAATTCCTCAGCCAATTCCTGAACTAATTTATAGTTGGCCGCCTTCCCTTCTCTATCTGCACCGTTTGTTGATCCTGTTTCCAAGCCAGCTAACATAAATAATCCGCAAGCTGCACCACACGTTTCACGCATTCTTCCAATGCCTCCACCAAAAGAAGCTGACATACGCAAAGCCTGCTCGTCAGTAAATCCATAATAATCTGCAAAGGCCGTAACCACAGCTTGAGAACAATTAAAACCTTCCTTAAATAAAGCTATTGCCTTTTCTACTCTAGTATCATTCATATTAATCTATCTTGCTACATTATTTATAATATTACCTTCCATATATGATTTGAGATTATCAATTGCGATTTGCATCAACCGTGTTCTTGCCTCATAAGTTGCCCATGCAATATGTGGAGTAATGAAACAATTCTTTGCAGTCAATAATGGATTATCAGCCAATGGCGGTTCTGTTGAAAGTACATCCAAACCTGCACCAGCGATGCTCTCTTTATTCAACGCATCTGCCAAATCTTTTTCATTAATTAATGGACCACGTCCAGTATTAATCAGAATGGCATTTTTCTTCATCATGTTCAAACGCTTTGTATTTACCAATTCTTTTGTTTCCGGCGTTAATGGGCAATGCAAACTGATTACATCACTTGCAGAAAACAATTCGTCCAAATCAACTTTTAGTATACCTGTTGGTAAATCAGCTTGATTTTTAGAAGTATATGCTAGTACTTTCATATCCATCGCTAAAGCTATACGGGCTGTAGCTTGTCCGATATTCCCAAAGCCAACAATACCTATCTTCTTACCAGCCAATTCTATTAAATTGGTATCCCAGTAACAGAAATCCTGATTTTTAGCCCATCGCCCATTGGTGTTTTCTTTCGAATAATAACCTACTCGTTGAGTTATATTCAACAAATGTGCAAATACCATCTGAGCCACACTTTGCGTGCTATAGGCCGGAATATTAGTTACTACAATATTATGTTCCTTTGCAGCATTTATATCGACTACATTATACCCAGTTGCCAAAACTCCAATATATTTTAAGTTAGGCAACGCATCCATATGATCAGAGGTCAGAACTGTTTTGTTAGTAATCAGTGCTTCAGCACCAATTGAACGTTCTAATACCTGTTCAGGACTTGTACGATCATATATTTCAAGTTCACCCAAAAGTTTCATTTCATCCCAAGACAAATCGCCAGGATTCAATGCATATCCATCCAATACAACTATCTTCATATTTTACATTTATTATATCAATCTTTAAAACGTTCACCCCATAATCCTTGCATTCGTTCTTTCAGCTTATCTTCTTGTACATTATGTTGGGGATGCCATATGCGTGAATTTTTGACTTCATCTGGAAGGAATTGCTGATTGACAAAATGTCCTTCGTATGCATGTGCGTATTTATAGTCTTTTCCATAGCCTAATTGTTTCATCAGCTTGGTCGGTGCATTTCGTAGATGCAAGGGGACGGGTAAGTTTCCTGTTGAACGTACTATCTCCAAAGCTTTATTAATCCCCTCATAGGCTGAATTACTTTTAGGACTGGTTGCCAAGTAAACGGTAGCCTCTGCCAAAGGTATACGACCTTCGGGCCATCCTATTTTCATTACAGCATCAAAAGCAGCATTCGCCAACAATAAGGCATTTGGATTAGCAAGGCCAATATCTTCAGATGCTGAAATAACCAACCGACGTGCAATGAAGGCTGGATCCTCTCCTCCTTCTACCATACGAGCCAGCCAATATAATGCTCCATCAGGATCACTTCCACGAATCGATTTAATAAAAGCTGAAATAATATCGTAATGCATCTCGCCATCTTTATCATATGCCAAAGGATTTTGTTGAAGACGATGAATCACTTTTTCATCCGTTACTACAATCTTTTCAGAATCATTGTCGGCTTCGACAACCAATTCAAGTATGTTCAGTAATTTTCGAGCATCCCCTCCTGAATATCTTAAAATTGCATTCGTTTCTGATAGTTCGATAGATTTTTCCTTTAGATACACATCTTTCTGAATGGCATTATGAAGCAATTCAAGCAAATCTTCCTTTTCCAAAGACTTCAAAATATACAACTGACACCGAGACAACAACGGGCGAATTACTTCGAACGATGGATTCTCTGTAGTAGCACCAATCAGGGTTACCACTCCTGTTTCTACGGCACCTAACAAGGAATCTTGCTGGGATTTACTAAAGCGATGAATTTCATCAATAAAAAGAATCGGACTTATGCGATTGAAAAAACGGTTATTACGTGCTTTCTCAATCACGTCGCGAACATCCTTTACGCCACTGGTTACAGCACTGAGCGTATAGAAGGGTGTATCCAATTTATTTGCAATGATTTGAGCAAGTGTTGTCTTACCAACACCTGGAGGTCCCCAAAGGATGAACGAGGAAATTCGTCCTGCATCAATCATCTTACGCAAGACCGCATCAGGTCCTACCAAATGTTTTTGCCCTATATAATCGTCAAGCGTCCTTGGCCGTAAACGCTCTGCCAATGGTTGTGCCATATATATAATATGTATAATTAGTTCTCAGTAATGCAAAGTTAAGAAAATAAGATTGACTTCTATAAAAACGCGAAGAGATTTTAAAAATATGTGCTGGCATTTGAATTAAAACGTGCTGGCGTATAAATAAAATAACGTAAAAACTTTTTCATAGAGAATACACAAAATAAAAAAGGAACCTTTTCACAAAGACTCCTTTTTTGTTTTCAATAGGTATTAGTTTTTTTAAGGTAAAAAGATTGTTTTCAGGATAACACTACAAATATGAGGGGTTTTTTAGAACCAACCAAATAATTTATTATGTCCTACAACATATTTTATCAAAATCCGTCATTTTGTTAACAAAGCAGGGCTTCAACACAACAGTTGTACGCTTTCGATTGACAAAGTTACAAAATAAATGATTTTTTGCAAGAAAAAAACGCATTTTTCTTACACTAAACAATTTTTACAAATTAAAATTGAGACGAAATTTTAATTCTGTAAACATATTACACCGTTTGCAAACCTTTAAATTAGCATCAAAATACCATCATTCGGTTCTTCAAAGAAAAAAAATAAAGGAGATATATAAATAAATTAATGTATATCCCAAAAAGAATTCGTATTTTTGCCTTTTAAATTGTAATATATAAGAATTCTATATGAATGAAATGAATACTACAGAAGTTACAGAAAAGAAAAGTCTGAACTTTATCGAGCAAGCAGTTGAAAACGATCTGCGTGAAGGCAAAAACAATAATCGGGTACAAACACGATTCCCGCCCGAACCAAATGGATATCTTCACATTGGACATGCTAAAGCCATTTGTCTAGACTTTGGTATTGCTGCACGCTATGGTGGAGTATGTAATCTCCGTTTCGACGATACCAATCCTACCAAAGAAGATATGGAATATGTTGAAGCCATTAAAGAAGATATTCAATGGTTGGGATTCCAATGGGGAAATGAGTACTATGCATCCGATTATTTTCAACAATTATGGGATTTTGCCATCCAATTGATTAAAGAAGGTAAGGCATATATTGACGAACAATCGTCTGAATTAATCGCAGCCCAAAAGGGTACTCCTACCCAGCCTGGTACAGAAAGCCCATACCGAAACCGTCCAATTGAAGAAAGCTTGGCTTTATTCGAGAAAATGAATACAGGCGAAATTGAAGAAGGAAAGATGGTTCTTCGAGCCAAGATTGATATGGCAAGCCCCAACATGCATTTCCGTGACCCTATCATTTATCGTGTAGTTAAACATCCACATCATCGTACAGGAGAAACCTGGAAAGCCTACCCGATGTATGACTTTGCTCACGGACAAAGCGACTTTTTCGAAGGAGTTACCCATTCTTTGTGTACCCTAGAATTTGTACCCCATCGTCCGTTATACGATTTGTTTGTCGACTGGGTAAAAGAAGGAAAAGATTTGGATGATAATCGCCCACGCCAGTATGAATTCAACAAGCTCAACCTTAACTACACATTGATGAGTAAGCGAAATCTTCTCATCCTCGTGAAGGAAGGTTTAGTTAATGGATGGGATGACCCACGTATGCCAACCCTTTGTGGTTTCCGTCGTCGTGGCTATTCACCAGAATCCATTCGTAAGTTCGTTGACAAGATTGGCTATACTACATACGATGCATTGAATGACTTTGCATTATTGGAAAGTGCAGTACGCGAAGACCTTAATGCACGTTCAACCAGAGTTTCAGCAGTAATCAACCCAGTAAAACTCATCATCACTAACTATCCGGAAGGTCAAGTAGAAGAAATGGAAGCCATTAATAATCCAGAAGATCCAACCGCAGGAAGCCACATCATTGAATTTAGCCGTGAATTGTGGATGGAGCGTGAAGATTTTATGGAAAATGCCCCCAAAAAGTATTTCCGCATGACCCCAGGACAAGAAGTGCGTCTGAAAAATGCCTATATCGTAAAATGCACCGGATGCAAGAAAGACGAAGAAGGTAATATCTTGGAAGTATATGCAGAATACGATCCTGACACTAAAACAGGTATGCCAGGAAGTAGCCGTAAGGTAAAAGGCACATTACATTGGGTAAGCTGTGCACATTGTTTGAAAGCTGAAGTTCGCCTATATGATCGACTTTGGAAAGTAGAAAATCCACGTGATGAAATGGCAGCAATCCGCGAAGCAAAGAATTGTGATGCATTGGAAGCAATGAAAGAAATGATCAATGAAGACTCGCTGAAAGTTTTGTCTGAATGCTATGTGGAAAAATACCTGGCAAATGCCAAGCCATTGGATTATCTACAATTCCAACGTATCGGATATTTCAATGTTGACAAGGACTCTACACCCGAACATCCTGTTTTCAATCGAACCGTATCACTAAAAGATACCTGGAGCAAGATAAACAAATAAGTTAAGAGCCTATGAATAATGACATGTCTTCATATTTTGAAGATCAAGAGTTCAAGAACATATTAGCAAAGTACGAGGGTATGGTTGAAAGCCATACCCCTACTTATTTTGACGCAGAAGAACTAACTGATATTGCAGAATATTACGCATACATAAACGACGAAGAAAAAGCGGACAAAGCTATCGAATTAGCACTACAATTACACCCGGCCAACACTGATGCCTTAATTTTCAAATCACGTTCACTTGCTATAAAAGGTAACCTTAAGGAAGCATATAGAGTGGCAGACTTGATTGAAGATACTTCTGATAGAGAAGTCAAATTTCTCAAAGCAGATCTTTTAATTGAAGAAAACCATATTGATAAAGCTGAAGAAATTCTTGAAGAATTGGCTGAGTCAGAAGAAGAATCCTTTGAAGTTCTACTTGATATCACCATGACATATATGGATGCCAACCAAAAGGATTACGCTTCTAAATGGTTAAAAAAAATCAGGAAAAAAGGAATCAACGAAACAAACAACCAAACATTTAGAGATGCATGGTGTGATTTTTGTATGACATTTGGTGAACCAGAGAATGCCGTAACTGCTTTTCAACTTAGCTTAGATGAACTTCCCTACTCCATCAAACATTGGATTGGATTGGCAAAATGTTATTTAGCTCAATTAGATAGTACAAAAGCTCATGAAGCAATCGATTTTGCATTGGCAATCGATGAAAAGAATGAGGAAGCATTAGAGACAAAAGGGTTTTGTCACTTGCAAAGCGAAAATTACCAATCAGCAATTGACCTATTTAAGCAATTACTGAAATCTACCCCAAATAAAAGTAGAGTCTATGCACTAATTGCAAAATCATATATGGAGTTAGAAATGACTCAAGATGCACTCACCACATGCTTGGAATGGTTCAAACAATGTTCAAACCTAACAGATTATGAGAAATCAGAAGTATATAGTTATATAGCTATGTGTTATAGTCATCTTAATAATCCTGTTGAGGGTATGAAATATATAGATGCCGCAATCAACTTAAACCCTTTTTATCGAGGGTTTATACTCCAAAAAGGCATGATTTATTTGCAAACAGGGGAAAAAGAGTCAGCAACTAACACTTTTCAAAAAGCATTAGCTCTATCACCAGATGACGAACAAATGGAAGTTATGTATAGCATTGCTAATTGCTATCTTTACCAGAAAGAATATAAAGAAACAATTGAATGGTGCAGTAAGATTATATCCGATTATCCAAATGATAAATTGGAAGCTCTAATCATATCTGCGTCCGTTTATTATGAACTGGGAAATACAGAACAATGTTTATATCATCTTTCTCAGGCATGGAAAATCAATAATCACACCTTTGATGATAACATTTTAAAGGATCGACGGTTTTACAGCATGTTTTCCAATATGGATAAATTACTAGACAAATTTAAAGAATAACAATTAATTAAAA
>JAFQNW010000088.1 GCA_017420875.1 Bacteroidaceae bacterium
CGCTAAGTACACTGCTCAGGACTGGGAAGGCTTCCAGGAATTGGTTTCTAAGTCTAACTTGCAGGATAAGGATTTGATTCTCCGCGTTCTTTCTATGTATCAAGACCCTGAACAAAGAGAAAACGAAATCAAGAACATCTCTTCTGTATACAAGACATTGGCAGACGAAATCCTTCCTCAATTGCGTCGTGCCCGTTTGACTGCAAACTATGACATCATCGGTCGTAGTGATGAAGAAATCGTTGAAGCATTCGATTCTAACCCGAAAGTATTGAGCGTAGAAGAATTGCTTTATGCTGCTACTTTGACTAACGACAATGCTCGCAAGCAAGCTATCTTCAACAAGACTACTCAACTTTACCCGAACGATTATCGTGCTTATAACAACTTGGGTGAATTGGCATTTGCGGCTGGTGATGCTGCTAAGGCTGAATCATACTTCAAGCAAGCTCTTTCTAAGAATGCCAACGCAGCTGAAGCTAACGCAAACCTCGGCTTGTGCGAATTGCTTAAGAATAACGTTCCTGCAGCAGAAACTTATTTGAGCAAAGCAACCGGTGCAGATGCAGCAAACGAAGCATTGGGTAACCTTTACATCAAGCAAGGTCAATATCAAAGAGCAGTCAACGCATTTGGCAACGCCAAGACAAACAGTGCCGCACAAGCTCAAATCTTGGCTAAGGACTACAACAAGGCTAAGGCTACTTTGCAAGCTGTAGAAAACAAGGATGCCATGACAGATTATTTGATGGCTATCGTTGGTGCACGTACAAACAATGAATCATTGGTAAGCAGCAGCTTGAAGAGTGCTATCGCTAAGGATGCATCATTGGCTAAGACAGCTGCTAACGACCGCGAATTTGCTAAGTATGCAAACTTGTTGAAATAATCGTATCCTAAGAATACTCCAAAACAGGATGCCCAACAGGGTATCCTGTTTTTTTATGTAAAATAATCTTCAAACTTGAACAGCCTTACACACAAAATGCGTATTTTAGCAGAAAATTTGTAATCATGAAAAAGATACCATTCTTACTCATCATACTCTCTCTATGGCTGGCAAGCAGTTGTAACGAAGAAAAAACAAGTTTCACACTGAAAGGAAAGATTGAAAATCTTCCCTCTGACACGCTCTTACTTTATTACCAAGTGCCAGAATTTAAGTTTGATACACTCTTCTGTCAGAATGGAAGTTTTACTTACACCATCAATCCGGATACTTTCTCGATTTTCTCACTTATCCTTAACAACGAACAGACCATTCCTGTGTATGTTGATAAAGGTGAAACCGTCGAAATAACCGGAACTATCAACGACTTGAATGTAAAAGGGAATGGTGAGAACAAATTACTTTCTCAAATCACAGAAACCTTGAAAGGACTTTCTCCTGAAGCTACCATGCTAAAAGTAGACTCATGCATTCAAGCGAACGCCCATTCTTTCACGAATATTTATCTGATAGACAACTATTACATTAAGAACCCTTCTGCAAATTATGATAATTTGGAACGTTTGGTTAAGAACCTACATGGCGTAGTCAAGGATACACCTTACATGTCACAACTTCAAACCAAGATAGAAGCGTTCGGTAACCGACAAAAAAATCAAAGTATCTTGTCTCTCGTCGCCCTTGATATGAAGGGTGAGAATGTTAAGTGGAACAGCATTCGGAATAAATATATCCTCTTGAATTTTTGGGCTAGTTGGCACCCACAAAGCATCATTGAGCGTGATACTTTGAAGATTTCATTGAAAGGACTTGAAAAGGAAGACTTCATTGTCTACAACATCTCACTTGACATGGACAAGAAAGCATGGATAGAGGCATGTGACAAAGAGAACGACCAGTGGAAACACTTGTGCGACTTCAAAGGATGGAATAGTTTTCCTCTTAGAAATCAAGACATCCACGAACTTCCTTTTAATGTTCTTTTAGCACCTACCAAGCGTGTCATTGCCCATAATATTCCTCATAATGAGATAGTAGACAGAGTAAAACAACACAAAAAGGACAACCCTAAGAAGAACATCACAAAATAACATTTTATAACAGCAAGAAGCATGTTAGTAAAAGCATACGCAGCAGCAGTACAAGGCATCGATGCTACCATCGTTACCATTGAAGTGAATAGTTCAAGAGGAATTAAATTTTTCCTGGTTGGATTGCCCGACTCTGCGGTTAAGGAAAGCCACGAGCGAATCATGTCCGCTTTGTTAGTAAACGGATACAGATTTCCAAGCCGGCAGATAATCGTCAATATGGCTCCTGCGGATATCAGAAAAGAAGGATCGGCATACGACCTTCCACTTGCGATTGGGATCTTGGCTTCGGCCGGAGAAGTGGCAGAAGAAAAACTATCCAAATATCTCATCATGGGTGAGTTGAGCCTTGATGGAAGTCTTCAGCCGATAAAAGGTGCACTTCCCATTGCGATCAGTGCTCGTGCTCAAGGCTTTGAAGGTTTCATTCTACCTAAACAAAATGCCCGAGAAGCAGCTGTTGTAAACAACCTGAATGTCTATGGAGTGGAGAACATCAAAGAAGTCATTGAATTTTTTAACAACGAGCGGGAACTTCAACCTACCATCGTAAACACTCGCGAGGAATTCTATCAGCATCAAGAAAACTTTCCATATGACTTTGAAGATGTTAAAGGACAAGAAAGTGTAAAGCGAGCATTGGAGGTGGCAGCAGCAGGAGGACACAACCTGATAATGATTGGAGCTCCAGGAAGCGGGAAGTCTATGATGGCTAAGCGATTACCTAGCATCCTTCCTCCTTTATCCCTAGGCGAGAGCCTGGAAACAACCAAAATCCACTCTGTTGCCGGGAAGTTGTCCAAGAACGATTCCTTAATTGCCATCCGACCTTTCCGAAGTCCTCATCACACCATCTCGCAAGTGGCCATGGTAGGCGGAGGAAGCAATCCACAACCAGGCGAAATCAGTCTTGCACATAACGGTTTACTTTTCCTGGACGAACTTCCGGAGTTCAATCGAAGTGTGCTCGAAGTGCTAAGACAACCACTTGAGGACCGTCATATTTCCATTTCACGTGCCAAGTACAGTTTGGATTATCCGGCCAGTTTCATGCTTGTTGCATCCATGAATCCTTGCCCATGCGGTTACTATAATCACCCCACGAAAGCCTGCGTTTGCAACCCGGGACAAGTGCATCGATACTTGAACAGGATTTCCGGCCCCTTATTGGATAGAATCGATATACAGATAGAGATCGTACCCGTTCCTTTTGAAAAAATGTCCGAACAAGCCAAAAGTGAATCAAGTGCCAGCATTCGGGAAAGAGTCATCAAGGCCAGAAAAATTCAAGAACAACGTTTTGCCAATCACCCAGGCATTTATTGCAATGCCCAAATGGAAAGCCAGTTGCTCCATCAATATGCCCAACCCGACGAAAAAGGACTGGCCCTGTTACGTTCAGCCATGAGTCGTCTGAATCTCTCTGCCCGGGCATACGACCGTATCCTAAAAGTGTCGCGTACCATTGCCGATTTGGAAGGAAGTTCTTCCATCCTGCCTCATCACCTGGCCGAGGCCATCAGCTATCGAAATCTGGATCGCGAGAATTGGGGAGGATAATTCGGCTCACTTCTATTCAAATAGCATACGATAAACATGCTACAGGACGGGCATGCCAACAAGTTACACAATCATGCTTTCACTCCTTTCACCCAACCATAAGCAACTGGAGTTCAATATATTTACGTGAAAGGAGCCTCCAAATTCCCCTTTCACCCTTTCACCGAAGTCCAGAAGACACCAGGAGTATTCTGAACCTCTGCCATCTACCCTATAATTAAAGAAAACATAACCGGAAGCTCAGCATAAACTAACCATTGCGGGCCGAAGCATTGGCTATTCCACATATTGTGGAAAAGTTATTCCACATTATATGGAAAAGCTTTTCCACAGCATGTGGATTAATTGTTCCACATCATGTGGAATAACTAATACGAGAAACCCTTCCGAATAATTCGACAAGAATTTCCGCCTAGTTTACCTTGAATTTCCAGATAAAATCCATACGATAGCTAAAAGGTGAAAGGGTGAAATGAACTTTTCCAGTCTCTTTTCACATAAGAAACCTGATATTCAGCAAATAGCATAGCGGTGAAAGGAGTGAAAGGACTTGGACACTAATATTTGAGACATAAAAAATAGCTGACAAGAACGACATCCGATAAGAAAAACTGTCCTTTTTTTGTCCTTTTCAGTGATAGAATGTATCTTTGCATATCTATCCGAAAACAAAAAAGACAATACATATATGGAAAAAAATTTCAAAAGAACTACCGTCACCTCGGCACTTCCGTATGCCAACGGCCCTGTACACATCGGCCACTTGGCAGGCGTATACGTACCAGCCGACATCTATGTGCGTTACCTCCGTTTGAAGAAAGAGGACGTACTCTTCATTGGCGGATCCGATGAACATGGAGTGCCCATCACCATCCGTGCCAAGAAAGAAGGCATCACCCCGCAGGATGTAGTCGATCGCTATCATACGTTGATTAAGGATTCATTCAAAGAATTTGGTATTTCATTCGACATCTATTCACGCACCACTTCGCAGACTCATCGCGAAGTTGCTTCGGACTTCTTCCGCAAGCTCTACGACAAGGGTGAATTCATCGAAAAGACTTCCATGCAATATTACGACGAAGAAGCCAAGCAGTTCTTGGCCGACCGTTATATCACCGGCGAATGTCCTCATTGCCATGCCGAAGGTGCATACGGTGACCAATGCGAAAAGTGCGGTACTTCCCTCTCGCCAACCGACTTGATTAATCCGAAGAGTGCCATCAGCGGTAGCCAACCGGTGATGAAGGAAACCAAGCACTGGTACCTCCCACTCGACAAGCACGAAGGCTGGTTGCGTCAATGGATTTTGGAAGACCACAAGGAATGGCGTCCAAATGTATATGGCCAATGCAAAAGCTGGCTCGACATGGGCTTGCAACCACGTGCCGTGAGCCGTGACCTCGACTGGGGTATCCCCGTGCCGGTAGAAGGAGCTGAAGGTAAGGTACTTTATGTATGGTTCGATGCTCCAATCGGTTATATCAGCAACACCAAGGAATTGCTTCCTGACACTTGGGAAACCTGGTGGAAAGACCCAGAAACACGCCTCGTCCATTTCATCGGCAAGGACAACATCGTGTTCCATTGCATCGTCTTCCCGGCGATGTTGAAGGCAGAAGGCAGCTATATCCTTCCGGACAATGTACCAAGTAACGAGTTCTTGAACCTCGAAGACGACAAGATTTCAACTTCACGCAACTGGGCAGTATGGTTGCACGAATACTTGGTAGACTTCCCAGGCAAGCAAGACGTGCTCCGTTATGTCTTGACCGCCAATGCTCCTGAAACCAAGGACAATAACTTCACTTGGAAGGATTTCCAAGCTCGCAATAACAACGAATTGGTAGCTGTATATGGCAACTTCGTGAACCGTGCTTTGCAACTCACCAAGAAGTATTACGATGGCATAGTACCGGCTTGTGGCGAACTGACCGATTATGACAAAGAAACGATTGCCGAATTCATTGGCGTGAAAGCTGAAGTAGAAAAGTTACTCGATGTCTTCAAGTTCCGTGATGCCCAGAAGGAAGCCATGAACTTGGCACGTATCGGTAACAAATATTTGGCCGATTGCGAACCTTGGAAGGTCATCAAGACCGACCCGGAACGTGTGAAGACCATTCTCCACATCTCCTTGCAATTGGTAGCCAACTTGGCCATCGCCTTCGAACCGTTCTTGCCGTTCAGTAGCGAAAAGCTCCGCAAGATGTTGAACATGGAAAGCTTCGAATGGACTCAATTGGGTAATACCGACTTGCTCAAGGCCGGCCATCAATTGGGCGAACCTGCCTTGTTGTTCGAAAAGATAGAAGATAGTGCCATCGATGCCCAAATGCAACGTTTGGCAGACATCAAGAAGCTCAATGAAGCAGCTGCCCACAAAGCCAATCCAATCAAGCCAACCATTGCATTCGAAGACTTCGAGAAGTTGGATATTCGCGTAGGCAAAGTACTGGAATGCGAAGCCGTTCCTAAGATGAAGAAATTATTAAAGTTCAAGATAGCCGACGGATTAGAAAACCGTACAATTGTAAGCGGTATCGCACAACACTACAAACCTGAAGAGCTAGTAGGCAAACAAGTATTGTTTATTGCCAACTTGGCTCCTCGCCAGTTCAAGAACGGATTGGTAAGTGAAGGAATGATTCTGAGTGCTGAAAATTACGACGGCACACTGGCCGTTACTTCTTTGCTTAAGGAAGTAGCTCCGGGTAGTGAAGTGAAATGACAGAGCAATCTTTAAAAGAAAAGACAGCTAAAGGACTCTTTTGGGGAGGTGTGAGCAATGGTGTACAACAGTTGCTCAACCTCTTTTTTGGTATTTTTTTGGCACGCTTGTTATCTCCTTCCGACTATGGCATGGTGGGAATGCTTACCGTATTCTCGGCCTTAGCCTCCATTTTGCAGGAAGGCGGCTTCATTTCGGCCCTGACCAACCGGAAACAAACCAATCACAAAGACTACAATGCCGTCTTTTGGTTTAGCTGCCTCATGGGAATCAGCATGTATAGCCTTTTATTCTTTTGTGCTCCCTTGATAGCCCGTTTCTATAACCAACCAGAGTTAACCTCTTTAGCCCGTCTTTCATTCCTCAGTTTTCTGATTTCCAGCACAAATGTAGCTCCCAGAGCTTTCCTTTTCAAACGATTAAAAACGAAGGAGAATGCCATCATTTCTTTCTTTGCATTGACCTTTTCAGGCATCTTGGGTATCATACTGGCATACAACGGATTTGCATATTGGGGAATAGCCATACAAACGATTGCCTTCACTACGGGTACAACCATCCTCAGCTATTATTATTCAGGTTGGAAACCTTCCTTGCAAATAGACTTCACCCCTATCAAGGAGATGATTGGTTATAGTAGTAAACTGATTATTACTCATACCTTTCAAATAGTCAACAACAATTTATTCTCCATCGTCTTGGGAAAATTCTATTCCGAGAAGGAAGTCGGATACTTTAATCAAGCCAACAAATGGAGTACCATGGGTTACACTACCATCAATGGAATGCTTACCAGTGTTGCCCAACCCGTACTAGCTATCTTATCTAATAACGAACAACAGCAACTGAATGCACTTCGGAAAATGCTTCGATTTACGGCTTTCATCTCTTTTCCTGCCATGTTCGGATTAAGTTTTACGGCTAACGAACTAATCACCATTGCCGTAACAGAGAAATGGCTCCCAAGTGCCAGTAGCATGCAAATTCTCTGTATAGGAGGTGCCTTTCTTCCTATCAGTGGATTATTCTCTAACCTGATACTTAGTCGTGGTCATTCTTCTGTCTATATGTGGAATACCATCGTTCTAAGCTTATCGCAACTCATCAGTGCATATCTACTCTATCCATACGGCATCACACAGATGCTATATGCTTTCATTGCCATTAATATAGGATGGACTTTCATTTGGTTATTCTTCGTACAACGTGAAGTAAAATTGAGGACGATGGATTTCCTCAGAGATATCTCCCCTTATCTCATCTTAAGTATGATTACCATTCCTGCAACCTCATTCATTACAAACGGAATCGAGGTGGTGGAATTACGCCTGCTTTGTAAAATCGGTTTAGTAGGAATTCTTTATCTTTCCATTCTCTGGAAAGCAGATTCCACGATTCTGAAAGAGACTATTCATTTTATTTTCAAAAAGAAAAGAATATAAGCACTATGAGAGTATTGGTAATCATCGTTTCCTACAATTTTGAGCCATGGATAGAAAGGTGCCTAGGGAGTTTATCCGAATCTGACTATCCTGTGGATACCATCGTCATCGACAATGGTTCCAAGGATCATACCATTGAACGTATCCAAACAAGTTATCCTCACATACGACTCATAGATAATCAAAGCAATTTAGGATTCGGGAAAGCCAATAACATCGGGATGCAGATAGCCCTTAGCGAAAAATATGAGGCCGTATTCCTGATGAATCAAGATGCATGGGTTGCCAGAAACACGATAGAAGAATTAGTAAAGTTATTAAAGACACGTCCCGAATTCGGTATTCTTTCGCCTGTACATCTCACTGCTTCAGAAGATCATCTTGATCCTGGATTTAGCGATTACACCCAAGTAGCAGAGATTGCCAACTTACCGAATCATACTCCAATTGTACCATTACCTTTTGTCAATGCTGCTTTTTGGATGATTCCCATTGAGGTCCTAAAAAAAGTCGGCGGTTTCTCCTCCTTATTTTATCATTATGGAGAGGACAAGGATTTCATTAACCGACTACGTTTCCATCAATATCAAATAGGCTATTCACCAAATGTCTTTGGGTGCCATGACCGGGAATATCGCCCAATGACCCATCAGAAGTATCTGCATACAGAATACGTATACCATTTATCTGAGTATGCCAACATAAACCATTCACTACTCAAGGCCTTTGCCTTAGGCCCCTTGGCGGTTATTAAAAAAGCGGTAAAGGCTCTCTGTCTAGGGAAAATAACCTTATGTTCTAATTATCTGAAGATATTCTGCCAGCTTATTGGAAAGAGCAAACATGTCTATTCATGCAGACAAAGTCATATGAAACTTCAACCTAATTATCTGTTATAACCATGAGCTACGCCCCGATTCTACTTTTTACATACAATCGTTTAAATCACACAAAGCACTGCATTGAAAGCCTACAAAAAAATGCGTTGGCTATTGAAAGTGAATTGTTCATTTATTCAGATGCTGCTAAGACAGAAGATCAGGAACAAGCGGTAAAAGATGTCCGCCTATATCTGCAAAGCATTACAGACTTTAAAAAGATAACCATTATTGAGCGAAATAAGAATTGGGGACTCGCATCTAACATCATTGATGGAGTTACAACCCAAGTAAAAATGTATGGGAAAGTAATTGTATTGGAAGATGATTTGATTGTTGCTCCCCACTTCCTGGATTTTATGAACGATGCACTCGAGCTATATAAAGATGAGCCTAAAGTTGGACACATTCAAGCATGCGACTTTACCAAAGACCCTTCTCTACCCGATACATTCCTAATCAAATGGACAGGAAGTTGGGGATGGGGAACTTGGGAAAGAGCCTGGAAGCACTTCAACCCTAACGGAAAAGCATTGCTTCATGAATTGGAACAACGGAAGCTTGAATATACCTTCGACTTTAACGGAAAGTATGGATTCACCCGCATGCTTCGCCGACAAATTAAAGGAAAGAATAACTCATGGGCAATCCGCTGGAATGCAAGTTTGTTCCTGAAGGATATCCTCTCACTCAATGTGGGACGCTCTTTGGTAGAGAACAATGGATTCGATGGTAGTGGAACCAATTGTGGCGGAGGAGGATTATATAGTTCGGATATCTATTTAGGAAAATTACCGGTTACACCGATTTCACCCGTTACTGAAAATTTAGAGGCCCGGCATGTCTATTCCCGTTACTATGCACGGACCAATTCTTTCTGGGCCAAAGCTATCCGTCGTATTAAACGTACTTTAAAAGGAGATTTCGGTGCATAAATTATTTCCTTTAATGAACACCTTATAATTAAAAAGCGTACCTTTGTAGAAACGTTTCAATCATGAGGGTACTAATTATCAATACATCCGAAAGAATCGGAGGAGCAGCTATTGCAGCCAATCGGCTGATGGATGCCCTTAGAAATAATGGTATCAAGGCCAAAATGCTGGTACGCGATAAGCAAACCAATAATGTAAGTGTGGTTGGCCTCAACAAGTCATGGTGGAAAGTATGGCAATTCATTTGGGAACGTATCATTATATGGAAGGCCAATTACTTTAAGAAGCATAATCTGTTTGCCGTAGATATCGCAAATACAGGAACCAATGTTACCACACTTCCTGAATTCAAACAAGCAGATATTATCCATCTGCATTGGGTTAACCAAGGGATGCTTTCCCTTAAAGACATCCAGTATATTCTCCAATCCGGAAAACCTATTGTCTGGACCATGCACGATATGTGGCCATGTACCGGTATTTGCCACCATGCCCGTGAATGCAATCAATACCAACAAGAATGCCACCACTGCCCATATTTGTATAAAAAAGGATTCAACGATTTATCCAATCAAGTATTCAAGAGAAAGGCAGAGTTATACAAACTTTCGCCCATCACTTTTGTGACATGCAGTAATTGGTTAAAGGAAAAGGCCAGTCAGAGTGCTTTATTGAAGGGACACTCCATTGTTCATATTCCTAACCCTATCAATACCAATTTATTCAAGCCTCGAAACCGCAAAGAAGCCCGTATTGCCTGTGGATTTCCTCAAGAAAAGAAGCTCATTCTTTTTGGAGCCCTTAAAATTACAGACAAACGAAAAGGAATCGACTATTTTATTGAGTGTTGCCAAATTCTTGTTCAGAAGTATCCTCACATGAAGGACGAATTGGGAGTTGTGGTTTATGGCAATCACTCCGAAGAATTAAAGTCATTGCTCCCTTTTGAGGTATATTCCTTAAATTACATCAGCAACGAAAAGGAACTTGCAAACGTTTATAACGCTGCAGATATCTTTGTTACCCCTTCATTAGAGGAAAACTTACCTAATACAATTATGGAGGCAATGGCAAGTGGCACTCCATGCATCGGTTTTCAAGTAGGCGGGATTCCTGAAATGATAGACCATCTGCACAATGGATACGTAGCCGAATATAAATCTGCAGAAGATTTAGCCAATGGCATTCATTGGATTTTGGACGAAGGAGAATACGAAAGCCTAAGTAAAGAAGCAACCAGAAAAGCTATATCTTCCTATTCAGAAAGTACCATCGCAAAGAAATACATTGAAATATATAACAAGATTATAGGCAACCATGCATAGTTCTACCCGTATCCAGCCCAAGTTCTCTATCATTACAGTTACCTATAATGCCGGCAATGTATTGGAGCGAACCATTCAAAGCATCATAAACCAAACCTATAAGCATGTAGAATACATCATTATAGACGGAAAATCGACCGACCGTACACTTGATATCATCAACCAATACAAAAACGATATTCATCAATTCGTATGTGAAGCGGATCAGGGCCTTTACGATGCCATGAACAAGGGAATTCGATTAGCCAAAGGAGACTATCTTTGTTTTCTAAATGCAGGTGATACCTTTCATGAGAATGGAACTTTGCATTCCATTGCCAACTCCATACATACAAGTAATTTACCCGACATCATCTATGGAGAAACAGCCATTGTGGATTCAGAAGGACATTTTCTACACATGCGAAAGAAGTCTGCTCCCGAGCATCTGAATTGGAGAAGTTTCAAGAAAGGAATGTTGGTATGCCATCAGGCTTTCTTTGCATCCCGGATGTTAGCCCAACAGGAAATGTATGATTTAAGTTATCGGTTCTCTGCCGATTTTGATTGGTGCATCCGGGTGATGAAAAAATCCAAGACTTTCCATCACACTCACCTGATTTTGATTGATTATCTAAATGAAGGCATGACCACCCAAAACCATAAAGCTTCACTCAAAGAGCGTTTCCGCATCATGGTGAAGCATTATGGATGGATTAGTACATTATGGAATCATCTTCTTTTTGCCATACAAGCATTCCTTCCCGATAAAGGCAACAAAGCCCAAGACAAGTAGTACCAAAGCAATGTAAGCGATGCTTTCTGTGGTATGCAAAGAATCTGGGTCAAAATGGAATTCTACAACGTGTTTTCCCGCCGGCACGTTCATGGCACGCAATACGTAATCAGCACGTCCATGAGCAACTTCTTTACCATCTATCATTGATTTCCACCCCGGATAATAGATTTCAGAGAAAACAACCGTTCCTCCATTCGGAGACTCAACCTCATATTTCAAATAGTTAGGTTCATAATCAACCAAAGTGATTGTTGATGTAGAATCGGAAGCAATTGGTTTCAGTACCGATTCAAATCGCTTGTCCACTACAGCTGTAGTTTGTGGATTTAAATGATGGAGTGCCTCAATCTCTTCATTAGCATTTGCCACGTATTGAACATCGTTCACAAACCAGGCATTACCCAAAGCAAACGGATTTTCGAGCGGAAGTGTCTGTCCTCCTTGCAAAGGGAAAATGAAATAACGGGTATTCAGCATATTCAATACCGAGAATTCGGCTGGATTCAATTGTTGCATGTCTCCTTCTGATTCAGCTACGGCACTGAACAGAGCCGACATTTCTCCCGAAATATGTTCGTCAATCAGTTCTTGGTATCTACGCAACTTAGCTGCATGATATCCACCGATACTTTTGTGCCAATACGAGGTATTGTTTTCATTGAACGTGTTCGAAGCCAGATTCAGTACTCGATAATCCAACGATGTATCAGACAAAATCATCTGATCCGTTTCTGTCTGTTGGAAGCTATCGACTTGTGCCTGTTTTTCAACAAATTGTTCATCATAAAGATAACGCTTGTTGATTGTCCACATATCTGCCAAGCACAAAATGGCCAACGAAACAAGGAGGGCAGATTGCTTAAGTTTTCCTGCACCATACAGGCCAAGCAAGACCATGCCTGCCGATACGATAAAGAAGCTACGCCATGCATCAGAGGTGAAAAGGCTGATACGCACTTCCTCTAAATTGGCTAACAAAGAAGCCAACTGATCGGCCGGTAAAGATTGCAGGGCTTGCATTTCCATGGAAGAAACATAAGTTGGGAAAAACACCCGTGGAAGGATGGCAAACAACAAGGCCAAACCACCCGTCAGTGCAAAGCTAATCAGAATGTCCCTCTTACGTTCTTTCAGCAATGCCGGCGAGGAAACCAATTCTTTCAAGGCCAACATGCCCAACAAAGGAATCGTAAACTCGGCAATGACCAAGATGGAAGAAACTGCACGGAATTTATTATACATTGGGACATAATCTATGAAGAAGTCAGTAAAGCCCATGAAATTCTTACCCCATGAAAGCAGGATGGAAAGAACTGTAGCTCCCAAAAAAGCCCATTTCATCGGACCTTTTACAAGAAATATACCCAGCACGAAAAGGAACATGACAAAAGCCCCAACGTACACCGGCCCTGAAGTACCCGGTTGCTCTCCCCAATATTGTCCCAACTGATTATAAATGCTTCGATACATCGGATTGGCCTTTTCCATCGCCTTTTCATTCATGGCCAAAGGAACCGAAGCTCCACCCTTTACATTGGGTACCAACAAGGAAAACGTTTCTCCAATACCATAACTCCACTGAGTAATGTAGTCACGATCTAATCCGCTGTTCGTTTGGTTCTTCACATCTTTCTTTACCAATTCGCTCTTACCTCGCATAGACTCCTTGCTATACTCGTAAGTATGATATAGATTGGAAAGATTGACACAGATACCCACAACACCGGCTATCAGCAAAACACCAGTTGCTTTCCAGTAATTCGCCTTCGCGTTTTCTTGATACGCCTTCACTCCATAAGCAATGGCCATAAAGAGCATGACGAACAAGAAATAATAAGTCATCTGTACGTGATTGGACAATATCTGCAGAGCTACAAAAAGAGCGGTCAACAATCCACCTTTCAGGTACTTGCCCCGATAGCACAACACCATCCCTGCAATCGTGGGCGGAATGTAAGCCAACGTAATGAACTTCCAGATATGTCCGGCTGCAATAATAATGAAGAAATATGATGAAAATGCCCAAATAATGGCTCCCAAGCCAGCCATCCACGCCTTGAAGTCAAAGGCACGAAGCAGAATATAGAAGCCCAGCAACATCACAAACACATACCATACATAAGTAGGCAAATACAGATGATATACATTTTCTACCACCTTCAACAAGTTTGTCGAATCATAACTAGGCGACACTTGATACGTGGGCATCCCTCCAAACAAGGAATTTGTCCAGCGAGTACGCTCACCCGTACGTTCAAGATATTCCTTCGCTTCTTGACCGGCACCAATACCCGCAACAGAGTCATGCTGGGAGAGGATTCGCCCCTCGGTCACCGCCGGGCAGAAATAAGCAAAAGAGATAACGGCAAATACCACGATTGCCACCACATCAGGCAGCATTCTTTTCAACAGATTCATAAGCTATCTTTATTACAATCATCTGCAAAGATAGTGTAAACCTCCAATAAAATATGTACATTTGTGGCGAATTAAAACATTTTTATGAAAATAGGAATCATTACTGCCATGAGTTCAGAACACAAACAAGTGGCACAACTTCTGGAAGAAAAAAAAGAATTTACCGAAGGCATTTACAAATATACCGAAGGTAAAATCAAAGGAAACACCATTATCCTTACCCAATGTGGCATTGGGAAAGTAAATGCCGCTGCTGGGGCCGTAGAACTTATCCGTACCTATCAACCCGATTGCATCATCAGCACAGGGGTAGCAGGAGGCATCGACAAATGCTTGAAGATAATGGATGTAGTCGTAAGCCAGCACATTGTATACCACGATGTATGGTGTGGCGAAGGCAATGAATATGGCCAGATTCAAGGAATGCCAACCTATTTTAAGGGGAACCCGACCTTGTTTGATAGTGCCATTTCTCTAGATACCGAAACTCCCATTCACGGAGGCCTGATTTGTAGTGGAGACAAGTTTATTACCGATCGCGAAGAACTCAATGCCATCAAAACAAACTTCCCTGAAGGATTAGCCGTGGACATGGAGTCAGGAGCCATAGCCCAAGTGTGCTATATATATAAGGTACCGTTCATTAGCTTCCGCATCATTAGCGACACCCCGGGAGCCGAAAACCATTGGCAACAATATACCAATTTCTGGGGCGAAATGGCCGACCGTTCGTTCGGAGTAACCAAAGCTTTCCTAGATTCCCTCCCTAGCAAGATTCATAACTCATAACTCAAAACTCATAACTCATGAAGACCATACCCAGCTTTACCATCGACCATATCCGTTTGCTACGCGGCATTTACGTTTCTCGCAAGGACCAGATAGGCAACGAAGTCGTGACTACCTTCGATATCCGCATGAAAGAACCCAACCGTGAACCTGCTTTGGGACAAGGAGCATTGCATACCATCGAACACTTGGCTGCAACCTATCTCCGCAATCATCCCACATGGGCAGACAAGATTGTGTATTGGGGACCAATGGGTTGCCTCACTGGGAACTATCTATTAATGAAAGGCGATCTTGAATCAAAGGATATCGTAGAACTGATGCAAGAAACATTCCGTTTTGTAGCCGAATTCGAAGGTGAAGTACCAGGCACTGCTCCGAAAGATTGTGGGAACTACCTGCTTCACGATCTTCCCATGGCCAAGTGGGAATCAGCCAAATACTTACACGAAGTATTGGAGCAAATGACGGAAGAAAATCTGATTTATCCAAGCAAATAATTTCCCCCAATTTGTCATCCTTTGCATTGCTCAGGATGACACAATAAAAAAGTGGATGCGACTTTGGTCACATCCACTTTTTTTAATGTCTTCGCCGTAAGCAAAAAATTACTTACGCAAGCCAAGAGCCTTCACGATAGCACGATATCTGTTGATATCGCGATCCTTCAAGTAGTTCAACAAAGCACGACGCTTACCTACCAAAGTTGTCAATGCTCTTTCAGTGCTATAATCTTTTCTGTTGAGCTTGAGGTGCTCAGTCAGGTGAGAAATACGGTATGAAAACAAAGCAATCTGAGCTTCAGCTGAGCCAGTATCA
>JAFQNW010000012.1 GCA_017420875.1 Bacteroidaceae bacterium
ATGATGTCGAAACCACCCGTATTGCGATATTCATCAATGATTTCAGCTGTCAATTCCTTATAATCATGATCAACCAAGCCACCAGGACCTAAAATAAAACCATAAAGTTTACTATCTGCATTCAACTTCTTGATACCATCGAACAAACCAGAAATTACATTGTGTCCACCAGGAGCCTGACCACCAGACAAGATTACACCTACATTGATAGCAGGGAATTCAACAGCTTCGCCTTCAACGAACTGAATCAACGGCATGCCGTATGTGTTAGGGAACAAAGCCTTGATAGCTTCTTGGTCAGCAACAGACTGAGTTGGTTCACCTTCCTTTGCAATTACAGCACCTTTCAATGCTTGAGGAAGTTTCGGCTGATAAGCAGCACGAGCAATTTGCAATGCACTTTTTGTCATATCTATAATTATATTAAAAGGTATATATTAAAATTCACAATGGTTTCGCAAATTTCGCTCTTTTTTTGCAAATATGAAAATGTATACAAATAAAAATACTATCTTTACGGCGAAAATCAATCACATATTAACTTAAAATCATTGAATTATGGCAAGTAGAAGAGATTTAAAGAAAAAGATTTCCTATATAGCAGGCGACTTGTTCCTAGCAAGCTTGGTAGAAGGAGTTAATCGCGACGTTATCATCGAAGCTATTCAAAATGTTTTGGCTTTAATCCCTAGAATCAGCCACACCCAACCAGGTAATGTTAAAGGATACTACAAGAAACTTTACGAAGACTTGAACAAGGAAATTCAAGTAGTAGCAGACGAACTTAGCAAAACAGAATAATCTTTTTCGATATGAAACAAGCCTTTTGTAAATTTATCTATCACAATTTGTTGGGATGGAAAGCAGAAGTACATGTACCCGATTACGACAAGTACATCATCTGTGCCGCTCCTCATACTACCAATTGGGACTTGTTTATCGGTAAGTTGTTTTATGGTGCCATTGGTCGTGAGACAGGGTTCATGATGAAAAAAGATTGGTTCTTTTGGCCATTAGGACCTATTTTTCGCTGGATGGGTGGTATTGCTGTCGATCGTAGCAAACGCACCTCTTTAGTAGATCAAGTCATCAAAATAGCCAACAAAAGCGAAAAATTCCATTTGGCCATTACCCCGGAAGGTACCCGTAAAGCTAATCCTAATTGGAAGAAAGGATTCTACCACATTGCTATGGGAGCTAATCTTCCTATCTTATTGGTAGGTATTGATTATTCCAAGAAGACCATTACCATTGGTAAGGAATTCCATCCTACCGGTGACATCGAGAAAGACATGCGAGAAATCAAATTGTTCTTCAAGGATTTCAAAGGTAAACATCCTGAGAACTTCAGTATCGGAAAGATAGATTAAGATTATAACAAGGTGGATTAAACAAACATCCACCTTGTTTTTGTTAGCAAAACGAGGTTTTTTTTCACAATTTATTCTTTTTATAGCTCTTTTTATTATACCTTTGCCACTTCAAGAGAAAAACTAAAACAAAAACCATATACAACATGGATCAGACTAAAATAGTAGGTGAAAAGATTAAATCGCTTCGCGAAACGAAGCAAATTAGCCTCTCCGAGTTGGCAGAACGAACCGGATTGGCAGAAGAACAAATCAATCGTATTGAAAGTAATGTAGATATTCCGTCATTGGCTCCGCTGATTAAGATTGCACGCGCATTGGGAGTACGATTGGGAACATTCCTGGACGACCAAGAAGAAGTGGGTGCCGTAATCTGCCGCAAGGAAGAATCAACAAAAGCTACCATCAGTTTCTCCAACAATGCGATGAATGCACGTACACACATGCAATACCATTCGCTCTCTAGCTCGAAATCAGACCGTCACATGGAGCCTTTCATCATCGACATTGAAGAGACTGATGAAACCAGTTACGAACTTTCTTCCCACGAGGGCGAAGAATTCATCTTTGTTATGGAAGGTGCAGTAGAAATCGCATACGGAAAGAAGCACCACGTGATTGAAGCAGGAGATAGCATCTATTACGACTCCATTGTGCCTCACCACGTACATGGCTATCAAGGACAGGCTGCCAAGATTTTAGCGGTGGTCTATACGCCTATCTGATTTATGATGTCTGATTTATGATTTATGATTTTCCAGCCGGACAATACACCATAAAGCATGAATCAGAAACAATCAATTAAACATCATAAATCATAAATAAAAAATCATAAATCATTATGAATCTTGAATTATCAAACAGAACCCTCGGCGACTGGTTGGAACATTGGGCCGAGGTCACACCTGATAAAGAATACATCGTTTACTCCGATCGTAATCTGCGATTTACCTGGAGCAAGTTCAACGAACGTGTGGACAATATGGCCAAAGGGTTGTTGTCCATCGGTGTAGAACGCGGAACACACGTTGGAATTTGGGCAGGCAATGTACCCGATTGGTTGACCTTTCTTTATGCTTGTGCCAAGATTGGTGCCGTAGCCGTAACCGTAAACACCAACTACAAGCAAGCCGAACTGGAGTATCTATGCCAGAATTCAGACATGCACACCTTGTGTATCGTCAACGGTGATCGTGGAAGTGACGATTTCGTTAACATGGTCTACACCATGCTTCCAGAATTAAGAACCTGCCAACGAGGATACTTGAAGAGTGACCGCTTTCCACGCATGAAAAACGTGATCTATATCGGCCAGGAAAAATACCGTGGTATGTACAATACCGCCGAAATCCTATTGCTCGGAAGCAACATTGACGACAATGAATTGCTTGAAGCTAAACAAAAGGTAAGCTGCCACGATGTGGTGAACATGCAATACACTTCCGGAACCACTGGATTTCCGAAGGGAGTTATGCTTACCCACTACAACATCGCCAACAACGGATTCCTCACCGGCGAGCACATGAAATTCACGAGCGAAGACAAACTTTGCGTTTGCGTTCCCCTCTTCCATTGCTTCGGCGTAGTGTTAGCCACCATGAACTGTCTTACACACGGATGTACGCAAGTCATGGTAGAGCGTTTCGACCCGTTGGTAGTACTAGCCTCTGTCCATAAAGAACGATGCACCTCACTCTATGGTGTTCCCACCATGTTCATCGCCGAATTGAACCACCCGATGTTCGACATGTTCGACATGTCCAGTCTCCGTGTTGGTATCATGGCCGGTGCCCTGTGCCCAATCGAACTGATGCGTCAGGTAGAAGAGAAGATGTACATGAAGGTAACTAGCGTATACGGACTTACCGAAGCTTCACCTGGTATGACACAAACCCGAGTAGACGACCCGTTCGAAGTACGTTGTACCACCGTTGGTCGCGACTACGAATTCACCGAAGTGAAAGTCATCGACCCTGAAACCGGCGAAGAATGTCCGATTGGCGTTCAAGGCGAAATGTGTAACCGAGGCTATAACACCATGAAAGGATACTACAAGAATCCAGAAGCTACAGCCGAGGTCATCGACGAAAGCGGATTCCTCCATTCGGGCGACCTTGGTGTAAAGGACGAAGACGGCAACTACCGCATTACCGGACGCATCAAGGACATGATTATCCGCGGTGGTGAAAACATCTACCCACGCGAAATCGAGGAATTCCTCTATAAGCTCGAAGGCATTAAGGACGTGCAAGTGGCAGGTATTCCTTCCAAACGATATGGCGAAACCGTCGGTGCATTCATCATCCTCCACGAAGGAGTAGAAATGAACGAATTCGATGTACGCGAATTCTGCGAAGGAAAAATTGCCAGATACAAGATTCCGAAATACATCTTCTTCATTAAAGAATTCCCGATGACTGGAAGTGGAAAAATCCAGAAATTCAAATTAAAGGATTTAGGACTGGAACTCTGTAAACAGCAAGGCATCGAGATTATTTAAAACAAAAACGGATAAAGGTAGAAGAATTTTCATAAAATCTTCTACCTTTGTCTTTCAAACAAAACCTAACCATCATGTATAACATACAAACAAATGCTTCGGGCACACGGAGCATGGAAATATCGGAAGTGAATCTACAGACGATTCAGAAATACGCTCTTTTCCAACACCTTATCGACAGCAACGGTATCGTGGATGAAAGCGTACTCGATAAGTTGAAGCTGAACATCCGCTCGCTAATCGTATCGTCCGAAGGAAATTGCAAGGACTTGCTCGACCTTTGCATCGACGTGATTTACCACAACAACATGAAGGCATTCGGGCTTCACCAGCTCGTGTTGCTCTACATCCGTTGGGAAAACGAACAGAAAGAAGCACGCCAAGCATGCAGTCACAAGCAAAGCGAAGAAGCTGAATAGAGACCATTAATAGAAAAAAAATGAAAGAATACCGACTCACCGACTGGCTCCCTACCACCAAAAAGGAAATGGAGCTACGAGGATGGGATGAACTCGACGTCATCCTGTTCAGCGGTGATGCCTACGTAGACCATCCCTCGTTTGGAGCAGCCGTCATTGGACGTCTACTCGAAGCCCAAGGCCTGCGAGTAGCCATTGTGCCCCAACCCAACTGGAGAGACGATCTCCGCGACTTCAAGAAATTGGGACGTCCCCGTCTGTTCTTTGGTGTATCGGCCGGATGCATGGACTCCATGGTAAACAAGTATACCGCAAACAAGCGTCTGCGTAGCGAAGATGCCTATACGCCCGACGGACGTCACGACATGCGTCCCGAGTACCCAACCATTGTCTATACCCAAATCCTGAAAAAGCTTTGGCCGGATGTGCCCGTCATCATCGGTGGCATCGAAGCCTCGTTGCGTCGACTGACCCATTACGACTATTGGCAAGACACGGTGCGGAAAAGTATCTTGATTGAGTCGGGTGCCGACTTGCTAGTCTATGGAATGGGAGAAAAACCCATTACCGACCTTTGCCAGCGGATGAAGGAAACTCCTTACATTCCGACCGACATTCCCCAAACCGTCTATATGGTAAAGGGTAAGCAAGCCATTCCACTCAGCATTAGCAAGAAAGAAGACATCGTACTCCACTCGCACGAGGCCTGCTTGAGCGACAAGAAAAAAGAAGCCGAAAACTTCCGCTTCATAGAAGAGGAATCAAACAAATACGAAGCTGCACGTATCCTACAACACGCCGGGAACAGCACCGTGGTAGTGAATCCTCCCTATCCACCCATGACACAAGGCGAACTGGACATATCGTTCGACCTGCCCTATACCCGCCTGCCTCACCCTAAATATAAAGGAAAGCGTATCCCAGCATTCGACATGATTAAGTTCTCCGTCAACCTCCATCGCGGATGTTTTGGGGGATGTGCCTTCTGCACCATCAGTGCACATCAAGGCAAGTTCATCGTGAGCCGAAGCAAAGAAAGCATCCTTCGTGAGGCAAAGGCCATCACCGAGATGCCCGACTTCAAAGGATACCTGTCCGACCTTGGAGGGCCTAGTGCCAACATGTACGCCATGCATGGAACCGATCTGGACAAGTGCCGCAAGTGCAAACGTCCATCGTGTATCCATCCCAAGGTTTGCCCCAACCTTAATACCGACCACAGTCCATTGCTCGATATCTATCATGCCGTCGATGCCCTTCCGGGTATTAAGAAGAGCTTCATCGGTAGCGGGGTACGATACGACCTCCTGCTGCACGAGAGCAAGGATCCGGCCATCAACCGCAGCACTCGTGAATATACCCGCGAACTGATAGCCAAGCATGTAAGTGGACGCCTGAAAGTAGCCCCCGAGCACACCAGCGACCAAGTGCTCCACATCATGCGAAAGCCCTCGTTCGCCCAGTTCTACGACTTCAAGAAAATTTTTGATAAGGTGAACAAGGAGTTAAACCTCCGCCAGCAAATCATTCCGTACTTCATCAGCAGTCACCCGGGATGCACAGCCGAAGACATGGCCGAACTGGCCGTTATCACCAAGCGTTTGGACTTCCATCTGGAACAGGTGCAGGACTTCACACCCACACCCATGACCGTGGCTACCGAAGCATGGTACACCGGCTACCATCCCTACACCTTGCAGCCTATCTTCTCAGCCAAAACTCAACGCGAAAAGCTGGCCCAACGCATGTTCTTCTTCTGGTACAAGCCAGAAGAACGACGGGCCATCATCCAGGAACTGAAGCGTATGGGACGAAGCGATTTGATAGACAAACTTTATGGAAGATAAAGGAAGTCATCACAACTTTCATACAGATTCTGACTCTACTGAAAGTTGTGGATTACATTTTTTAGTGACTAACTACTAATATTGTCATACTCCGTGTTATTCAGAACGAAGTGAAGAATAACATTAAAAAAAAGAATCCAGTAGCAAACTGGATTCTTTTTTTAAAGCAATTATCGAATCACAAGCGATCCTTGTGGACGATGCGTTTTCAACTGCGGAAGCGTCAGTGAGGCAGGTTTCACCTTCACCTTCGAGATGCTACGCGAGTCAGCAACCTTCGAGCCACCACCAGTAATCAGCGAAATAGCTTTTTCAAGCATCGGCTCGGTCTTTTCTCCGAAGTTCACATAGCCATCGTTCCAGTCGGCAATGCGGTAATCGGGATTCATACCGGTTTCGGGAACGGTTTCCTGCTTAGCATTGTAATACTGGAAGGTAATAGGGGCCAGTTCGTAACTGTAGTTACCTTTGTCGAACTCCTTCACCTCCATACCGACATTCTTGCCGTTGGTCTTCTCGCCAATCATGGTGACCGGCACGTCGACCCCTCGGAGTGAGCTGATGAGTACTTCGCTGGCCGAAGCGGTATAATCGGTAGTCAGTACATACAGGTTAGCGTTGCTCAAATCGTAAGACGCCAGGTTCACACCATAATAGTTGTCGTAAAAGAACAGATCGTAAAAGTAGTTAACCGAAGCATCGTATTCGTTGCCGGTAGCCTTCTTGGTTTCGGCCACCGCCTTCATGCGAGTGTCGTTGTAGCGGTAGTACTGGAACACCTTACTCTTACAGGCACTACCAGCCAAACAGCCCGAAAGCATCATGGACGAGATGACGTGTCCGCCACCGTTGTATCGCAAATCGAGCACTAAGTCGGTAATGCCAGCCTTCTTAAACTCAGATAGCACCACAAGCAAATCGTCGTCGTAACCGGCTTCGAAGGCATCATACACTAAATACCCGATCTTGGCACCGCCTTCTTCGATAACCTTATTCATCAGGATAGGCGTCTTTTCTACCTGGGTGGCCATCAGCGAGACTTCTTCGGGTTCCTTAGTACCATCGTTGCTTATCAGCAGCTTAATGCTACTCTTGGTGGGCTGCATCAGTTCCAGATAGTGAGTCATATAGTTATTAGCGTTGATGGTTTCGCCATCCACCTCGAGGATAAACGTTCCGCGAGTAATGTCGAACGTACTAGCCGGTGATGTCGGATAAACCGACTGCACTACAAAGCCATAATCACCCGTAGCACTTCCGTCTTCCTTGATGAAGTTCACGATGGACATAAGGTTAAATCCGTAACTCTTTTCTTTATCGTCCTTTTCGATGCCATGATTCACCCCAGCCACAAGAGCCTTGCTGCCTGCCTTCTTTTCGCGGCGGTCTATATATGAATACAAGGCGTACTTACCATTGGAGTTCTTTTTCTTGTCCAACTTGTTAGTGGTCATCTTCATCAACGTAGTCTGCAGGAAGTTCTCGTACGAGTCCTCGTAAGGGATGGTCAAATCGCGTGTCATCCCCTTGTATTCATCGTTCCAGAGGTAATATCCAGCCAGGAAGTCGTCGATAGTCTGGTTCATTTCAGTCTTGGTGTTGTCCGTAGTGGGTTTGTTCACCTCAGGTTTGGTAACGGGCTTCGATGGCACTTCCTTTTCTGAGTCCGAACAGGAGGCCAGTGCCAACAAGAGCATCATCACACCAAGCCATGTAATCTTTGAAAATAAAACTTTCATAGTTGTCTTGTTTAATTCAATCAATACTTATAGTCCCTCAACAAAAAGCTATCAGAATCGGTTCAAAGCCTGCTTAGCCTTGTTCACCACTTCTGCAGCCGGAGTTTCGGTCAGACTGAACGGATCAAACGCTTCGAGAATCTTGTCGAGCTGCTTACCGTAGTTGCGTTTACGGCCACGCTTGTCGGTATCGTTACGAAGGATACGGATCTTTTCATAAGCTTGGATACCCTCAATCAGACGTTCAAAGCGTACGGAAGTGCGACCGTCCGGATAAAGGATGTAGGTGTCACCGGCCGCCCAATTAGTAAAACGGCTGTCATGCAACGGCTTTTCTACCCAGCTATTCAAGGCCCAACGCAAATAGCCATCCAATCCTTCCTTAGCGGCATACCAAC
>JAFQNW010000089.1 GCA_017420875.1 Bacteroidaceae bacterium
GTCCGGTACGTTGACAGAAGTCCTCGATGGCCTGAAGCTTGGATACCGGATTGGCAAACGATGGGTCGTCGGGATAGATGAACGCCTCGAACGGGCGAGCATTGATGGCCATGTCCACAATTTCGGGATAGGTATAGTTCTTGCCAGCCCGTTTCCATTCCTTGCGGCATTGCTCCAAAATCCACATGCCACAAATGTTCTTCAAGAAGCGGGTTGTACCTTCCACCCCACCCTCGTTGGTGAAGTTCATTTCATAACTTTCGGGGGTGATGACAGGCTCGCGGGTTTCGATACCCATGAGCGACCAGGTGCCTGAGCTCAGGTAAGCGAAGTTCTCGTCCAGGGCAGGTACGGCCGCTACGGCCGATGCCGTATCGTGTCCGGCCACGGCTACCACCTTCACCTTGCCTATCTGTGTTTCGTTGGCCAAGGCATCGGTCAGTGTGCCTACCACGGCACCCGGCAATGTCGGAGTCTTCAGCACGTCGGGGTTGATGCCCGCAGCTTCCAGCAAATCCTTGTTCCAATCGCCTGTGCGTGGATTCATGATTTGCGAGGTAGAGCCAATGGTATACTCCCATACCTTCTTGCCGGTAAGCATGTATATCAAGGCATCGGGGGTAAAGAGCAGTTCGCTAGCCTGCTTGTAAGGCTCGTATCCTTCCTTCACGCCGGCATATAGCTGATACAAGGTGTTCATGTCCATAATCTGGATACCGGTCTTTTCGTACACCTCTTCGCGTGGTATGCGTTCGAAATAGCTGTCTGCCGCCCCCACGGTATACGGGTCGCGATAAGCACGCGGCATGCTCAGGATGGAGCCATCCTTGCCCAGTGGCACCACGTCGATGCCCCAGGTGTCGATGCCGATGGAGTCGGGCACGATGCCTTCGTTCACACAAGCCACCAACCCCTCTTTCAAGGCCTGGTAAAGCCCCATGAGGTTCCAATAAAATTTGCCATGAAGTTCTGTGATTCCGTTCGGGAAACGGGTCAATTCCCTTATTTCGATTTTGCCATCGGCCAGTGTACCCACCACCGAACGGCCACTTGTGGCCCCCAAGTCGAAGGCCAAAAAGGTATATTTCTTCATAGTATGTAAGATTAACAGGTTTAACTCCTACAAATTTAAGCGTTTTTCTTCAGAAACCATCTTTTAAAAATGACATATAATCTTTCAATTTTGACATTCTTGCAAAAAAAATGGAGGAAACCGACCGAAAATCGTTTCCTCCACACTTATTTTAAGCATTCCGTTGCCTTACTTGCGGGCTTCGAGCACCATCAGCTCCTTGCCTTCGGCATCCTTCAACACCAGTCGGTTGTCGGCCTGGAAGGCAAAACGCTTCACCTGCCCCATGGCCTGAAGGATGGCATCTTCGGCCTCCATGTCAGCACACATCCGCTTGGTGCTACCCAAGGCACCGAACTCCAACGCATCGGCCTGTCCGGCTCCCACTTCGAACGAGCCCATCAGGCTGTTGCATCCGGCATTGCCATACAACTGCTTGTCGTCGGCCTGAAAGCCCAAGAAAGGTTCTACTTCGGCCTTCACCGGCTTACCGCCCACTTGCACAATGTTCCATTCGCCGGCCAGGTCCTTCGCCGTGTAAGTCTTTCCGGCATTGCCGCAACTCACCAACATCATGGCTCCCAGCATCATGGCTATACATTTCAGATATTTCTTCATCACATTTTCTTTTTTAATGAAACTTACTTTATAAAAAAAACGTGCGATAATCCATCGCAAATCTCTGCAAATCTACGAAAATTATTTATCTTTGCCAGTAGAATCATTTAGAATAATCTATAAACCTTATTAATATGGCTAAAAAAGACAACGAACTAGAATTTGCTTCCGGGGGCAATGCCGACAAGCTGAAAGCCCTGCAGGCTGCTATGGATAAGATTGAGAAGAGCTTCGGCAAAGGCTCCATCATGAAATTGGGCGACGAACGCATCCAGGATGTAGAATCTATCCCTAGTGGCTCCATTGCCTTGGACATGGCTTTGGGCGTAGGCGGATACCCGAAAGGAAGAATCATCGAAATATTTGGCCCCGAATCATCCGGTAAGACCACTTTGGCCATCCATGCCATCGCCGAGGCTCAGAAGGCAGGCGGTATTGCGGCCATCATCGACGCCGAACATGCATTCGACCGCTTCTATGCGGCCAAGCTGGGTGTAGACGTGGACAACCTTTGGATTTCGCAACCCGACAATGGCGAGCAGGCTCTCGAAATTGCCGAGCAACTCATCCGCTCGTCGGCCATCGACATCATTGACATCGACTCGGTAGCAGCCCTCACCCCGAAGGCCGAAATCGAAGGCGATATGGGCGACAACAAGGTAGGTCTTCAGGCACGCCTCATGTCGCAGGCATTGCGTAAGCTTACCTCGGCCATCAGCAAGACCAACACCACCTGTATCTTCATCAACCAGTTGCGTGAAAAGATTGGCGTGATGTTCGGCAGCCCCGAAACCACTACCGGTGGTAACGCCCTGAAGTTCTATGCATCGGTACGTATCGACATCCGCCCCAGCACTCCTATCAAGGACGGCGAAACCGTACTGGGCAAGCAAACCAAGGTGAAGGTAGTCAAGAACAAGGTGGCCCCTCCTTTCCGTCGTGCCGAGTTCGACATCATGTTTGGCGAAGGTATCTCCCGTTCGGGCGAAATCCTCGACCTGGCTGTAGAATACGGCATTGTGAAGAAGAGCGGTTCATGGTTCAGCTACAACGACACCAAGTTGGCTCAAGGTCGCGACTCGTCCAAGAAAGTCATTCAGGACAACCCTGAACTGGCCGAAGAACTGGAAGGCTTGATTCTTGCCGCCATGAAGGAAAAAACTCAAGATTAACATAACTGCAACAGTAATATTACTGTTACTAATTTTCTATTCATTTTTATATCGGAGGTGCCCCGAAGTGATTTCGCGGCACCTTTTTTTTTGAGGGAAGCGGTGGATTGGCTATCCGTATGCCTCGGGCGACCAATCCCAGTACTCATCCAAGGCCCTCAACGCCTCCTGTTCTTTTTTCAGGATGGCCTTTCGATTGTTGTCGAAGGCCAGGTCGTACCCTTCCCAGATGGCCTCCATGTCCACCTCCTCCATCGGTATGCCACACTCCACACACGTCATGGCCGCAAGCAGACGGGCCGTCTTTTCCAGCTCCATGAACATCTTGTATCGGCGTGGACGGGGGATGCTTTCGTTCCCTCCCAACCCGCTCAGCAGCGTCACGGAGCGGATGTAGCCTTCCGTGTCGTTCTCGTTGGGTGGTGCCCACCGGGCGATGATGTTCCTCAGGGTAAACGGTTTGCGTTCGCGTCGGAAGTTCAGGCAATACGTGTCGAGCACCTTCCATGCCGCCCGGTATCCGTACGCCATCGTCTCGAATTGCACGAAGCTCCTGTCCGTCTGGTTTATCCGGGCACCCTGCCATTTGTCGGCAGAGTGACGGATGTTCAGGGGGTTGTTGTTGCGTTGTCCTCTTGTTACAGTATTCATAGGCCTGTATTTTTAACTGACCATCTGACCATCCGACCACCCCTTTTGCGGATGCTCTTTCAGGTACATTTCTGTCTTCACGTAACGTTGGCGGGCAACTTCCTGCTGGGGCATTACATCGCCGTAAACCTCTATGTATCCCCGCTTCTTCCAGTTGCTCAGCATGTAGGTCAGCGAGCCCGTGCGGATGCCCTGTCGTTGACGTAGCAAGCCCGCCTCCTCGCGGGTAAACACCTCCGGCAGCAAGTCGAGCAAGTTTTGCGGGCCTTTTCGGGCCGACCGCTCACCGCTGTTTTCCTCGTCTTCGATGGCCTCGCCGAAGAACTGCATCTTGCACCAGAGGTCGTACTGCAGGCTCCATCGCACAAAATCCTCCATCGTCTTGTCCCACTGCTCGCCATGAGCCACATACAGCACCATGGCTTTCAGGAAGGCTATCACGTTGGCACGGAAGCTCAGGTTTTCGTACACCCTGCTTTGCGAGAGGCGGGCAAAGTCGGCATTCTCCTGCACCAGCTTCTTGGCCAGCTTGTTTGCCTGTGCACATTCTATCAGGCCCCGGGCATTGTTCAGGCGGTCGATGTAAGGCTTCAGCTCCTCGGCAAACCCTTCGCCGTACGTGCCGTACACCGGCATCTCCGCCCCTATCTCGCGTTCGGGTATGGTGCAGATGTTGATACGCGACAGCGGCCCGTCGGTCAGCACCTTGCGGAAGAAAGCCTGTCCCTTGCGGATGGTGGTGCTCACGTTGTAGTTGAATCGCACGCACACCCGTTCGTTTACGCTCGAAGTGCCCACACGTGTCTGTCCGTAGATGTTTCCGTAGTCGAAGGCCAGGCAAAGCAAGTCGAACACGTTGTGTGCATTGCCCCGGCTCGAGAGGTTGTTCAGCTGCTGAATCTCGTTCATGCGTGCATAGAGGAAACGTCCGTCGGCATCCGCCATGCGTTGCGTAAAGGCCGCACTGGTGCTGTCGGGGTCAATCTCCTGTATCACCAGCCCTTCGGGTCGCTGCCGCTTGTCCTTGTTCGATCCTTTGCTGTTCACCTCCTGCTTCCACTTGCGTTCCTTCTCCATGCTCAGGCGGTCGCGTTCGCGGATGTCGGCCATGATGTAGTCGATGGGTACGTTCACACAACTCTTTCCGCTTCCGGTGGGTGCCATCAGCAGACAGGCCAGTGTGGCCTCGTGCAGGCAGTTGTCTATGTAGCGGAATCTTGTCTGCCACAAGTGCGTGCCCAGTGCCGGGAAGACTGCATTAGCCACGGCCGCCTGATAAATCTTCGGTGTACGGCTCACCAGCAAATCGATGAGTTTTGGCAGTCTTTTGGGCAACTGTGGCGGCATCGAATCTTCGCCCTTTGTCCTCGCTTCCTCCTTTTGTTGCCGTTTGCAGATGGTCAGTGTCCGCTTCATGATGCGTGGCATCACCTTTGTCTGTATGCGTTGGCAGGCACTCTTCACGGTGGTCAGGAACTTCGGTTTCTCCTCGCCGTAGGTAGGCAGTACCCGGGCAATCCATTCGGGGTTGTCGTCGCACACATACCGCAAGTGGCACGCCATGGAAAAGACGAAGTTGTTACGGCTTCCCACATCGGGCAGCCCGCCCATTTGCTCCTCAAGTGTCTCCACAATTTGCGAATACGGGATGTCCTCGTAGGTCTGCGGGTAGTCTTGATTTTCACCACGAAGTACACGGAGTTTCACAGAGTTTTTTTCTTTTTCCTCGTCCGCAGGGTTATTTAATAACTCCGTGGAACTCTGTGTACTCTGTGGTGAAAAAATCCGCTCATTCACGTACAGCGTATAGCTCTCCGGCACCATATAGATGCATCGGGCAATGTCCTTCAAGGCAGGGTCGGCCACGAAGCCTACGTCGTCCGAGAAGCGTTGCTGAGCCTCTTGCGGGAGCATCCCCTCGGGCAGGGTTATCAGCACATGCGTGCCTTTTCTTACGCTTTCCTCTACCAACAAGATTTCCCATTTGCCCTGCTCCTGCAACTCCCTGCACTTGGCCAGTATCTCGGCCGAGTGGCCCTTCTCGTCGAAGTCCAGCATCAGCCTTCGCAGGGGTTTCCGTGCATCGGCTATTGCCCGGTGGTTGTTGGCAAACTCCGCACAGCAGGGTGTCCATATCGGCAACTTGGCCTTCAGCTCCTCCTGTCCGTTGCGTATGCGTTCGCACATCTTGGCCAACCAGTTCTCGCGTCTCATCTTCTCCCAGTCGGCCCGTGTGGCGGGGATGGCAGGGGCCCCATGCCCCTTGCCTATACAAGTAAAATACGTTGTGTTTACCATACTGTCTTCTCTCCTCTACTTTGATAATAAGCATTAATCTTTATATTCTCCTTGTTGCGTGCCTCGCAGATGTCGGCACGTGTCATCGACGGGCGGAACCGCCACTTCTCGATGATGACACCCCCTTGCGTACGCATCACCTCGCAGTGCTCTGTCTTGAACAGCACCTCGTAGCGTTTGCCCTGCGAGCCTATGCGGTAGGGACGGAAAACCAGGTGTGCCCCCGGCTCTATGGTGGTGCATCCCTTCATCCGCATGCGTCCGTCGGGTGCTATTTCGGCAGCCTTGTCGGCCATCCACGGACAGGCATCCACCTTGATTTGATTGTCACTATACACCGTTACGGTGTCCATGCATACGTCGCCATTGACGACAATTCTTTGCTGATTGTTCATTTCCGAAATAAGATTGTGAGCTACGGAGTGCGAAGATTGCCGGCTTTTCACTCATGAGACCCCCCTCAAACCTTTACTCGGGTTAGTACTTTGTTTGCTTGTCGCATCACAAAGTTGGGCATAAAAAAACCGATGAAAGACAAATCCTTCATCGGCATAAAGTATCGGAAAGTTTTCTGCGAAAGTTTCCCGCTTGGGGGTATCCTGCAAAAAAGTTTTGGAAAGTTTTCAGTAAAGTTTCAGCAAGTTTTATTTCGCCATTTCCTCCATGGTGAATCGGGCCAAACGCAGGTAGTCGTCGAAACGCTTGCCCGATACGGGTGCGTTCTTCTTTTCCCACAACACGGGTGCCTTGCGGAAGCTGTCCTTCTCCATGCACCGCAGCTGGCTGGCATCGGCAGGGTGGCTGTGTCCGGGCACCAGGCGGTTCACCATCCGGGCAAACTCCTCGTAATCGCCCGCAGCGAATGCCTTCACCGCTACCATCCCCTTATACACGGCAAACCATTGGCGTATCGACTGCACCTTCTCTGCCACGCAGGTTATCACCTCGGCCATGCGTTCTTCGGCCGACGGGCCCTCGGCCTGGGCTTGCTTTACGCAGGCAGACAGTTCTCTGTACGAGGCACGTTGCGGGGCACGGATAATGTTCACAACCCTCCCGAAGAAGCAGATATCCATATCCTCGGTAAGGCGGATGGGCCTGTATGCCTTGTTGCGGGGCACCAGCCACGGGTTACCCTTTTCGTCCACAAAGTAAGTCTTTATCGTGTACTTGCCGTCGATGTAGGCCACCACAATGTCGCCGTCGTTGAAGCTGTCGCACACCTCCATGCTCACCTGGTCGCCATCGTTCACATCGGCCTCCTTCATCGAGTCGCCCACCACGTGGATAACCACTACCGGACGGTACCCCAACAACTTACGCGGCAACAGCATGTAATCTCCTTTCTCGGGTTCGCCTATCTCGGTAGGTTTCCCCGCATGCACCTCGGCGTCGAAGTGCTGCACGGGGCAGTCGCAAAGCATGGGCTTCATGCCGGCCTTTTCCAGCTGACCGAGTATATCGTTTAACTCTTGTTCGTTCATAGGTATATGGTTGTTTTTAGGGTTAAAAATACCCGACAGCACTCAAATGGTGCTGCCGGGGAGAAAATAGATTGATTAGGTATAATCTAAAAGTATATTATTGTTCGACTACTGTCCAACCGGTTGGGATACCGATTTCACTAGGAACATATGTAGCAGATGCATTCTTGGTAAATGTACCACCGGTAGCAGGAACGTCTTTTACCCAATCCGTCAAACAGTCAGTAGCACTGATGTTTGTAGCAAGCATGGTGATGCTTTCCAAAGAAGTACAACTATTGAACATCTTTTTATAACATCCTACTGCCAAATCAGTAGCAGGAAGTACAGGAGCTACTTTCAAAGAAGTACAATTAGAGAACATTAATTCATAACATCCTTCCGCCAATGTTTCAGCAGGAAGTGCAGGAGCAGTTTTCAAAGAGGTACAACTCATAAACATTTTCACATAGCATTTTGGTGCCAAAGTAGTGGCAGGAAGTGCTGGTGCGGTTTCCAAAGCTTCACACAAAGCGAACATCATATTATAGCAACCTTCTGCCAAAGTAGTAGCTTGAAGTGCAGGAGCCTCTTCCAAAGAAGAACACAAATCGAACATCATGCTATAGCAATATGGTGCCAAAGTAGTAGCCGGAAGTTCAGGAGCTACTTGCAAAGATTCACAATTATAGAACATCATGCTATAGCAACCTTCTGCCAAATCAGTAGATGGAAGTTCTGGTGCCGAAGTCAGTTGTATACATCCATCAAAAAGATTTCTAAATTCAGCTTGGTTTGTACTAACATTTTCATAATTGTCATAATCTATCAAGGTACGGATATCACCTGTACAAGCTACATGAGCTTCTTCTGTAAATGAAATAGTACCATAATCAGAATTGTATTTTGTACCATCTAAATTGTCATTACCACGCAAATACAACTTTACATCGACACCGAAATCAATTTCTTCGTCTGCATCCAAGGCTTGGAATGTAGTACCGTCTAAAGAATATTGCAAGTCATTACCTGTATACTTCAATGTCTGTTCAGCATCGGCAGTGAATGTTACGTACGGTATAGTCTTTTCTTCCAAATGGATGTCAGCGGTATAGAATTGGCCGGCAATCATCGATTTACCAATAGACAATTCAGCTACATACTCTTTGCCGTCTTTAGTAACTGTAAATTTGAAAGGAGTTTCTGCTTCAATTTCGCCATTAGATGCCGGCAAGAAGATAAACATATCTGTAGCTTGCGATGGTGTAATGATATTATCTCCTTGCGATGGTGTAGTGGTATCATCTTCTTGCGGTGGTGTAATGGTAATGGTACCGTTCGAAGAAGGAACTCCATCCATCACAATTTGAGTGATCGCTGCATTGACAGTCTTGCCATCGATAATGAAATTCGGCATCAAGACAGTTGTTTGGTGTTTGAACTCAATCGACTGAGTAAGGTCGGTTATATCATCGGACTTCATCCATACATAGTTTTCATTCAAAGTACCGTCCTGATTATCCAAGTTTGCGTCATCGCCATATTCAGCATAGTAAGGGCCCGATTCGCTAGACAATGTACCCTCGAACTGGTTGTCCGATGTTTGTCTAAAGATAGTAGGTGCTAAAGAAGGATTGGTAGCATCGTACATCAAGAACGACTCGCCGCTTTCCTTCCAATCTACCTTGATTTTATAACCACCGTCTTCACCTATAACATAATCCAACGCTACACGCGACTGGGCATTGGCCTTAATGTTTGCAGTTACACTTACTTTCTTTCCTAAGGTGTTTTCAACGCCTGTCAATTCGTCGTCTTGCTGGCAACCTGCCAAGGCTACCAACGCACCCATGAATGTTGCAAATAAAAACTTTTTCATAACTGTGTACATTTAAAAAAATTACTGTGGCTGATTTACAGAACCACCGTTAGTGAAATCATCTAAGAAACCTTCACCGCTTCCGCTTGCTGCAAAACCTTTTTCTACTTCTACTTCTACAATCTCCACCTGTGGAGCTTCGTAGTTCAAAATTTCAGTTGTGTTCATCTTTCTTTATTTTATTAATTAATATATGTTTCTTAGTGCATGATAAAAAAAATAGCGGCTCTCCGCACAACGGGATGTGCAGAAAGTCGCTATTCGATGGGTTTATCTATACAGAATGAAGCGAAGGAGCGTGTTTACCCCCCCCGATTAGTATTTATTAACATTAAAATGCTATTTTCTATTGAAAATTGAAATTTACTCATCTGTATACACGTGCATTAATTCAGGCAAATGTAGGGATATTATTTAACAAAGCAAATTATTTTCACCTAAATTTTTTATAACAGCATCAGGAGGCCTGTAAGCGGCATGGAAAACAGCGGGTACAGCGGGAAGAAAAGAGGGGGTGTGGTCGGATGGTCGGATGGTCAGTTAAAAACACACTCCCCTCTTTTTCAAAAGAAGTAACCTCTTTCTTTTATATAATATAATAATATTTATAATATATATATAATAATATTTATAATATATTACTATATACTATATAGTAAAAGTCTATCGTTCGGCAAAAACAAGGGCGTAATTCTTACTGACCATCCGACCACCCGACCATACCCCACCTCTTTTCGATTTCGGTAAAAGGCCCGTTACGCCACTCGCCTTCGCATATTTATGCATTCGCCTTTATGTTTTGAATTTCCGCCTTCACAGGCGAAAAAAGTTAGAAAAAATATCCTGAAATACTTGACAAGCGGTGTCCCGAGATTGTATCTTTGTAATGTCGACAAAAGAAAGAAATTACCCGTCCGGAAGGTAACTCATAACTCAAAAACTCATAAACTCAAAAACTACTATGGCAAGAAAAGTAACTTATTCCGTTTCTCCACGCATCAACCCTCGCGACAAGGATGCAACCCCGAAATTCTACGGCCACGTGCAGGCCAATGGCGACATCAGCCTCCGCGAGATGGCCGAGCGTATCCAGCAGACTTGTACGGTGCACAAGAGTGACGTGTTCGCGGTGCTCGTGGCTCTCGAGGACTCCATCACCGATGCCCTTCAGAATGGCGAAATCGTTCGCTTGGGCGACTTGGGCAGCCTCCAAATCGGTATCAGCTCGAAGGGTGCCTTGAGTGAGGACGAGTACGACGAATCGCTCATCAAGCAGGCCCGCATCAACTTCCGACCGGGTTCGGCCCTGACCGGTATCCTGACTAACCTGTCCTTCCAGAAGGTGAAAGTGAAGTCCAGCAAGGCCGATGAGGAGGCCGAAGAGGGTGCCGGCGAAGGCGTGTAATCATCTCACCACAGGATTTTGCACCACAGAGTACACAGAGTTCCACGGAGTTTTTAAGTTCTCCTACGGATGGCAATAAAGAAATACTCTGTGAAACTCCGTGCGACTCAGTGGTGAAAGAAGAGACCATCCA
>JAFQNW010000090.1 GCA_017420875.1 Bacteroidaceae bacterium
CAGATGTTGTTGAGAATCTATTGGAAGCTTAACATGGCTGAATACGAAACATTGCAAAAAGAAATGGGTTATTAATATTTGATTAAACCTTTTATGATAAAGGCCGTCTAAACTTAGACGGCCTTTTTTAATCTGAAATTATAAAGTAATCAAGAGAATAATGCCTATTTAAAATGCAAATATATAAACTACATAATCGGTATTATGTTTAATTGATGAGATAGAAATAGTATTACTCCCCTTTAAATTGATTTATTTAGGTGAACAATAAAAAATCTCCCAATCAAAATTATTATCTTTTGATTGGGAGATTTAATATAAATAAAAGTTTGCTTTAGGCTTCCTCTTGTTGAGGTTCTTCTTCTGCTGCTGGTTGAGATTCCTTCAAAATTTGAAGTGCCTTTTCCAATACAGTTGTGTCATCCAAACTTACAAGGCCACCATCAGGTCCTGGTTCGAGATGGATACCTACACTTTGTCCGTTTACAAAGTTATGGCCACCAAAGAAATTACGAACTGTTTCTACAGAGATATTCAATTCATCTGCTATTCTATGCATGCTTCCATCAGGAAGTGAATCTTTAATTTTGCGGAGTTCATTAAATGTTATAGTTTTCATTGCACCTAAATTTTAGTGATAAACTTAATATTATTATTTCGCTATAAATTTAGTACAAAAAAAGGAAAACTCAAATAATATCTGTCTTTTTTTCCTAATATAGGCCGATTTCTTTATGCATAATGTAAATTACATTAGATAGATTGTGTCTTAAATAGACCTATAATTATGATTGCAAAAAAAGTAAGGATTATTGTAGTGTGGATCGCTTTAATATCATCGATTAAATATCCGCTGGAAGTGTATTGATTAGATATGAATCGTGCATGTTTGAAATACTTATTGCGTATCAAACAATAGGCTAAGTAGGCAAACGCACCACTACTCAAGCCTACTAATGTCCCAAAAAGAATGTCTCCAGGATAATGCACACCTAAGTATATCCGTGAAAAAGCATTAAGCGAAGCCCATAAAAAGAGTACGATGGATAAAGACTTACTTTTTATCAAGAGAGAAATGAAAATAGCGACGGCAAATGAATTGGCTGCATGGCTGGAGATAAAGCCATATTTCCCTGCTCGATAACCGTTTACAACATCTACCAAGTACATAATCTCGGGATCTTGTGTAGGTCTGAAGCGTTGGAAATAAGGTTTACAGATGCCGGATGCTATTTGGTCGGCTAATGTGATGGCTAGTGCCAACATGCTGATAATTAGCAGACTTTCTTTGATTTTGTTGTTCTTGATGATAACATACAGCAATATAATAGCTACAGGAATCCATATGGATGTACTGGTTGTAACCTTCATGAATCCATCCCAAAATATAGAATCACTTCCATTCCATTTTAATAGAAGTTCTTTATCTAGCTCTATATATTGCTGTATGTTCATGTAGTAAGTATAATGGATTTTTTAAATGATTTCGATAGCTTGTGCAGGCACCCAACCGGCATTTCCATCTTCCAATTGGATTTCTTTCCACTCTTTCATGGTGTTGTCCTTAATAATCACTTTTCTTCCTTCGTGTAAGATGAAAAGTTCGGTTCCATTATCATTGGGAGTACTCTTTACTGTGATACTTGGAGCCATGATTATAGCGTTGCTATGATTTTGTAAATCAGCCTTTTGCGTTGAAGCAAAGATGTTTGCGAGAATACAGAAGAACAGAAAAGCAATTGCAGAAATAAAACCGATTTTTTTGAGAACAATTCTTTTATTAAAGAAATAAACAGCTAATGCCACTAATGCAATGATAAAGGTGATGATACCTGTTTGAGCCCATCCTCTTTCGCTCATGATGTTAGTTAAAGATTTAGTCCAAGTAACGAAAAAGAACTCACTCATCGGAACAACTTTATCAATTGTTTTACTTTGAGCCAATTCCAAATTGAATTGAATGTCATTATCAGCCGGATTCAACAATAAGGCACGTTCGTAGTTCAGTATAGCTTTAGCTATATTGTCCATTTTATAATAGCTATTACCTAAATTATAATAGATATCTGCAGACTCTCCCTCGTTATTAAGAATGCTTTCATACAACTCGGCGGCTTTAGCAAAGTCATTGTTTACATATGCACTATCTGCCAATATTTTGGTTTGTCCGAATGCAGTAGTAACGGCAACGGCCATGAACAGCATAAGAACTATTTTTTTCATAGATGTCATCTCCTCTTATTGATTAGCGTTTGATACTATTTTCCATTTTACTGATAATGTCAATGGCCGAAGAATAAACCTTGTCCATTGCTTCATTCTGATTTCCAGGAGCATAGCGGGCAAACTCACATTCGTTCAATGTAGAAATAAATGCTTTGATAAGATCTTCGGATACCCCATATTTATTCAGTTCCTCTTCAATATTATCTTTAGAGAGTTGTGAAACAGGTATGTTCAGTTTGTCGCTGATGTAACCCCACATGGCTTTCAATACTTCATCATAGAAGGCTTCAGTCTTCTTTTCGGCCAATAGTTTTCCTGCATTTTTCATACGTTTGGTAGCAACCTTATTTGCTTTCTTGGTACGAACTTTTGCCACGTTAGCATTTTCCATTGCTTGCTTGCGATAGATAATCATGAATCCAATGAATAATGCCAGAGGTATGATATACCATACATAATACGATGTAGAGCCAAAGAAATACTTTCCCTTTTCTGTCAGATGGGTATTTCCGGTTTTGATGTATCGAATATCCTTACCTAAAACTTTCAAATCTTCTTTGCTGGTAAAGTTAGCAATTACCTGATCTGCATTTCCTTCTCCTTTCGCTACATTCAGAGTGTATGAATCGGTTTTCAAGGTCTTGTATGCCTGAGATTTCAAATCGAAGTATGAAAATTCAATGGCTGGTATGGTATATGTTCCGGCATGACGTGGAATAGCCAAATATTCAATGACTTTAGTTCCGGTTAATCCTTCACGTGTTAAATTAAACTTGTTATCTACCTTCGGGTCATAGATTTCAAAATCTTGCGGGAATCCTACTTCCGGGGTATTAATCAGTTTCATGTTTCCTGTACCCGAAATGACAAGTTTGATGGTTACGGCATCATTTGTTTTCAGTTCCTGTGTACTGATGGATGAACTGAGGGTGAACTCCCCTACACCACCCGAGAAGTTGGTTGGCTTGCCTGCAGGTAATTCCTTTACGTCAATAGTCAACTTGGGTGTTACAATATTCTTTTTGATGTTAATGTAGTTGGAGCCACCATTGAAGAATGCATCAAACGGGTCGTCGCTAGCAACTAATTGTGAAATTGTTCCTTCGAATGTGATGGAAGGAATCTCCAGTTTTCCTGATTGTTGTGGGAATAATACATATTGGCTGTATACCGTTGTATTATAGTTCTTTCCGTTGTAATGTTCCAAGGACCATTGTTTTTGTGAAGGAA
>JAFQNW010000091.1 GCA_017420875.1 Bacteroidaceae bacterium
AAGATACGAATTTATGCAAACTTAAACGATTGAAAATCAGTTAAAATACCGACAATACTCGACATTGCCAGACCATTCTTTACTATCCTCTTCAAACCCCGACAATGATGTTTTAAACGGCTGTATCTTTGTATTAGAAAAAGAATGAATAACAAAACGACTAGTAGTTAGTCACTAAAATAACTATCAACTATTAACTATTATGTCAAGATCAGTAACTTATTCAGTGGTTCCACGTTTGAACCCAAGAGACAAGGACGCTAGTCCAAAGTTTTACGCCCAGGTACAAGCCAGTGGCGATGTCAATATCCGCGAGATGTCCGAACGCATCCAGCAAAGTTGTACCGTACACAAGGCCGACGTACACGCCGTGTTGGTAGCCTTGGAAGACACCATGATTGATGCTCTGAAAGGTGGAGAAATTGTCCGCTTGGGCGACCTCGGTACCTTCCAAATAGGGGTGAGCGGTAAGGGTGCTTTGACCGAAGATGAGTACAATACTTCTCTCATCACCAAGGCTCGCATCAACTTCCGTCCTGGTATTGCTCTCAGTGGCATTCTCACCGGATTGACCTACAGTAAAGTAGCTAAAAAGGCCGAGAAAAAAAGTGAAACAGAGGAAGAAGAAAACGAAGGAGTGTAATTAATTAGTGACTAGTAGCTAGTAAAAAACTGAAAAGATGGAAGAAAAAAAGAATACCACATGGGAAATTGTATTGAAAATCATCATAGCGGTGGCTTCGGCAGTAGCGGGAGCACTGGGGGTGACGGCGTGCGTAGGGTAAAACGCAAACTGACGCTCATCGTGATACATTGTACCGCTACGAGGTCGAACATCGACTTTACCCATACAGATTTGTTGCGGGTACACCGAGCACGAGGGATGCGATGCATCGGGTATCATTTTTACATCCGCAAGGATGGATACATTCATAGCACTCGTCCACTCGAAATGGTGGGAGCACATGCCAGGGGATATAATGCCGAGAGCATCGGTATTGCTTACGAGGGGGGATTGTCCCCCCTTGGTGTTCCGACTGATACCCGAACGCAAAAGCAGAAATATTCTTTAAGAGCATTGGTGCGAACGCTGAAAAAGGATTATGGCATCGGACGGGTGTGTGGACATCGCGATCTGAGTCCCGACCGTAACGGAAACGGTGTGGTGGAACAAATCGAATGGTTGAAGCAATGCCCCTGTTTCGATGTGGCAAGAGACGAATGGTGTAGCTAGTGAGAAGGAAGGGCTTCTACATAACCAACCGGCATGTCGACACCAGCACAACCTAACAGATCCAGACGGACGACTACTTTCGATTTACCATCGATTTCTATCAGTTCACCTTCCATACCGGACAACGGTCCTTTGATGACTTTGACCTGTTGTCCCGGTTCAAGTGGGGAGGTGAACATTTCGATGGTTTCGGTAGAGTAGTCAACCATGAACATAAACTGCCGCATCTGTCTGTCGGGGATAACTGCAGGGGTGTGTTCGCCACGGAGCACCATGTAATGGCTGATGGAGGCTAATGTCAGTGCTTCCATACGTTCCTTTTGGGTAGCATGGATAAAAATCATTTGCGGGATAAGCACTCGCATCACCTTTTTCTTGCGTTGTGACCATTGGTGAATCTCTTCACGGACTGGTACAAAGCTTTCTATTCCCATGGCTGCCAGTCTTTCGGCTGTTTTTCGTTCGTGGAACAGGCGAACATAGGCCACGTACCATTTACGCTCTTCGGGTTGAACGGAGGTATCAGTAGGCATTTTTTTCTCCTTTCACAACGTTGGCAAATGTTTTGTATATGATGAATAAATCGAGCAAGAATGACCAGTGCTCCATGTACCAAATATCAGCACGTACGCGTCCTTCCATTTGGTGTAATTCTTTGGTTTCACCTCGGTAACCTGTGACTTGTGCCCAACCTGTAATGCCTGGCTTTACAAAATGGCGAACCATATAATTATCAATCAACTCTGAATATTCCTCTGTATGTTTCAGCATGTGAGGTCGAGGTCCAACCAATGACATTTCGCCAAGGAATACATTGATGAGCTGGGGTAATTCGTCGATGTTGGTTTTTCTCATAAAATCTCCGAATTTAGTCTTACGAGGGTCATTTTTTGTTGCTTGGATTTTGTCAGAATCTTTATTGACCTTCATGCTGCGGAACTTGTAACACCAAAATTCCTTACCATTGATACCATTTCGTTTCTGCTTGAAAAAGATAGGACCCGGTGAGGTTATCTTGATGATGGCACCTACTATCAAGTAGATAAATGGGAATAAGGTACATAGGAAGATTCCTGATGCCAATAAATCGAATGAACGCTTGATGAAACGATTGTCGAACTCGTTGAGTGGGGCGTTGTGCAAACTCAATATAGGAACATCCCCTATCGTGTCGAACCACATACGACGATGCAAATAATTACGAACGTGAGGTACATGGAAAAAATGAGCAAAATTCTTTTCTGTCCATTGGATTACCTCTAATATAAGTTGGCTTTGAGAGGATGGAAGACAACTATATACGTTGTGAACAACATTGGATTCTAAAAAGGCCATTGCTTCTTGAGGTGTGCCCAAATAAGGTATATTCTCAGATAAACGAGGATGGGGTTTGTTATCGAAATATCCCAAAACTCTGTATCCGGAGGATTTATCGGACATTTCATTGTAGAGCTCAATCATGTTACTATCACTTCCTAAATAAATACAGAATGAAGAATTTCGTCCGTGACGACGATAATTTCGTAGAAGACGATGAACGTAAATTCTCCAAATGATTAAAGATAAGAAGTTGAGTGCATGAAATAGTATTAAAAACCGGGTAGATATAGCATCGTATCCAGCCATGGCAATAAATGCAACTGATATAACAGCAAATTTAATACAGTTTTTTGTGACTCTACCTACAATGTGCATGTTGCGAGTCTTGCGTAAGTGAAGTATTACACCATTATAATATGTACTTAGAATATAACATAAGGTGTTGAAAGATACCATTTCCCAATATCCACCACTGAAAACGGGACCAATACCTAGCTTGGGCCATAGACCATATAGACATGTAAAAAGGGCGTTCATGATGAGAATGTCACCCAAAATGACACTACAAACCAATAAACGGGAGGTTTTATTCTTTATTTGCGACATGATTAAGGTTCTTTGTATAAAAGGATATAATGTTGAAAACAAAATTAGAAAGTATTTTCTGCATTTCCAAAAAATGTCAATCTTTTATTTGTTTATATTCAATGATGGTAATACATTTTCAAAACGGAGCCTCTTTTTGTATGTGCATGTATTTGCCACTTACCGGATGCTTGAACTCTAATCGTTCGGCATGAAGATAGAGGCGGTCGGCCGGTTGGCCGTAGAGGGGATCGCCTACGATGGGGCAGTTCAGTCCGTCAGGGTGGGCGGCATGAACGCGAAGCTGGTGGGTGCGGCCGGTTTCGGGGTAGAGGGCAATGCGGGTATAAGGGGACTGAATGACATGCCCTAAGATTTCATAACGTGTAACAGCCGGCTTGCCGTATTCGAAGCAGACCATTTGCAGGGGGCGATTGTCGAAGTCGGGACGGAGGGGGAGGCGGATGAAGCCTTTCGGTTCCTTTCCGGTAACAAGGCCATCGAGTAGGGCGATGTAGCGTTTCTTGACGGTTCTTCCTTCGAACTGTTTTTGGAGTAGGGCATGGGTATCCTTGTCCTTGGCTGCAAGGAGCAGGCCGGAGGTGGCCATGTCGAGCCGATGCACCAAGAGCGGACCGGTGGCTTCGGGGTAGCGTTCCTGTAGGATACTCAGTACGGAGGCCTGACCGGTCTTTCCGGGTACGGAAAGCATGCCGGCAGGTTTGTTGACCACCAGCAGGTATTCGTCTTCGTAGACGGTTTCGAGTTGGGTAGCATCGGTATTCGAAATGAGAAGTGGGTTAGGCTCTACCTCGATTCCTCGTAGCATAAACCCAAGAATGGGTTCGCACTTGTGGCGACAGGCCGGATAGTAATGTCCGTGACGGCGGATTTCTCCTTTGGGGGAGTTGCCCCACCAGAATTCGGCCATGGCCAATGGCTGTAATTGATGCAGGTAAGCATATTGCAACAGCTTGGGAGCGGCACATTCGCCTGTCCCGGCAGGTGGGTTGCGGTGGGCCGTTTCGGCGAAGATGGTGTGGATGTCTTGCTCTTCGCCCAAGGCATTGCGAAGACGGAATTGTTGGAAAATCCATTGCTGGAGGGCAATGGAACGGTTCTTACGTTCTTCTTTGAGTGATTCGAGATATGTATCATTCAGAGGAGCGGAGCGAAGAATGACACTGAGTGAAGAAATCCGGGCTTCTTCTTCCTTGAAATAGCCGTCGGGATTGAGGAGGTCGTAGACCGGGGGGACGAAATAATCGTGGTGGTTGCTTCCGGCCAAATTGCCCGAGAAGGCGGCCAGGAAGCCGATGGTGCCATCCGGCGTGCGGACTACCAATACACCGAACATCTTGCCTTGTTGCAGTTCTTCGTGCCAATCGGACCGGGACTGCAAATAGTGCTGTACCTCTTCGGCTGCACATACACACAACGGGTGGGGCGTATAGTGAAATGGATAGGTAAACATCGTGGGCAATGACAAACCACTGATGTCTGTTTGAAAGCGGTGTATGGTGTCTGATTTGCTCATTTTCGAAAAAAGTGTGCAAACAATATGCTAAATTAAAAATAATTGACTAATTTTGCTTTAACAATAGCGTGACGCAAAGTTAATTCAATTAAATCGATTCATAAAAAAATAAAGAGAAAATGGGAAAACTAATTATTAACTCGTACGAAGAATTTGAAAAATATGTAGGACAAGAACTGGGTGTATCCGATTATGTAGCGTTGGATCAGGAACGTATCAACTTGTTTGCAGATGCAACGTTGGATCATCAGTGGATTCATGTGGATACTGAAAAGGCTGCGGTAGAGAGTCCGTTCAAGAGCACCATCGCTCACGGATATTTGACAATGTCCATGCTGGCGTATCTGTGGAACCAGATTATTGAGGTGAACAACCTGAAGATGATGATTAACTACGGTATGGAAAAGATGAAGTTCGGTCAGGCTGTGTTGTCGGGTCAGCGTATTCGTTTACGCACTACTTTGCAGAGCTTGCAGAACCTCCGTGGTACAGCCAAGGCGGAAATCAAGTTCAAGATTGAAATTGAAGACCAGAAGAAGCCGGCTTTGGATGGCGTGGCTATCTTCTTGTATTATTTTGAATGATTGCATAGAAAGAGAACCTAAACCTTAAATAATTTGCTTATGAAAAAGACAATCACATTCATTGCATGCATGTTGTTTTGCATCGCAAGCTTTGCCCAACAGGCTTTGTGGGGAAGAAGTAATCTGGTTTCGCCGGAAATTCATGACAACAATACCGTGACTTTCCGTCTGAGTGCTCCGAAAGCTGTGAAGGTGCAGCTGACCGGCGACTTTATCGCCAATGGAGTAGCCGACTTGAAGGAAGGTAAGGACGGTGTGTGGGAATTTACGACTCCTGAACCGCTGGAACCGGAATTGTACAGCTATGCGTTCATCGTGGATGGATTGCGTATGCTTGACCCCAGCAACGTGTTCTTGAATCGTGATGTGAATACCATCGTGAACATCTTTATTATCGGTGGGGGACAGGGCGATTTATATAAGGTGAACAATGTGCCTCACGGTACTGTATCGAAGGTATGGTACGACAGTAAAGTGCTTGAAAAGAAGCGTCGTATGACGGTCTATACTCCGGCCGGTTATGAAACAAGTGGCAAGCGTTATCCGGTGTTCTACCTGTTGCATGGTAGTGGCGGTGACGAAGAAGCTTGGATGGACTTGGGACGTACGGCTCAGATTATGGATAACCTGATAGCACAAGGTAAGGCTCAGCCAATGATTGTGGTGATGACCAACGGGAATGGTGCCCGAGAAGCAACACCCAGCCATTCATCGGAAGGTATGAAGCAACCGGATAACCGGACAGCCAGAGGTAAAGCTGGTGCTTTTGAAGAATCGTTCCCTGAAATTGTGAACTTTATCGATAAGAACTATCGCACCATCAAGAAGAAATCGGGTCGTGCCATTGCAGGTCTTTCAATGGGTGGTGGTCACACTTTGCAGATTTCCAAGGAATATCCGGATATGTTCGACTATGTAGGCTTGTTCTCGTCGTCGGTTAGAATGTCATCGAATAATGCGGCTTCGCCGGTTTATGAAAATATTCTGGAAAAGTTGAAGGTGCAGTTTGCCAAGAAGCCGAAATTGTACTGGATTGCTATCGGTAAGGATGACTTCTTGTACAAAGCAAATGCTGAATTCCGCAAGGTGTTGGATGAAAACGGCCTTAAATACGAATATTTTGAAAACGGTGACGGACACATCTGGCGTAACTGGCGTATCTATCTGTCGATGTTTGCACCGAAATTGTTTAAGTAAAGGGGTTTTTCTTTTTTCCTTTCTGGCAGCAGAAAGAAAAAGGAAACAAAAAAGAAAGACTGCCGGCTGACGTTCCAGAGCTAAATTTCCAGTGTTTTTCCTAATCGAAAAGAACTCACTTCGTTCAAACAGCTTTTCGATCTTCACGGAAAAACACTGGAATTTCTTCACGCTCTTCCACGAAGGCCGGTTTCTCCAACGGAGAACTCAACATCGCTACGCTCGTTGAGGTGGATGTTTTCAGATCCTTCCCGTTGCTCAGGATGACACACAAAGCAATGATGACACGCAGCATGAAAACATTAACTATAACGAGCGAAGCGATGTTGATGTATACATCCACTCCAGATGATTCCGCCTTGTTTTTTGGGCGTGAAGCGGAGGTGCTTTTCGGAGCGTTAAAAACAAAAAGCTGTTTGAGCGAAGCGAGTTCTTTTTGTTTAGCGTAGAAAAGTGCCGGAGTAGGCCAAAAAATGCAGCCAGCGAATTTTCTTTGTTTCGTTTCTTTTCTTCGTGGAAAAGAAATGAAAAGCCAAGCGGCTCGAAGTCCGTTCAAAAGAAATGAAAAGCCATGCGGCTTGAGCTTTGTCCGTGGAAAAGAAATGAAAAACCAAGTAGTTAGATAGAAAATGTGTATTTTCTTTTGTATCAAGATAAAAGAAAAGTATCTTTGCACGATTTTTTTTAAATACATTAATTTTAATCTATGAATAGAATCATCAGTGTACTGCTTGCAATGCTGAGTGTGGTGTTTGTTTCCGCTCAAGAAAGCAAGTTGGTGAACCTGCAGACGGAAGTACGTTTCGATTATCAGCGTGAATATCTGAATGGAGATGCCGTGAAATCGAATTCGGGATTCAAAGGGAAGTATCTCAATGTAATTCTGAACGGAAGTTTCAATGAGCATTTTTCCTATTCGTATCGTCAACGTCTGAACAAAGCACATGCAGACCAGAGTTTCTTTGATGCTACCGACTGGATATACTTGACTTATAAGCTGAACAAGAACTGGAGTTTCGCAGGTGGAAAGCAAGTGGTAGGCATTGGTGGATATGAATACGACCGGGCCCCGATAGACCTTTATTTCTGCTCGGAATATTGGAACAACATTCCTTGTTATCAGTTTGGCGTGAGTACAACCTATACCACCAACTCCGGAAAAGACAGTTTCATGGCTCAGTTTTGTGAAAGTCCCTTCAACTTCCGTAATGAGGACTTGTATGCCTATAACTTGATGTGGTATGGTTCACACGACTGGTATAACAGCATTTGGTCGGTCAACGCTCAAGAATTTGCTCCGGGGAAATTCATCTATTACATTGCTTTGGGGAATGAATTCAAAGTGGGTAATGCTAAGTTGCAACTGGATTTTATGAACAGGGCTACCAGTCACCAACCGTTCTGGTTCAAGGATTGCTCGGTGATGGGTGAATTGTCGTACCTGGTGGGCAACAAGCTGAATGTGTATGGAAAGGTTACTTATGATGTGAACCGTACCAACAGCATCGGTGATTTCTGTGTGTTGCCGGGTACAGAGTTGACCAGAGTAGGTGCGGGATTGGAATATTACCCACTGCCTAAGGGGAATCGCAACATTCGTCTGCATGCTTATGTGTGCAAGGCTTTCGGAGAAAATGGTAACGAAGCCGGCACCATGCTTCCTAAACAGACTTTGGTGGATGTAGGGATTAAATGGAAAATGGATATTCTATCGCTAACAAATAAAATCTTTTAAATACTATGACTGAAAAGAAAAAAGGAATTTGGAAATACATTCCCGATGGTATTCCTTGTCTGCTGATTGTATTCTCGCTGTTTGCCTTTATCGGGGTACAGATGGGGGTTCCCCACATGCTGAATACTATTATGAAGACAGCTCACGACTTGTTGCTGAACACTTGTTTCTATCTGATGGCCATCTGTGTGATAACCGGTGCCATCGGGAAGTTGTTTGTGGAATTCGGTGTGGTGAAGTTGCTGGAAGGATTGTTGCGTCCGTTGATGCGTCCGTTGTTCAACTTGCCGGGTGTAGCGGCTCTGGGAGCAGTAATGACCTTCTTGTCGGATAATCCGGCTATCATCTCCTTGTCGCAGGACAAGCGTTTTAGCAGTTATTTCAAGAAGTATCAATACATTTCGTTGACAAACTTCGGTACTGCTTTCGGTATGGGGTTGCTGGTAATCGTGTTTATGGTGGGACAGGGGTTCTATGCTGAACCGTTCATCGGTTTGATTGGTGCATTCATTGGTTGTATCGTCTCTACTCGTTTGATGCAGCGTTTTGTGGTGAAGGCTTTCCCGAAATATGCCGAAGAGAATGCTACAGAAGGTACTGTGGTTTTGAAAGAAGAGGAAGTGGTGGAAGAAAAATCAATGTTTATCCGCATCCTGAATTCGTTACTTGATGGTGGACGTACCGGGGTTGACGTGGGGATTGACATCATTCCGGGGGTCTTGATTATTTCGACCTTGGTGATGATCTTGACATTCGGTCCATCGGATGGTGTCTATAATGGTGAAGCATACGAAGGTATCGAACTTTTGCCTTTCTTGGCCGGTAAAATCAATGTGGTGTTTGAATGGTTGTTTGGCTTTAACGATCCACACCTGGTAGCATTCCCTATTACTGCATTAGGTGCTGTAGGTGCTGCTTTGGGATTGGTTCCCAGCTTCATTGCCGAAGGTTGGGCAGATGGTAACGCCATCGCTGTATTTACGGCTATCGGTATGTGCTGGAGCGGTTATCTGAGTACCCATACAGCCATGCTTGATTCACTGGGTTATCGTGAATTGACATCGAAGGCTATCCTTGCTCATACCATTGGAGGGCTGGTAGCAGCGATTGCCGCTCACTGGATTTTTATGTTGTATCAGTTGATTTAATATAAAAGAAGAGGTGCTTGAAAGCACCTCTTCTTTTTATTGAATGATGACTTCGCTTCGGGAGTTGTCTAAGCGGTTGACCTGTATCTGGGTGTGGATGCGTTCGCGTAACCCTTCCACGTGACTGATGATACCTACTCGTTTTCCGCCCAGTTGATGAAGTTTTTCGAGCGTATCCATCACCGTATTGAGGTAGTCGCTACTAAGGGTGCCGAATCCTTCGTCGATGAACAAGGTGTCGACAGAGAGTTGCTGTTGGTTGAGGGAGGAGAGTCCCAAGGCCAAAGCCAACGAGATGAGGAAACTTTCGCCCCCCGACAAAGTGCTTACCGGACGGGTGACACCTCCTTCGTAATAATCGCGTAACAAGATGGTGAGCGAGATGCCTTGACCTTCCAGCTGATAGCGGTCGGTGAAATGTTTCAAGTAGTAGTTGGTGTTTTGCAACAACTCCTTTAGGATGAAGCTTTGTGCAATGGCACGGAAGGTTTTACCATCTGCACTGCCGAAGAGTTCTTTCAGGCGGGTCCATTTCTGGTAGACTTGGTATAATTCCTGTTGTTGCAACAGTTCCTTTTCTTGCTGTTGCAAAGCTTGCTGGTTTGCTACCAACGTTTGTCTGATTTGTCCGATTTCTTGGTGGTACAGGTTATTTTGGCTTTCCAGTTGCGATTGTTTTTCTGTAAGCTTCAGAAGCGTTTCTTCTGCATCGAATGTCGGCTTTTGTACCTGATGGGCTTCTTTCTCTTTCTGTAGATTTTGTAGCGTTGTTTCTTTTTTGACGATGTCTTCGCGGGTCTGTTGCATGCGTTGACGCATGTTTTCTACCTTTTCTTCGGGGTAGGAAGCCAACTTGTATAGTCGTTCAGGGGACAATTGGGGATGCTGCATGAGGAAAGCCTTCAGCTTTTGTTGAAGGATATCCAATTCGTTACTGGTGTCTTTTTGATGTTTCTCCAGGTTGGTTCGTTGCTCGTTGAGGGTTTGGTAAGTACCCATTCTCAACTGGCAAGCATGAAGCTTATCATGGTGTTTGCTCCATTCCTGCTGGGTTTGCTGGATTTTCTTTTGTATTGCTGATAGTTGGTTGGTCAGTTCTTTTCCGGCCTTTAATGTGTGATTGATGGTTTCAATCTCTTCTTTATGTTGCTGGATGCGAGTTTCCAGTTCGGCTGCATCGATATGAGGAAGTTGCAGGTTCTGACAACTTTCATCCAATTCTTGTTTTAACCGGTTGCAAGAGCGGGTGATTTCCTCTTTCTTTAGACGGGTTTGGTAAAGAGTCTGAGCATAGGTCTTTTCTTCCGCTACGGATTGGTTATAGCGGTTACGGATGTCTTCTTCTGTCTTCTTGAGCTGATCGAGTTCCTTTTCGGGTCCTTCCAATTTGGAATGGAAACTTTCATCGGACAAAATTTGGTCGATAATATGTCCACAAACCGGACAAGAGTCGCCTAACTTAAGCTTATGACGGGCTTCTTTGGCCCAGTTCTCAGTCGCTTCTTTTAATTTTCCAACGACTTGCTCTTGTATTTGGCGGGATTGGGTGGCTTGCTTCAGTTCGGTTTGCCATTGCTCGGTTTGCTTGTTCAGTTCTTGGATGCGGGTTTGTAGGGAACTGATTTCTTCTTCGGTTTCCTGTTGAGTTTTCTTTTTCTCCTCCCAAAGTGATAGTTTGGACTGGAGTGCCCTGAATAGCTCAATTTCTTGTTGGAGCTTTTCTTTTCGGAGCTCTTGGTTTTCGATGGCAAGTGCCTTTAAGTTTTGTTCTTGCAAGACGCTTTCTTGTTGCTCTCTTTCAAGAGTTTGCTTCATTTCCAGGCAAATGGCTTGGATACTTTTTTCTTCTTTCTGAAGCAAAGGGAGGATTTGTGAGGCGTCTGCTGGATGTGAAGGGTGTAACTGACGGATTTTGTTTTGTAATGCCTTTATTTCTTCTTCTTCGGAGTCAATTTGTTGTTGCAAGCGTTGGCCTTCCCGATAGCAAGGACGTGCTTCGGTAGACAGGTTCCATTCGAACAACAGTTTTTCTGCTTCCTTGAAAGCATCGGACTTCAGGATGGATTGGGCTTGTTCAAAAGCTTGTTGAGCCTCCGAAATTTTCTGATTCAGGAGCTGTTCGCTGGTCAGCCATTGTAGTTTATGGTGTAGTTGTTCAATCTGTACACCCAATGCTTGAATGGCTGCTTCTTTCTGAACGATGCTGTCTTGATAGGTCTTCTTCTCTTCTTCAGTGAGGAGACGGATGGCATCTAATTTCAACTTTTGCATTTCGTAGGCCGATTTGTGTTGTTTCCAGCTTTCAAAAATGCGAATGCCGATTTGTGAATAGATGTCGGTATTGGTGAGTCTTTCCAGAATGTCGGCCTTTTCGTGGGCATTGCTTTGAAGGAAGCGGGTAAATTCGCCTTGTGCCAAGAGAGTGGTGCGACAGAATTGCTCAAAATCAAGACCGATGATGCGATGGATTTCTGCTTCGATTTCGGCATCCTTGTGTAGGGTCTCATCCGATTGATGGTTGTGCAAGGACCATTCTGCTTTCTTGAGGTTCCCGGTTCGGGCACGGTCAACACTCCAACGGGCTGTATACAGTTGCTCGTCGTTGTCTGCAAGTTCCAATTCCACCCAGGCTTCTTTGGCATTACGGCGTACCAGTTGTCGGCAATCGTTTGTCTGAACGTTATCCAGCGAAGTGATGGCTTGGTCTTGATACGATTCGCGATTGGTGCGTCGCATGCGGGGAGTATCCTTGTAGAGTGCCAGACAAATGGCATCGAGCAAAGTTGATTTCCCCGATCCGGTTTCTCCACAAATCAGGAAGATGGAACTTTCGGACAAAGGACCGTTGGCAAAATCGATGACGGCATCTTCGATGGAGGCTAGGTTGTGTATGGTGAGCTTGCGTAGTTTCATGGTTGGTGCGTGATTACTTCGTGTAACAAGGTGTATAGTTCATCGTCCATCTCGTTGCCGTATTTTTCCTGATAGAAGAGCTTGGCAATGTCTAATGGGGAGGTTTGTTTCATTTCTTGAAGCGAGAGGTGGACGGAGGAGGATGTTTCTTCGTTTCGCTCCCAATTCATCTTGATGTGGCAGAAACGGCAGGCTTTGTCTTTCAAGATGGCCGAGATGCGTTCCTTGCAATCGGGTGCCAGGAAATCCTTGACCAATACATTGACTTGCAGATAGCTGGGTTGATTTGCATCGAGGGTTTGAAGTTCGTTGAGCACTTCATCGAAAGGCTTTGGTGCTTTAGGAAAAACGACCAGAGGTTTCGGATTATGGATGGGGAGGACTCGGATTTGAGGCGTATCGTTGTGTCGCTCTACTTCGACCATCGTGACGGAGTGGAGATATTGTTCGTCGAAACTCACAGGAAGGGGAGTACCGCTATAGCGAGCACAATGTTGCTCGTCCTGAATGGTTTGCGGGCAATGGATGTGCCCCAAAGCCAGATAGTCGTATCCGTCTCCTAAAGCGGAGATGGAGGTGTAATCCATGCCTCCGATGGGTTCGTCATGACCGGTGGAGTCGCTTCCCGTAAGGGCCAGGTGAGCCATTAATATTACGGGAAGTTGGTCGGTGTTTTGCCGGCTCACTTCATCCAAAAGGCTTTGGAAGAAACGTTGGCATCGTTCTTCGCGTGGAGTGTCCTCGTCCAACAAAGGGAAATTCTGCGGGTAGATGTGTGGTACGGCTATCACGTAACCTTTCTCCTTTATATATATAAGGTGTTTCTGGAGTTGCTTACCCTCGGGCTTGCCTATGACATGTACCTGGAAATGCGACCATAGATTGCGGTCAATCTCCAGCTTGGAAGCACTGTCGTGGTTGCCGGCCGTGATTACCATTTCCATGCTGGGGCATGCCTGATGAATGGCTAGCAGGCCATCGGTGTACATGCGTTGGGCGGTAGCCGAAGGCGAAGAATAATGAAACACATCACCGCTTACCACCATCACATCGGGCTGTTCGGCGGATACGATGTCGGCAAGCTGGTGAAGAAAGTCGTATTGTTCTTCGGTTCGTTCGTAGTTGTACAACAGATGACCTAAGTGCCAATCACTGGTATGCAGAATTTTCATACTTATTTCTTCGAGATGATTCGAGCAGCTTCTTCCGGATTGTCGGTTGTAATGAAATCGACACCTTGATCTACGCACCATTGAAGGTTTTCGGTATCATTTACTGTCCAAACGTTGACAATCAAGCCCAGTTCTTGAGCTTCTTTAATCCAATTGGGGTGTTTCTTCAAGACGCCTAGATTATAGTCGATACCTGTGTAGTTCAAACCTTTGCAATATTCAGGAGTGAGGTCGCCATTCAAATAGGCTACTTGGATACCTTTCGGGCCGTACTTGATGAGTTCGTCGCAAACGTGCTTGCGGAAAGCGATGTATTCCACATCGTTTTGCAACTTATGCTTCTTGACTGCTTTCAAGATGTTCTTGACTACTCTGGTTTCGCGTTGTGGCGTGTTGTGATCCTTGATTTCGATAATCAGCTTGGTGTTCGTATTCTTGGCTGCTTGCTCCAAATATTCGTCAAGGGTAGGGAGAATTTCTCCATTTTCTAACTTCTGTGAGCGAAGTGTTTGGAAATCGGTTTGCTGAACAATGTATTTCCCGTGTTTAGGCCCATGAGCGACCACCAGCACTCCGTCGGCTGTTTCGTTGATGTCGCATTCAGAGCCGAACGCTCCGAAATCCTGAGCATGTTGCAAAGCCGAAAGCGAATTACGTACAGAGTTTTTGGTAGCATGGAAACCTCGATGGGCGATAATCTGAGTTTGGGCGATGGCCATGTGGGCAATAAGAATCAAACTCCAAAAGCAGAAAAATTTCTTCATAGTAATATTTAAATGGTTAATAACTTCATGGTTTGTCACACACGATGCGAAGGCATGTTTAGGATTTGCGAAGGCATCTTCTAAATTCGCCTGCATGTTTGTAACAAAGATAAGGGAATATTTTGAAAAGTGAGCCATGAAAAAGTATTTATCTGATGCGTAAATGGCAAACGAATCAAGCCAGATGTATCCCCTGAATTGCACATTTAGAAAAGAATTGTGCGATAATTGGCTGGTTTTTCGGTTATTTGGGAAATATTTTGTAAATTTGCACCGCTTTAAATAATTGATGACTTTGTGAAGTCAGTAATAATGTAAAAGAAATGAAGAAAACCTTAGTAGATTTATTTGAAGAGTCGGTAAAGAATTACCCCAACAATACATTCTTGTTGGAAAAGACTGGAAAAAAGTTTGAACCTACTACTTATACTCAAGTAAAGGAAAAAGTTTATCAATTGGGTGCCGGTCTTCAGGCTTTGGGTGTGAAGAAGGGCGATAACATGGCTCTTTTGAGTGAAGGTCGTAACATGTGGGTGATTGGCGAATTGGCAATGTTCTATGCCGGTGCGGTCAATGTACCTTTGTCTATCAAGCTCGAAGAAAGCAACGACTTGTTGTTCCGTTTGATTCATGGTGACGTGAAGTATGTCATGGTATCGGGTACTCAGTTGAAGAAAGTACGTGCCATCATCGATAAGTTGCCTGAAGTAAAGAAAGTGATTGTGTTTGATGAACAAGCACAATATGGTGATAAGGAAATCGCCCTCAGTGAAGTACAGAAGATGGGTGATGAATTCTTGGCATCACATTCACAGGAAGAATTCCTGAAGGTGGCAAAGAGCATCCAAAACGATGACTATGCAACCATTACCTATACCAGTGGTACTACAGCCGACCCGAAGGGTGTGGTGTTGACTCACCGCAACTATACATCGAATGTAGAACAGGCTTGTACATTGGTTAACATCGACCAGACTTGGCGTACATTGATTATTCTTCCGCTTGACCACTGTTTTGCACACGTGGTAGGTTTCTACATCATGATGGCAAAGGGTGCTACAGCTGCTACCGTACAGGTGGGACGTACACCACTCGAATCGTTGAAAAACATTCCTTTGAACATCAAGGAAGTGAAGCCTCACTTCATCCTTTCTGTACCTGCATTGGCCAAGACATTTAAGAAGAACATCGAACAAGGCATTCGTGCTAAGGGCGAAACAACCGTGAAGTTGTTCAACTTAGGTATGAAGGTTCGTCAAATCTATTATGGAGACAGCAACCTCGATTTCAAGGGATGGAGATATCTGTTGAAGCCATTGGTAGCATTGTTCGACAAGCTTATCTTCTCGAAGGTACGCGATAACTTCGGTGGCGAATTGAAGTTCTTCATCGGTGGTGGTGCTTTGCTCGACAAGAACTTGCAGAAGTTCTACGTAGGTATCGGTATCCCGATGTTCCAAGGCTATGGCTTGTCCGAAGCAACTCCGGTACTTTCATCCAATGGTCCTGACCGTTATCGCTTCGGCTCAAGCGGAAAGTTGGTAAAACCGCTCGAATTGAAGATTTGCGATAGCGAAGGCAAGGAATTGCCGGTTGGCGAAATGGGCGAAATCGTTGTGAAAGGCGAAAACGTGATGGCTGGATATTGGAAGAACCCTGAATCAACTGCCGATACCGTAAAGGATGGTTGGTTGTATACAGGCGACCTCGGATACATGTCGAAAGAAGGCTTGTTGTATGTGAAGGGACGTTTCAAGAGCTTGCTCATTTCATCAGACGGTGAAAAGTACAGCCCGGAAGGTATTGAAGAAGCATTGGTTGGCCAATCCAAATACATCGACCAGGTAATGCTTTACAACAACCAGTCTCCTTACACCATTGCTTTGATTGTTCCAAACAAGGATGCTTTGAAGCGTAAGTTGTCGTTCAGCAATCTGACATTGGATACAGAAGAAGGCCGTAAGGCAGCTTTGAAGAAGATGGAAGACGAATTGAACAAGTACAAAAAGGGTGGTGAATTTGAAGGTATGTTCCCGGAACGTTGGTTGCCAAGTACCTTTGCTATTTTGCCTGAACCGTTTACAGAACAAAATCAGATGATCAACAGTACCATGAAGATGGTACGTGGCAAGATTGAAAAGTTCTATGCAAAACGTATCGAATTCTTGTACACTCCTGAAGGAAAACAAATTTATAATGAGAAAAATTTGGAAGATATTAAATAATGAAATATCTTTGTCAAAGTCAATTAAAGAGAATAAAAGAATAAAGATATATCTCGTTTAGTTGTATTTGTATTTTGTAGCTAAGAGTGGGTGCTCGTGATGAGTCCTCACTCTTTTAGTATAAAGGATTAAAAAAAGAATAAAGATATGGCAGCAACAAAAGACCAGCGTAAATTGTTGAATCGGTGTGTTTTAAATGAAATTCCAGTGTTTGTGTTGACAGGAACCGACCGATGTGCATTAGCAGCTCTCAGAGCCTATGCTGAAGAGGCTAGACGGTTGGGGTGCAACGCAGATTTCATAGACGATTTGGAAGGGAATGTAGTTCCGGATTTCAAAGCCTTTCAAGAACAGGAACCGGAGAAAGTTAAATTGCCTGATTAACAAGTAATCATTAGGGGATGTGAATAACATCCCTTTTTTTGTGAATCATTCTTACCTGACTGAACTATTCTTAGGGTGGTTCGTTATCTCCCTAAACTTTTTAAATAGGAGGAATTAAATTATGACAGCACCACTTGAAGGTATTAGAGTGATTGACTGGACCCAAGTGCAATCGGGTCCTTCGTGTACGCAAATGTTGGCTTGGCTTGGAGCCGATGTGATTAAAATCGAACGTAAAGGATTGGGTGATCCCACACGTACCGAATTGTTGGATTATCCCGGTATGGATAGTTTATATTACTTACAATTGAATTGTAATAAACGTTCCATTGAACTGGATATGAAATCGCCCGAAGGAAAGGAAATCTTGACCCGTTTATTGAAAACAGCCGATATTTTTGTGGAAAATCTACATCCAGGAGCGGTAGACAAGTTGGGCTTCTCTTGGGAAGAAGTGCACAAAATCAATCCACGTGTCATTTATGGAACCATTAAGGGATTCAATGACGATTCTCCATTGGCCAGTGTAAAAGCATTTGAACCAGTGGCACAGTGTGCCGGAGGTGCTGCTGCTACTACCGGTTGGTGGAAAGGCGATTATAATCTCCCGACTCAATCGGGAGCAGCTTTGGGAGATAGTAATACCGGTATGCATTTGCTTATTGGACTTCTGGCTGCATTGATGCAACGCGAAAAGACAGGCGAAGGTTGTTTTGTACAACAGTCCATGCAGGATGCTGTTATCAATTTGTGTCGTGTGAAGCTTCGTGACCAGTTGATATTGGAACATACAGGTACGTTGGCTCATTTCCCACAATATCCGAACGTAAAATTTGGCGATACCGTTCCTCGGGGAGGTAATGTGGAAGGCGGACAAGTGCTGGGTTGGTGTTACCGTTGTAAAGGTTGGGAAGACAATCCGAGTGCATTCGTCTACATCGTATTACAGAATGAAATGAAACCTTTTGCCGCTGCAGCCCGAATTATCGGTAAGCCGGAATGGATCGATGATCCGAAATACAACACTCCTGAGGCGAGAAACAAGGTGAAAGATGAAATCTATGCAGCTATTGAAGCCTATACCATTACTCGTGAAAAGATGGACATCGTAGAAGAATTGGGTAAGGCAGGAGTGCCATGTGGTCCAGTTTTGAGCATGAAAGAAATTGCTGAAGACGAGTCTTTGCGGAAGTGTGGTACCATTGTAGAAGTTGATCAGCCAGGACGTGGCAAGTTCCTTACCATCGGTTGCCCTCCTAAATTCTCCAGCTTTACTCCAGAAATAAAACCAGCTCCGGCTTTGGGTGAACATACAGATGAAATTCTGAAAGAAGTAGGTTATACTTCGGATGAGATAAACGAATTCCGTCAAAAGCACATCGTATGCAAATAATAAAAACTAAATCAAAGACTTACAATGAATTATATAGAAGATAATCCCAATGCATGCCTTACTGATGGCATGCATCTATTGGTCGATGCCTTGAAGATGAACGGAGTCGATACCATCTTTGGTGTGGTGGGGATTCCTGTGACCGATTTAGCCCGTCATGCCCAAGAGGTAGGTATTCGTTACATTGGATTTCGTCATGAACAATCGGCAGGACATGCTGCTGCTATCAGCGGGTATCTGACTCAGAAGCCAGGTATTTGTCTGACGGTTTCAGCACCTGGGTTCCTGAATGGGTTGACTGCCTTGGCTGAGGCTACCGTGAATGGTTTTCCTATGATTCAGATCAGTGGTTCGAGTGATCGTAACATCATCGATTTGCAACAAGGTGATTATGAAGGACTCGACCAAATGAATATAGCCAAACCTTTTGTGAAAGCTGCCTATCGAATCAATCGTCCACAAGATATTGCTGTAGGTTTGGCTCGTGCCATTCGGGCTGCCTTATCCGGACGTCCGGGGGGTGTATATCTTGACATTACAACGGCTATGCTCAGTACAACGATGGATGTTAATGAAGCTTCGGCTACTCTTTTTGCTCCTGTAGAACCTGCTCCCGTACAATTACCTTCTTCTACTTCCGTAAAACGGGCCTTGAAGTTGTTGTCTAATGCAGCCAAACCTTTGGTAATCATCGGGAAAGGAGCTGCCTATGCACATGCGGAAGGAGTGTTGAAAGAGTTTATCGAAAAGACCGGAATACCATTTCTACCCATGTCCATGGCTAAAGGAGTACTACCCGATGATCATCCTCAATGTGCAGCTGCAGCTCGAAGTTTGGTATTGGGACAAGCTGATGTGGTGATGTTGGTTGGTGCACGACTTAATTGGCTTTTGAATCACGGTAAAGGAAAGAAATGGAATTCCAATGCCAAATTTATTCAATTGGATATATCTGCTGAAGAAATGGATAGTAATCGTCCGATTGATGCTCCTATTGTGGGGGATATCGTATCTTCGCTTGATATGTTGCTTTGCAAGATGGAACCGTTTAATATCAAATGCGGAGATGCATGGATGAAAAGTATCCAAGCAGTCAAACAAGTCAATGCAGAAAAGATGCAACAGAAACTGACCACACCAACGGTACCAATGAATTATTTCAATGCTTTGCATGTGGTGAGTGAAGTTCTTCAGGACTATAAAGATATTTATTTGGTGAACGAAGGAGCCAATGCCTTGGACAATACACGAAACATTGTCAATATGTACAATCCGAGATTACGCCTTGATACAGGTACTTGGGGAGTGATGGGTATTGGCATGGGATATAGTATTGGTGCAGCTGTAACGGGTGGAAAACAAGTGTTGGCCATAGAAGGTGACAGTGCTTTTGGATTCAGTGGTATGGAGATTGAAACCATTTGTCGTTATCGTTTGCCCATAACGATTTTAATCTTGAATAATGGTGGTATCTATCGAGGTGACGAGAAAAGTCATGGCACGAATGGTGATCCTGCACCTACCATGCTGATGCCTGAAGCAAGATATGATCGGATGATAGAAGCTTTTGGCGGAAAGGCTTATCACGTTACTACCCCAGAGGGGTTGGATGATGCTCTGAGCTGTGCTTTGGCTTCTAAATATCCGACTCTCATCAATTGTGTGATTGACCCATCTGTCGGTTTGGAAAGTGGTCATATAGGTAACTTGAACCCTCATTCATCTATAAAATGATTCATTATGATTGATATACTTATTAAAGACATCCTTCCCATTTTTGTGATCATGTTTTTGGGATTCATGGCTGGGAAGAAGAAGGTGTTCAAGACCGAAGATTCGAAAGTGTTGAACAAGCTTGTATTGACTTATGCATTGCCGGCAGCTTTGTTTGTATCCATTGTGAAGGCCGATAGTGCCATGCTTTTCGATGATTTGAAACTGACAGTCGTGAGCCTTGTAGTGATTACCGGAATGTTTCTTTGGGCTTACTACTCATGCTATAAGTTCTTTAAACATTCGAAGAGTGAAGCAGCTGTTTGTGCATTGATTTCCGGTTCACCTACCATTGGCTTTTTAGGCTTTGCCATCCTGGAACCTATTTACGGAAGTACGGCAACAACCGGTTTGGTCGTAGCCATCGTGTCCATTGTAGTGAATGCCGTGAATATCCCGATAGGTTTAGCTTTGCTGAATAATGGTAGGGGAGACGATACGAATGGTGTTAAGAAAACGAATCCTGTTGTAGATGCATTGAAAGAGCCTGTTTGTTGGGCACCTATTCTTGCGGTAATCTTGGTTCTTCTCGATATCAAGTTCCCAGCCATTCTTGATCCAAATTTTGAGTTGATAGCTAAAGCCAATTCAGGTGTAGCGGTGTTTGCGGCTGGTCTGACATTAAGCGGCATGAAATTCCAATTGGATAAAGAAGTGGTATATAACACCATTCAGAAGTTGATTTTGATGCCTGCAGTATTGCTGATTGTTGGTTTGTTGTTTCATATGGAAACTGACAAACTTCAGATGATGGTCTTGGCCGGTGCTTTGCCTCCTGCTTTCTCTGGGATTATTATCGGTAATCAAAATCAGTTGTACGAACGGACAGGTACCTCCTCGTTGGCATTCAGTATTCTGCTCTTTATTTTTGCAGCACCATTCTGGATTTGGGTAACACGCATGTTTGCCTGATAAGGACTATATTTCCTCATATAAAATAAATTCACTATTTTTGCCTTCGGTTTAAATAGTGAATTTGTTTTATGGATATACAATATTTAATTCGTTTTGAAGAGAAAATGCAAGATGACTTGTTGCGTCTTGCTACTACGCGAGGAATGTTGAAGGGTGTATTGCTTGCTACAGAAGATATTGATGAGCAATGGAAAATTTTGGCTCCTGAATATATGGGCGATGCAGTACCTCAAATTGCACATTATCCAACGGTATCTGTGGCATGGGCTGCTTATCTGGGTATGGCTGTTGCTTATGGTTGGGATGCGGATTGGGAGACTTTCCTGAAGATGCCTTATCAGTCGTATTATGGCGAACAAGGGTTTGATGATATGGACGAACACATTGTGCGTGATTTGCTTCGCATTCCATTGGATAGCAGAACAGCTAAAGAACTGGAAGAAACCATCCGTCAATGCGGAGAAAAAGCTGTCGACTTGATTCGTTACGAACAAATTCCTCCGCAGAGCGAAATGGCTTTCCATGTGTTTGCCCGTGCCTGTAAAGCAATGTACAAAATCGGAGCGGCTATCCAACTGAAACGTATGGGATATAACTTCGAAAAAGTAAATTTGGGCAATTGATTGTTTCATACTACCCGATGAGCCATTTGCTTCCGGGGATGTATGAGATAATCTTTCCTGTGATGTAGCAACAGATAAAAGTGGCTATGGATATGCACGGGATAGCGGCTACGGTAGGCAGATTCATGTCTTGCTTGAATATACCTACCCAGAAGCCTAAATAGAAGATATGCATCAAATACATGCCATAGCTCAACTTGGACATTTCTTCGATGATACGTGGAGGCTTTGGAGCCTGAATACAGGTAAACATCAAGAATACACCTGTGGTAAAGAGTACACAATTGATGGTACAGAAGGCCCAACCAATTTCAATCTCAGGGGTTGAATGGGTGATTCCCGGTACAGCTTGCAGGTAGAATGACAAGACTGTCCATACGGCACCGATAATTGTAAAGACAAGTCCTACGGTCATACGCTTCTGTTGGCTCCACTTCAGATGAATACGGATGTAGTGTGCTATCACCAAATAACCTAAGTATCCAGAGAAATACCACAACATGTGATATTCATTCCAAAAACATTGTCCCCACAACTCTCCACAAAAACGGTTCAGGTATGGCATGCAGGTAGATAGCACGAAGAGTCCGATGAAGAAGCGTTCTTCGCGGGCTGTAGCTTTTTCCAACCAAGGAGAAATGATAGGGATGAATAAGTATAAGCTGATAAGCGGATACATGAACCATAAATGTCCGGCTAATGTCGGAAAGTTCAAGAATAATCTTGAAAGGTCTTTCAACGATGTGGCACCATCGATCTGCCCCCATAGTACAGGCAAGGTACTATAAAGTATCATGAAGAATACAAGGGGTGGAAGGATGCGTGCAAATCGGTGAAGATAGAATTGCCAGGAAGTCTGCTCTTTTTTCATCGGGACGAGCAGATAGGCTGATACAATTATGAATAAAGGTACGGCTATGCGTGACAAGCCATCGTAAACGGATACCCACAAGCGATCGGCTTCGTTGGCAAGGAAAGATTGGGGACCTGCCAAATCCGATTCTCCTATTGCTCCATAATAATTCTCACTGGCGTGTACCAGGATGACCAAAAAACAGGCAAACACGCGAATGTAATCAAGAAAAGTAATGCGTTTCATCATGTATTTAAGATTTAGCGTATTTAATCTGTGCAAAGATAGAAGATTGTGACTTCTTTTTCGTATTTTTGTGGTAAAAGTTGACCTTAAATCCTAAATAGAATGAAAAAACTTTATTTGATTTTGTTTGCTTTGATGGCCGTTTCGATGGTCTCTGCACAAGAATATTTGAAGTTGATGACATACAATGTCAGAAACGCAAATGGCATGGATGGAGTGTGTAATGTTCAACGTATAGCCAATGTGATTCGGAATGAATGTCCGGATGTCGTGGCCGTTCAAGAACTGGATAGCTTGACGGGACGTAGTGGAGGCAAATACGTTTTGGGCGAAATAGCCGAACGTGCTCAGATGCATGCTGTATATCATCCGGCAATTGATTACGATGGTGGCAAGTATGGCATCGGATTGCTTTCACGCTCGAAACCATTGCGTACAGAAGCCATGGCCTTGCCGGGAAGAGAAGAAAGAAGAGCCTTGCTAGTGGCCGAATTCGATGAATTCTTGTTTGCTTGTACCCATTTCTCGTTGACCGAAGAAGATCGCATCGCTTCGTTGGAAATCATCCGTCAGTGTGCTTCCAAGAGTCGGAAACCTTTCTATTTGGCTGGTGATTTGAATGATGTGCCCGAATCGCCGATGATGAAAGAATTGCAGAAGGATTTTACAATCTTGAATGATTTGAAGAAACCTACTCATCCTTCACCTGCACCCAAGAACACGATTGATTATATTGCCGTATGGAAACAAACGGCTCCACTTTATGCGGTAGCTTCAAAAGAAGTGTTGGACGAGCCTGTGGCTTCCGACCATCGTCCGGTGTCGGTATGCTTGCGTACGGCTATCAATCCTGAAAAGATGTTCCGTACCAAGCCTTATCTGCAGAATCCGGTAGATGGAGGTATGACCATCATGTGGGAAACCATTATCCCGGCTTATAGTTGGGTGGAATTCGGTACGGATACGACTCAATTGAACAGAGTGCGACTGATTATTGATGGACAAGCCGAATTCAACGAATCTATTCACAAAATTCGTCTCGATAACTTGAAGTCGGGACAAAAGTATTACTATCGGGTGTGTTCGCAAGAAATCCTTCATTATGCGGCCTATCACAAGATATTTGGAAATACGGCCAAATCGCCTTTCTACTCGTTCGTGATGCCTGATGCAAATACCGATTCGTTTACGGCTTTGATTTTTAACGACCTGCATCAACGTCAGGCTACTTTTGAAGCTCTTTATAAGCAGATTAAAGACGTGGATTACGATTTTGTGGTGTTCAATGGCGATTGCATTGACGACCCGAAGAGTAACGATCAGGCTACTAAATATGTGTCGTTGTTGACTGAATCCGTTCGTGGCGACCGCATCCCAACATTCTTTATCCGTGGCAATCATGAAATTCGTAACGTTTATTCCATTGGCTTACGTAAGCATTTCGATTATGTGGGTGGTAAGACATACGGAGCCTTCAATTGGGGGGATACACGTATCGTGATGCTGGATTGTGGGGAAGACAAGACCGACGACCATAGAGAGTATTCGGGCTTGAACGACTTTACCCAACTCCGTCTCGAACAGGTGGATTTCTTGAAACAGGAATTGGCTTCCAAGGCATTCAAGAAGGCCGATAAACGCATCTTGCTACATCATATTCCTATTTATGGCATGTTGGGAAAGAACTTGTGCGAAAGCTTGTGGCGTCCGTTGCTGGATAAAGCACCTTTCGATGTGGCTATTCATGCCCATACCCATCGTTTTGCCTATCATCCGGTGGGCGATTCGGAAAATTCTTATCCGGTCATTATCGGTGGAGGAAATCAAGTGGAAAATGCTACCGTCATGATTCTTGAAAAGAAGAAAGGCGAACTGAAAGTCAAAGTGCTCGATGCCTCGGGTAAAGTGCTTTTGGAGATTGTAGAATAACCTCCTTGATGCAATAATGAAAACATGAAGGCGTTTTTTTAAAACATGAAGACGTTTTTAAAAAACGTCTTCATGTTTATTACTTTATTTAACGACGCATTGCATTATAACCTTTAAAATATCAATTAACAAACATATAGCTATGAGAAAATTGTATTGGCTATTCATTTTACTGACAATCGTATTCTCCGGATGTTCAGACGACAAGTCCTTGTATTTGGAAGACCTGAGATGCGAAAACCTTTTAAATCCTATTGCGATTGATTCTACCCAACCACATTTCAGTTGGAAGGTAAAGTCGGATAGGGCAGCAACCAACCAAACACATTATGAAATACAGGTTGCTACGGATGAACAAAAACTCCTGAAAGATCAACCGGACGTGTGGAACTCGGGTAAAGTAGAATCGGATGCATCGGTTATGGTACCTTATGCAGGTCAGCCATTGCAACCGCGTAACTTATTATATTGGAAAGTTCGCGTATGGGATAACCATGGACGTGTTACCCCATGGAGTGATGTGCAACGTTTCGGTATCGGTATCTTGTCGGCTCAGGATTGGGAAGGCGAATTCATCGGCTTGAAAGATTGTGGCTCACCTCAGTTAAGAAAGAAGTTCGAAGTGGCCGATACCACCTCGACCCGTTTGCTTCATGTAGCTTCTTTAGGTTATCACGAGGTGTATTTGAATGGACAAAAAGTGTCCGAGGATGTATTGGCTCCTTCAGTATCACAATTGGACAAGCGAGCAAATTCCGCTACTTACGACCTTACTCCATACATTCGCCAAGGTGAAAACGACCTGATGCTTTGGTTAGGCACCGGATGGTATCGCGAACATACATTCAAGGCTGTTCATCAAGGTCCGTTGGTAAAGGTACAACTGGATGTTATTGCTCAAGGTAAGGCCACAACAGAATTGGCTTCGGATGCCACTTGGATGGCACGTCCAAGCGAATATAGTGATGCAAGTAATGGATGGTGGTATCCGGCTCAATTTGGTGGAGAATGTGTGGATGGAACAAGAGCTCTTTCAAATCTTGATTCGTCCACATTGGATGAGCAGGCATGGAGTAAAGCATGGGTAGCCGAAGTTCCTAACTTGAAGATTTCGCCTCAGATGTGTGAGCCAAACCGCATCATTGAAACCATTCAACCAGAAGAAATCAAGCAAGTCAAGGATAGTGTTTGGGTAGTGAAGATGCCAAAGGCCTTGAATGGTTGGGTAGAGATTGCTTTCCCGTCTTTGCCGGATAGCTTGCGTGTCACCATCGAGTATAGCGATTGGCACGATGGTAAAGGAAACTTCAAAGCACAAGAGGAATGGGACGATGGTAAGCATAGCTCACATTACGAGGATGCATACATTACATCGAGCAAGGGGGGTGTGTTCCGCAACAAGTTCAATCATCATGCATTCCAATACATTCGCCTTTCCAACCTTCCTAAGGCCCCTGAAAAGTTGACCGCCTTTTTGGTAGGAACAGATTTCAAGGATGCTTCTTCGTTCGAAAGTTCGGATACCGATTTAAATGCTATCTATTCGATGATTAAATACACCTTCCGCCCTTTAGCCTTCAGTGGATACATCGTGGATTGTCCGCAGATAGAACGCATGGGCTATGGTGGAGATGGGAATGCTTCGTGTCGAAGTTTCCAAACACTTTATGACGGTGCTCCCCTATATCAGAACTGGATGAAGATGTGGGCAGATTGTGTGCGTGAGGATGGAGGTATGCCTCATTGTGTTCCCAATCCTTATCCGGCTGGAGGAGGACCGTACTGGTGCGGTTTTATCATTACGGCTTCGTGGGAGACTTATCTGAATTATGGTGACAAACGCTTGTTGGAGCGTTATTATCCTGTGATGCAACAATGGTTGGGCTATGTGGACAAATACACCGTGGATGGACTTTTAAAGCGTTGGCCGGATACAGATTATCGAAATTGGTATCTTGGAGATTGGTTGGCTCCAGAGAAATTGGTGGACTATCGGAATCTGGAGTCGGTAGACTTGGTGAGCAACTGCTTCGTGAGCTATTGTTACGACGTGATGTCACAGATGGCTACCTTGTTGGGCAGACCTTCGGATGCAAAGTTGTATCAGGCAAAGGAAAAGGCCTTGAAGGAATTAGTACACCACACCTTTTATAAAGAAGAAACAGGTAACTATGCTTCTGGTACACAGATTGACTTGATTTATCCGATGTTGGTAGACATTGCGAAGGGCCAAGTAACCGAACGAGTACGCCAGCAACTTTTTGATTATACCCGTCAACACTTGAACGGACATATTGGTGTAGGTTTGGTGGGAGTAACCATCCTGACAGATTGGGCCACAAAAGCTGGTGAAGTAGATTTTCTCTATCAGATGCTGAAAAAGTCTGATTATCCGGGTTATATGCACATGATTAATCAAGGAGCCACTACTACTTGGGAATATTGGGAAGGTCACCGAAGCAAGATACATAATTGCTATAATGGTATCGGTTCTTGGTTTATCCAGGCTTTAGGTGGTATCACTCCAACCTTGGATGCTCCTGGTTATAAGCAGGTGTTGATTCGTCCGCAGCTTCCTGAAGGCTTGGAATGGGTAAACGTTTCCAAGGAAACACCTTATGGAAAGGTTCGCTCGTCTTGGCGTGTTGAGGCTGATCGTATCGTATTTGAGGTAAGTGTACCTACCAATTCATCTGCTTCGTTCATTCTCCCAATCCATTCAGAAGAATGTCAGTTGAATGGTAAGTCAATCAACGTTGAACAGGATACCTTGACATTGGAATCGGGTGACCATCAGATTGTGATTGCACGCCCTTAACCTTGATACCTTAAATATAAAATGCCTAGAACCTGAATAAGAAGAATCGTAGGAATTGTATATTTAAAGACGTTGACCATACTTTTAGGAGGCCATAATTTCGTGCCGAACCAGGCTCCGATACTGCCTCCTATCAGGACAAGCACTAAAAGGGAATAAACCTTTTGGTGCTTGTTTCCTTTAGAAAAGGTTAGTCTGTCCAAACAATAAATCAACAGCGTCATGATATTAAGTATGACCAAATATATGATAAGTGCCTTAAACATAAACTGACTAATTAAAATATTGGAGATTATCAAAACTTGGTCGAAGTTCACCTTGCTCAATACGATGGACAATTTTTACGACCCTATCATTCATAGGGGTAGGGCAGCCTACTTTTCTTCCATAGTCAGACACCGCACCATTGATGGCATCCACTTCGGTCAGCTTGCCCTTTTCCAAATCCTGAAGCATGCTGGCCTTCAGCTTGGCATGTTTACGGATGGCGATGGGAATGATAAAGAAGGAGAAGGCACGTTTCAGTGCATTCGTGTAGTTGAGTAGTTTAACGATATCCTTCCCTTGAACCGGCTCAATACGAATTCCACCGGCTTGGCATACGTCTATACATTCTTTAATCAAGGCCTGAACAATGCGTCTCGATTCGCGAGGACCGGCTGCTTCTCCGAATGTACAACCTAATACGGCACTCATACCCGAGAACGCTGCATTGATGAGCAGTTTGCTCCAACGAGTACCTATAAAGTTTTCTTCTACGTCTACTTTGCCCATTAACTCAAGCAATTCTTTCACTTTATTGAAGTGCTTGCTACGTTGGGGTGAGATGGCTCCCAAAGAGAAGGAAAGTGCATCGGGTTCGCTGGTCAGTTCGCAAACTCCAGGTGATTGAAGGGTGGCTCCCCAGGCTACCGTACACCCAAGGACACGTTCTTCTCCTAAAATGGATGCTATCAGTACTTCCGGTAAGCCGTTTTGAAAAGTTACCAGAACTCCGTCAGGAGCTAAGTAATCTTTGAGCGTATGTACTACTTCAGCATTGTTCTGTTGTTTGGTCATGAGAAACAAAATATCATACTTTCCGCTCATTTCTGCAGGCGTATATGCCACAACCGGTTGAGTGAATTGAACAGTTCCAACCACTTGAGCACCTTTGTCCTTTAAGGCATTAATGTGAGCCTTGTTTCTATTAATCAGTTCAATTGAAACACCGGCCTTGCTGATATAAGCTCCAAGAATTGTGCCCAATGAACCGGCACCATAGATTGCTATACGCATTGTATGTGTTATTTTTTAATGTTTGTAATTCAAAAAATGCACTTCAGTGTGCATTATCGGATGAAATGCATGGGTTCCCAAGGCTCATCAGCCGGTCGGCCAGGAGCTCTTTTCCCATCTGTACACTTTAAAATCCAGGCCATGTTGCGAGCCAGGGTACGCATCGTTTGCAGGCCTTCGGTATCCATGGAAGTCTCACCGGCTCCTCGTCCATAAGCAATGTTCCAATATTGTGAAGTCACCACAGGCATGTTCATCATCTGGAAAGGCATGTTAAGTGCTTCGAAAGCAGCTGTAGCCCCACCACGACGGCATACGGCAATGGCAGCTGCCGGTTTTCCTGCGATGGATGCTCCGTTGGAGTAGAAGGCACGCTGGATGATGGCAAGCAAGGCACCGTTGGGTTGACCGTAATATACCGGCGAGCCTACAATCAAGGCGTTGGCCTCTTTGAATTTCTCTGAAATCCGATTGCAGATGTCGTCGTCAAACACACAACGTCCCAAACCCTGGGCTGAGCATTGGCCACAGGCGACACAACCGCGAACAGGTTTATTGCCAATCCACACGATTTCGCTTTCGATTCCTTCGATATTCAGTTGCTTGGCTACTTCTGCCAAAGCTGTTGCGGTATTTCCTTGTTGACGGGGACTTCCATTTATTAGTAATACTTTCATAGGTCTTCGTTCTTTTTATGCAAATTTCTTTATATGGATGGAGGTAATACTTCTGTCATCCACGATTGAAAAGCAAAGATAGATAATTCCATAGAATCTTGTTTGATAGTAGTAGAGATTTTTAACGGTATATAAGTTGTCTTACGATGTGTAATAAATATATTTTAATGTATAGACATTTTTGTAGTGAACTACAGCCCATAATTATTATTTGAATAAGTAGGTTTGTTTGGATGATTCTTGGTTATAGGTTGGAAAAGTAAAATATGAGCGAGTTTATGAGGCGGACTATATACAAATGTTTATCTTTGTAAGGATTTAAAGCATCATCCTATGAAGAAGAAACAGCAATCTATCGTTGGCGGCATTTTCAAGACCTATGTAGTCGATGCACTCAGTTTTATGGCTATGGGGCTTTTCTGCTCGCTTATTCTAGGCCTCATCATCAAACAGATTGCCTTGATTCCCGGACTCGACTTTCTGGCTGATATCGCCGCTTTGTTACAATCGGCTCCAGTTGTAGGTGGCTCTATCGGTATGGCCATTGCTTTGGGTCTTAAACGAGCCCCATTGGTAACGATTTCTGCTGTGGCTGTGGGTGCCCTTGGTTATAAATTTGGCGGTCCGATTGGGGCTTATCTGGCTTCTGTTATCGGCATCGAAGCAGGCTCGCTTGTTTCGAAGCGTACACCTGTTGATATCATTATCACGCCTCTTGTGGCGATTGTTGTGGGTGGGTTGTTTGCAAAGTATTGCTGTGCCCCAATCAATGAATGGGTGATGTCGTTGGGTGCGATTATCAATCGTGCCACACTGCTTAATCCTTTCATTATGGGAGTAGTCGTATCGGTTTCGGTAGGCTGTCTTCTGACACTTCCTATCAGTTCGGCTGCACTTTGCATATCCATCGGAATCGGTGGTCTGGCTGCCGGAGCGGCTACTGCTGGTTGTTGTGCACAGATGATAGGCTTTGCCGTTATCAGTTATAAGGATAATGGGGTAGGAGGTCTTATTTCGCAAGGGTTGGGCACTTCGATGTTGCAGATTGGCAATATCGCTCGTAAGCCAATCATTTGGCTTGCTCCGACGCTAAGTTCGGCTATTCTGGGGCCTGTTTCGACTCTATGGCTCAAGATGTCCAACAATGCTGCTGGTGCAGGTATGGGTACTGCTGGTCTTGTCGGCCCACTAGGATGTTGGGACACCATGGCTCCGACTACCGACCACAACCTGCTTCTTATCGAAATCGTCGGTCTTTATTTCATTGCTCCGGCTGTTCTCTGTCTTTTCTTCCACTCCATCATGAAGCGATTGGGGTGGGTGAAGAACGGTGATATGAAGCTAAAAGGGTAGTAACAATAGTTAAAATCGAACAATAAAATTATTATTATGCAATTTGTTATAACAGCTTACGATGGCGAAGGAATGCTGGCGAAGAGAATGGAAGTCCGTCCTCGCCATTTGGAAGGTATGGAACGATTGAAGAAGCACCTCGTTTGTGCGGGCGGTCTGCTAGACGAAGCAGGCAACTTGAAAGGTTCCGTCCTTGTCATGGAGTTTCAGAATCGTGAGGAAGTGGATGAATACCTTGCCAGTGAAATCTACGTTCAGGAACATGTATGGCAGAAGATTACTGTCGAACGGATGAATGTGGTCTATGCCATGGGGGAACGAATTCAGTAACTCTAAAGACTGCGGTAGATAAAATAATTGAGATGGCCATCCGGTTACCTAAAACTAGGATGTGCCATCTTATTAATCGTTTGTATTTTCCTCGTACATCAGGTAATGACTTTCTTGCATCCCTAATCGTTGGTAAACCTGTTGGGCCGGATGGTTTGTTTTGTCCACGTACAGGCGAATCTGCGATACCTTGTTTTCCTTAGCTACTTCTTTCAGAGTGGAATACATGGCTTTATAGACCCCATGCTTCCTATAATCGGGTAACACGTAAACACTCTGTATCCACCAATACCATTCGTTGTTCCAATCGCTCCATTCTCGGGTAACCATCAGGCTTCCGATGGCTTTGCCATTTACTTTGGCAACCCAATAGATGCCTTTTGATGCGTCGTTCATGGCAGCGGTAACCCCTTTGGTCACCTTTTCCAGGTCGAGGGTGGTACCTTCCGATTCCATTGCCATCTTCGCCTGAAACTGAACGATGCTTTCAATGTCGTCCACCTCGCCTCGTACAATCGTGTAATCTGGATTTTTCATTATGTGATTAATCGATTTGTCTTTTTCTATACGTAAAATTACAATATTCTTACGTATTTATTGTTAACTGATGCAAACTTGTTGCTTATTGTTTTGCCATCCGCTTTCCGGCCTCGAATGCCTTTTGCAAGTCCTCTTCCCAGTGGGCATCACGCCATGCATGTTTGGCTTCTTCTGAGAAACCGCCCAATTCGTAACGGTCATATTTCGCTACCTGACAAGTGTTGTAGCCCACGATACGTTGCGGTTCGCCAAGGGCTGTAGTGATGCATCCTTCCATGGAACCGAAGTGGTTGCTATTGTTGCGTTCAGGCGTACCGTTCATGGTTTCGATAAGTACCACAGGCATATGCTTGGGGGCTGTCAGGCTGTAGTCGTTATACGAGAGCCACGGGAATGCCAACCGTTCCAGGAAGGCACGCATTTGTCCTGTCACCTCGCCGAAATAGATGGGCGAACCGAGTACAAGTCCATCAGCTTGGGCAATCTCCTCCAAAACGGGGGTCAGAGCATCCTTGAAACGGCAAATGTTCGAAGCCTTGCCTTTGAGCTTGCAAGCCATACACGACATACAACCCTTGTAGTCGAGGTCATAAAGTCGTATAGTCTTAACTTCCGTATCGCTACCCGCCGATTTTGCACCTTCGGCAAATTGCTGCAATAACTTGGCGGTGTTCATGTTCTTTCGCGGCCCGCCATCGATGATGATTATCTTTTTCATTGATTCTGTTTGTTTATACCTTTATAACTGATATTTCGCCCAAATTGTTTTGCCCATCTTTTCCACACTTATCAACCGGAGTTTGGTAGGCTTCTTTATTTTCAAACAAAGTTAGAGAAATTCGTTGATATGAAAAAGGACAACAGGTAATTATATTTTGGGGTGTTTGTCCTTCGATGCGAAAATCGCGAAAGTTGCAAAGTTGCGGGTTGCGTTTTTATTGCCTGTATCTAGGAGTGTAGGATTCATGTATTATTGATTTTTCTTTTGAAAAGCTACTATTGTAACTGAAAATAATGTACATTTGTTATAAATATCCGTATATTGATTATTATGCTTGTATTTTACTGGTAACTCTATGAAAATCGAAGAAGCCATACTATACTGCCTTGCAAGCCAGAACCGACGAACGAGTGAGAGCAAAATCAAGCTTGCTTGTATTTTGCCGAGCGAGGAGGAGGAAGACGAAGTCAACCGTGGAATGCGGACGGAGCAGATTGCGGAAATGATTAACCGCCAACGGCTACATATCCGCAAGGATGGGCAACCAGTTACTTCCAACCAGGTTTATGCGGTGATTTGTCGTTATCCCGATACGTTTACAAAGGCCGAAGGGCGGATCATGTTGATGATATAAAGAATGATATACTTATGTTCAAAGATAAGGTAGTTATTGTAACCGGTGGTGCCAACGGAATAGGCCGATGCATTGCCGATGAGTTCCGTTCTCAGGGAGCTGTAGTCTATGTGATTGACAAACAGGAGGGCGAGCATTTTGTTGGAGACATCTCCAAGAAAGAGGTGCTGGAGGCTTTTGCAGCCGAGGTGTTGAGCAAACATGACAAAGTGGATGTCATTGTCAACAATGCCTTGCCATTGATGAAAGGGATAGATGAATGTTCCTACGAGGAATTCCAGTATGCTCTGAGTGTGGGAGTGACTGCACCCTTCTACTTGGTGAAATTGCTAAAGAACCATTTGGAGGATGGTGCATCCATTATCAACATCTCTTCGTCACGCGACCGCATGAGCCAACCACAGACCGAGAGCTATACAGCCGCCAAAGGGGGCATTGCTGCACTCACTCACGCATTGGCTGTCAGTCTGTCGGGAAAAGCAAGGGTGAACTCCATTTCCCCGGGTTGGATAGATACGGCCTACACCGTTTACGATGGTCCAGATGCTACTCAGCAACCTGCCGGTAGAGTGGGCAATCCCATGGACATTGCCCATATGGTGTTGTTCCTTTGTAGTGACAAGGCAGGCTTCATCACGGGTGAGAACATCTGCATCGATGGTGGCATGACCAAGCAGATGATTTACCATGGAGACTGTGGTTGGAAGTTAGAAAAATAGAGTAAACTTACCATATCTTTGAGAACAAACTGGATGAAGTTTATTGATAAATAACTATGAAAACATTGAGTAAAAATGCTATTATAGGCTATCCGGCCGGTATTATTACCGGTATCACATACGGACTCAATCCGTTGTTTGCCGTTCCTTTGATGAATAACGGTGCAACCATTGAGTCGATACTGTTCTTTCGATACTCGTTCGCTGTTGTTCTGCTTGGTGCGTTCCTCATACTTACCAAGCAGAGTTTCAGGATAACGGCACGGCAGGCGGGTGTGTTGCTCGCACTTGGTCTGCTGTATACGTCAAGCAGCATCTTCCTTTTTGAGGCATACAACTATATCGCATCGGGCTTGGCTACTACGCTGATATTCCTTTATCCTGTGCTAGTAGCGATTATTATGGTATTTCTGCGTGTAGTGCCTTCGTGGCCCGTGTGGCTTGCCATCGCTTCAACATTTGGCGGCGTGATAATTATGACACAAGGGAGCGGCGGCGAGTCGATAAATCCTATCGGTGTTGCCCTATCCTTGGGCTCAGCATTGGTGTATGCTCTTTTTATAGTCATCATAAACCGCAGTAAAGCCATAGCCGAGATATCCAATACGCTACTGACATTCTATGCCCTCACGATTGGAGCAATAGTATTCATGGGTAAAATATCTTTTTCGGATACAACAATCACTGCAGGCATTACTACAAGCGGCGATTGGCTGAATTTACTAGGTTTGGCCCTATTGCCAACCATTGTTTCAACTGCCACATTAGCCATCGCAACCCGAAATATCGGTGCTACAAAGGCTTCCGTGTTGGGTGTATTTGAACCAATTACAGCCATCCTTGTTGGTACGCTGATGTTTGGCGAACCTTTGACTACGAACATTCTTCTGGGCATCGGCATTGCCATTGTTGCTGTAACCTTTATGATTTCTGCAACAAAACGATAAGGTTAAAATCAAAATTATTATATAAAATATTATTTGAAGAAACCATGCAACCTCCGAAGATAGATAATTCCACTAAAGAAGAAAGGCTGGCCTATGTGCTTGACGCCTGGAAATGCCTGCACGATTGTGAGGCTTGCGGCAAGTGTCGCATCCTGAAAGGTCGGGATGCGGAAATACTTTATGCTGACTACATTGATGGCAAGCGGAGTTACATGGATGTTACTTTGGAAATAAGAAATAGTTTAATAAGGTAATTAGTAGTACTGTAAACAACTACATTAAAATACAGTATAGCATACAAAATGCAACTTTCGTAATTTTTGTTTTTGGGGTGATGCAATCATTTTCCGATGCAACACATTTACACTATTGATTGAAAGCGTTTTAGCCTTTTAATCGGTACAACTCGCATTTTCACAATGACACGGAAAATACTC